>CAJULX010000020.1 GCA_910587245.1 Candidatus Gastranaerophilales bacterium
GAAAATTTAACTTTTTTAGAAAAAATTTTGCATGGGAAAATTTTCTTAAAAATTAAAATTTTTATACTTAAATGTTTTTATAGGGTGAAACACCCAATAAAACCAATGGTTTCGGGTAAAAAACACCGCGTTGAAAAATTCGATAAAAAACTTATTCATTTTAACGGATGCGTCTCAAAGTGTATTAATCCTGATTTTCAGCTGCCTTATGAATTTTTTGAGGGCGGTTTTGAATGCTGCGGTATACCGTATAAAAACAAGGGAAACCTTGATGTATACAGGGATACAGAGGCAAAAAACATCCAAAAGATAGAAAATACGGATGCCCTGGTGGTGTTCAATTGTGCTACATGCCTGTCATCAGTGAAATCTTACGCGTTTAATACCCCTGAAACAAAGAACAGGCTCATATTTTACACTGAGCTTTATAAAAAAATGCTTCAAACTCATAATTTTTCATCTAAAACGCTTGATGTGGTTACGTTTCACTATCCTTGCCACCTGAAAAGCGCCGGTGTACCTTTATTTGACATTGAATATATTTTAAAAAATATTAAAAATGTTACATATAAAAGACTTGAAAACCCTGATGAGTGTTGTGGTTTCGGGGGTGATTTTTTCTTATCCCACCCGCGCACGGCAAATGTTTTATCGCTTAAAAAAATTGATGATACTGTAAAATCCGGTGCAAAAATAGTCTTAACTGCCTGCCCTACCTGTCTTTGGAGTTTAAAATACGCTCTTAAGGCCCGCAATATCAGGAGTATTAAGGCATACGACCTTGCTGAATACCTGTATAGCCTTGATTTCAACGAAAAGTAAGGTAAATTGGCGTTTATTTTACATATTGAAATAATAATCAAGAAGTTTGCAAAATTTATCAAAATGATTAATTAAAAGCACAACCGCAATTGAAACAACGAGCCCGATAACAGTTTTTAGAAGATCTTTTGCAACGTGTTTATAAACTTTTTTCTTTGTTCTGAAGCGGATTCTGTTGTACATTGCAACTTCGCGGCCTGCTAAAAGCCCCACAAATACCCATGTTGTAGACATCGGCACATTATTTGCATGTTGAAAATACATTAAAATAAAGGCGTAAATGCAGTCTATAATTGTAGCAGAGCGGATATCCCCCGTATTGGTTTTTAATTTTAAAATATTTTGAATTTCCCCGCCGCGTTTATAGCAGACTACTCCTAAAAGCAGGATAAAAGCGGCCATCGAAAGAATCATATGCCAGAAATCCAATTTTCTTGGCAGATATACAAATAAATTTGCCGCATCCTGCATAAGCCATTGCGACCACAAAAATGCAGTTGCGCTCCATTTGGCTGCAACCCAGTATTTAGAAGGTTTTTTATCCCTTGTGTAAAGAAATAATTTTTCAACGGGTCTTGCTATTATAAAATACAAAATAAAGGCGCAAATAAAAGCCAGAATGTAGCCAAAAAAGGATTTTGCAAGCATTAAGTCTATTACCGTGCTACTTGAAAATACGCTTAAAATAAGAAAAGTTGTTGAAACGGGAATTCCTTTTCTTGTTAAAAGAATAATTACAATGGGCGGAAGAATATGGTACCAGTAGAATTTGTCCGCAAACGGAATTTTATCAAGCCTGCCAAAAGACATATCACCATTGTTAAAATGCCATCCGAGAATAAAGGTTAAAACAAGTATGGTGCCTGAAAATATCCATAAAACCCAGAAAGGACGGTTTTGATTTGAGGATAAAAAGGTGCCGAGTGCTTGAATGACATCGTTTGAAACACAAGTGTAAAGGGATAAAAGGAACCCAAGAATCATAAAAATATCACTTGATGTTAAGGATAATGATGTCATATTCCAAAATAATTGTAACAGAAAAATTACAAATTGAAATAATTTACAATGAGGCTGTAAATTTTATCGGAATAATTAATTAAAAGAACAACCGCAATTGAAACAATAAGCCCTATAAGAGCTTTTGTAAAATCTTTTATAATATATTTATAAACTTTTTTTTCGGTTATAAAACGCAATCTGTTATAAAGCGCAATTTCGCGCCCTGCAAGGACTCCAAGGAAAACCCAGGTTGTAGACATCGGGATATTGTTTAAATTTAAAAAATAAATCAAAATACCTGCGTATACAATATCTATAATGGTTGCGGAACGTATATCCTGCGTGTTTGTTTTGAGTTTGATTATGTTTTGAATTTCACCGCCTCTTTTGTAACAAATTATAAACAAAAGCCCGACAAAAACCATAAGACTTATAATCATCTGCCATAAATCAAGTTTTCTTGGAAGGTATACAAAGATTTTTGAGCCGTCCTGCAAAAGCCAGGCTGTCCAAAGAATTGCGGTGGATACCCATTTTGCAATAACCCAGCCGATTGAAACGGGTTTATTTTTCATATAAAGAAAGATTTTTTCAACACTTCTTGCAATAAAAAAGTATAAAATGAGCGATACAATAAGTGCTGCAACATAACCCATAAAGGATTTTGCAATCATCATTCCTATAATTGTATTTGATGAAAAAATACTTATTATTAAAAATGATGTTGCAACGGGAATACCTTTTTTTGTTAAAAACAGCAGTATTAAAGGCGGTAAGATGTGCCACCAGTAAAAAGTTTCGGGGTGCGGAATTCTATCCAGAAGCCCGAATGCCATATCTCCTTTGTTTATAATCCAGCCTGCGGTAAAGGTTATAATAAGAACCGTGCTTGTAAAAAGCCATACCTGCCATACGGGACGGTCTTTCGTTGAAGATAAAAAGGTGCCGAGCGTTTGAATGACATCGTTTGAAACACAAGTATAAAGGGATAAAACAAACCCCAAAATCATAAAAATATTGCTCGGTGTTATTGATAACGATATCATATTCCGAGCAATATTTTATCAAAAAAAAGTCTTTTTAAACAATACGAAAATTTCTTTTTACAAACTGCCTCTTTTTTGAAACAAAATCATCTTCGCTCATAAAAACAGGGGGTAAAAAGCCTCGAGATGCTAAAGAGAGCCACGCTAAAAGGTGAGGTGAAAGCGATAAAATATTTAAATTATTTGAATTAATAAAATTCAAAAAATCAATTGATGTTATTGCTGAAACATTGCTTAAATCAAGCGCAATTCTCGTTTTTGCCTTTTTAATTTTTGAAATAATAGTGTGAATTTCGCCCAAAATTGAATCATCTAAATTCACATCATTTTCATTGTTAAGAATATTAAGGATATACAATCCTTTCTTTTTTTTCGTTAATATCATTTTTGCCATCCTTTTTTATGATTATAGCTTTTTTTAAAACCTATTAGAACTAAGCGAAAGTCTAATTAATATCCAACTTTAGTATGATTTTTCCCTGTTTCAATTTTTGTCAAGTTATGTTAAGATTATTGAAGAAGATATAAAAGAATAGACGGAAAATAAAAATTATGAATTTGTTTGCCCTTTTTTCAAATTTCACAAGACCCAAAAAAGATGATATGTTTAATATTTACCCCGATGGTATATTTATAGTTTCAATGGACGGCAGAATTTTAGATGTAAATTTAAAAATTGTCGAATTATTCGGGTATTCAAGATTTGATATGGTGGGGCAATATTTTTCAGAATATATTCAGGGCGGAAGCGGGCTATTAAATAAAATCGTAGCTCAAAAGGCTCCTTCCATTACAAAGGCTCAGACGGCTCGCGAAGAAGATGTTTATGTTGAAGTGGCTGCAGCAAAAGACCTTGAAAATGACAGAGTATTTGTCACAATCAGAAATGTTACGCAGAATTATAAAATGCAGAATGTCGTAAACGGTGAATTTGAAATTGCAAAGAAAATTATTGATGAAAAAAATACATTTTTATGTGAAATTTCGCCTGAAATAATTTCATCTCTTGATTCTGTCGTAGGGTTTTCAAAAGCTTTACTTGAAGGCATCGGCGGTCATCTGGTTGAAAAACAGGAAAAATATGTAAGCATTATCAATAAAAATTCAAAGGATTTATCTTTTGATTTAGAAAAAATGTTTGATTTCTTTAAGCTTGAATCAGGACTTTATAAATATGAATATAAAACCTTTGATATAGTTGATTTATTGAATAGTGTGGCTAAAACTTACGAGCCTCTTTTAGAATCAAAGAAAATTGTATTTAAATATGATTTTTCCGCCATGACAACACGCGGTGCATACCTTGACCCTGTTGTTATTGAGGAAGTTGTAAAAAATATTTTAAATATATCTTATAAATGTTCAAATTTAGGAACAGTGACTTTTAATGCAGGAAATCCGCCTTTGGAATTTCTACAGGCAAACGGGTATGATGTATCTGACGAGAACATTAAAAAGCAGTTTGCAATGTTTGAAATTAAAGATACAAGCTTCTCTTTAACGCCGGAACAGCTTGAAAATGTGTTTAATCCTTATTATATAGATAATTCTCCGAATAAGCATCCGATTGGCATTAAAATGACCTACCCGATGGTGAAAAAGCATATTAAATATTTCAAGGGAGACGTCTGGGTGTATTCAAAAGCAGGTGCAGGCACGATGGTTTGCGTTCTTGTCCCTATTGAAAAATTGAATTAGGCGCTTTTTAAAGATAAAGGTGAAAAATTAAGTGTCAAAAGTAGAATTAGAGGGTATTTCAAAATCTTTCGGAAAGAAAACCATTCTTTCCGATATTAATTTATCTATAGAAGATAAAGAATTTTGCGTACTTGTCGGCGCTTCAGGGTGCGGGAAATCTACGCTTTTAAGGATGATAGCGGGTCTTGAAACTCCTGATTCCGGAAATTTGTATATTGACGGCAAACTATCAAATAATATTCTCCCGAAGGATAGAAATATAGCCTTTGTTTTTCAAAGTTATGCGCTTTATCCGCATTTAACGGTATATGATAATATAGCCTTTCCTTTAAAAATAAGAAAGTTAAAAAGTTATGCCATTAAAAAGAAAGTTGAAGAAGCTGCCGAAATTTTAGGTTTGGAAGAGTATTTAAAAAGAAAGCCGAAGGAATTATCCGGCGGACAAAGACAGAGAGTGGCGCTCGGACGCGCCATCGTGCGTGAGCCTGAAGTATTTTTAATGGATGAACCTTTGTCAAATCTGGATGCAAAATTACGTGTTCAGATGAGATATGAAATTAAAAAACTTCACGAAAGATTAAATACAACATTTATATACGTTACCCATGATCAAACGGAAGCACTTACCATGGGAAGCAAAATCGTTATTTTAAATGAAGGAAAAATTCAGCAGACAGGAAGCGCCTCCGATATTTTTGATTACCCTGCGAACACTTTTGTTGCGGGTTTTATGGGTAATATGCCGATGAATATTGTCCCTGCGGATTTAAATGACGGTATTTTGTGTTTTGACAGGGTTATGGTAACGTTGAATGATTTCAACAGAAGTCTTCTTGGCGATAGAAATAAAATTCTTGTGGGTATCCGTCCCGAAAGTTTTACGCCGTATCTTGTTGAAAGCATCGTGCCGACAGGTATCAGAATGCATGTAGCCGTTAATGAAGTTGAAACCATAGGCGGGGAAAAGATTGTACATTTTAAGCTGGATGAAACGGAAGTGCTTGCAAAGGTGGGCTCAAGCGTGAATATCGGCGCTGCTGCTGATTTTACAATTGATATCAGTAATCTGCACTTTTTTGATATTGAAACAAAACAGAGAATTGTTTAAAACTTTTCACTGCCGTATTCTTTTGAATTTACTTTTTCCACCCATACATAAGTTTGACTTATAGCGCTTTTAAAGGGATTATAGGCATAGTTGTATTCCAAAAACGGATTTTTTGCGTTTTTATCATACAGATTTATTCTTCTTTTTAATTCTTGTAAACTTTTCTTAATATTCATGACATTTTCCACTCGTTTTTTATGCAGTACCTTTAAAAAGCCTGCATATTTATATTATAGAGCCGTTTTTTAAAAAACAATCACCCGCAGGCGGAATAAAAAGTAACCCTTAAGGGCTATATAAAGTGTTCAAGTACATTATTGATTTAACCTTTGTTAATGCTACACTATTTATTATTAGGAGCATTATAGCAATTTTTAGAGGACTTATATGAGGAAAAAAATAGGTTTTGCGCTGTTACTTGTAGTATTTTTAGTATTTGCAAGGTTTGCGTTTGTTAAATTTATGGAAAAGCAAAATGCTAAAAGCAGAGCTGCATCAATGGTTCCCGTGGTTTCTGTTGACAGTGTAAAAGTTGAAGATATCGCAAATTCGATAGAAGCGCCCGGAAGAGTGGTTGCAAAGTACAGTGTTGACATTGTGGCAAAAGTTTCAGGGTCGCTTTTGAATAAACACTTTAATGAAGGTGATTACGTTCAAAAAGGTCAGCTTTTATTCACGATTGACCCGCAGGAATATGCAATAAATGTCAATAAGGCGGCAGCCAGTCTTCAAAATGCACAGGCCATAGCTTTCCGTGCACAAAAAGACTATGAAAGAGCAAAAGAACTTGTTGCAAAAGACTTTATAGCAAAATCAACTTATGACCAGAATTTAGCCGAAAAAAACGTGGCGCTGGCAAATATTAAATCTGCAAGTGCACAGTTATCGGATGCAAAAAGGCTTTTGTCTTATACAAAAATTACCGCCCCCGTTTCAGGCAGAATCGGTATGGTAAATGTTACCGAAGGAAACTATATAACGGCACAGACAGGTTCTCTTGCAAGACTTGTAAGTTTGGATCCCATTTATGTTACATATTCTCTTGATTCAAAGCAGTTTAATCAATTAAAAAGCGACACCATTCTGCCTACGGTAAAACAGGATGAACCTATAAAAGTGCAGATAACCCTGCCTGACGGCACTGTTTACGAGCATTACGGGGATGAAGATTTCTTTGGTAACGAAATTTCGCAGACAACGGGATCTATTCCTTTAAGAGCAACGTTTAAGAACCCCGAACACACTCTTGTTCCCGGTGATTTTGTGAAAGTTAAAATATTTTCCAATACTAAAAACAAAAAACTCATTGTTCCGCAGGCTGCAGTATTGCAGGATTCAACCGGAAGATATGTATTTACGCTTACGGAAGATAATAAAGCCGTTCAAACGTACATTACAACCGATGGTGAATACGATACATATTTCATTGTAAAAGAAGGCTTAAAAGAAGGCGACAAATTTATTTCAGACGGTGCAGTCTCAGTTATGAACGGTGCACAGGTAAGAGTTGTTGAAAAACAACAGGAAACCCCCGCTCCTTCTGAAAAAGCGGGTGAAATTCCGTCGGATGAAGAATAAGGATAGTATTAAATGTTTTCAAAGTTTTTTATAGAAAGACCGCGTTTTGCAATAGTTTTATCTCTTGTAATTATGCTTGTGGGGCTTATATGCTTGAATGTTCTTCCTCTTGAAGAATACCCCGATATTACGCCTCCGCAGGTTGTGGTTTCCGCTACATATTCAGGTGCAAGCTCTGAAGTTGTTGAATCTACCGTTGCACAGCCGATTGAGGCACAGGTGAACGGTGTTGAAGATATGCTTTATATGACATCAACTTCAAGCAACGGTACATATCAATTGAATGTATTCTTTAAAACGGGAACGGATCCCGATATGGCGCTTGTAAACGTTCAAAACAGGGTTTCTCTTGCAACCCCGAGACTTCCTTCCGATGTTCAAAGGTACGGGCTTACAACCAAAAGGTCTACGCAGGGCGCAGGGCTTGTAATGTATGCAATTTATTCGCCCGACGGTTCCAAAGATAAGGTTGAAGTAAGTAACTATGCTTCTATATATTTAAAAGATGAACTTGCCCGTGTAAACGGTGTTGGCGAAGTTAACGTATTCGGCGCAAGGGATTATTCTATAAGAATATGGCTTGATGCTGCCAAAATGGCGGCTTTAAATGTTTCGCCGCTTGAAATTCAAAATGCCGTTCAAGGACAAAATACGCAGATTCCTGCAGGGGATATCGGTGCCGAGCCTCTTATTAACAAACATCCTATGAAAATTACCCTTAAAACAAAAGGAAGACTCACAACAGCTGAAGAATTCAGTAACATAATCGTGAGGTCTAATCCTGACGGGTCAACCATAAGAGTCGGTGATGTTTCAAGAGTTGAACTTGCAGGTGAAAGATATTCAAGTATGGGTCGTTTGGACGGTACCGAAATTACGGTGCTTTCTGTTATGCAATTATCCGATGCGAATGCAATTCAGGTTGCAAACGACTGTAATGCTTTGATGGAAGAATTTTCCAAAGATTTTCCCGACGGTATAGCATATAGGGTTTTGCATGATACAACGGAAACCATTAAAGAATCTCTTGAAGAGGTTGTAAAAGCCATTGTTCTTGCGGTTATTCTTGTAACTCTTGTTGTATATTTGTTTTTGGGTGACTGGAGAGCTTCAATTGTTCCGTTTGTGTCAATTCCCGTATCTTTGCTTGGTACGCTTGCAATATTTGCCATATGCGGATTTTCAATCAACACGTTGACATTGTTCGGGTTTGTACTTGCGGTAGGTACGGTAGTTGACGACAGCATTGTTGTTGTTGAAAACGTACAAAGACATATTGAAAACGGTTTAAATCCGAAAGAGGCAACGCTTATTTCAATGGATGAAATTACGGGTGCCGTTGTTGCAACATCGCTTGTTTTGATGGCTGTATTTGTGCCGTGCTGTTTTATTTCAGGTATTTCAGGAAAGATGTACCAGCAGTTTGCCGTAACAATTGCCGCATCAATCGGATTTTCGGTTGTTGTAGCACTTACTTTAGCACCTGCATTGTGTGCCACTCTTCTTAGAAGTCAGGACGAAATGCCGCACAGAACTTTTTATGAAAAGTTCAGAGAATTATATAAAGATTACTGGGCAAAAAGACACCCTGCTACGTTTCGCGGTAAAATCCGTGCCTGGGGTGAGTTTTTAGCCACAGCATGGGAAATATGTATTAAAAAATACAACAGATTTTTTGACAGAATTAAAACATTCTATCTTAAAGGGTCTGATTATTATATAAGAAGGGGTAAATCAACACTGGTTACCTATCTTCTTATTGTATTATCGCTTTTGGGATTGTTTAAATTAATTCCTACCGGATTTTTGCCTGAATCTGATATGAGTTTCCTTTTAACCAATATTATTATGAAGGACGGAACTTCATTATCCGAGACATCAAAGCTTTCAGCTGAGATTGAGCAAAAATTCTTAAATTTGCCGGGTGTTAAACAAATCGGCGGAATTATAGGTATGAACGGCGATAATACTGCGCTGATTTTTGCTGTATTAAAACCGCATAAAGAAAGAAAACATGATGTACCCGGGTTCTTTGAAATGCTGACCAAGAGCAAAGAAGAAAAAGCTAAATACGGTACTACACTTGCGGATTATAAGAGAAATATGGCAGCCATAACTTCTCAATATAACAATGCAAGAATTGTAACCTTCGTTCCGCCTGCAATTTCAGGTATGAGTATGTTCGGCGGGTTTGAATATCAGCTTCTTGATAAGGGTGACAGAACCGCTCAGGAATTATACGGCGATGCCATGCGCATGATTATGAAGGCAAATCAAAGCCCTAAATTAACAAGCGTATATACCCAATTTAACGCAAATATTCCGCAGTTTTTGATTGATATTGATTATCCTAAATTAAAAGCACAAAATATTTCGGAATCTGAGATTGCGGCGGCTTTGTCCTCACAATTCGGAAGCTATTATATTAATGACTTTAACTTAAAAGGCAGAGTATTTAGGGTTATGATGCAGGCGGATGAACCTTTCCGCGGTGTGCCCGAAGATATGAATAAAGTTTATATTAAAACAAATAACGGTACCAGTGCTCCTTTAAGCTCTGTTGTAACGGTTACGCCCGTAACGGGTCCCTATAGCGTTACCAGATTTAATATGTACAATTCAATTCAAATTCAAGGAAGCCCTGCGTCAGGTCAATCTTCAGGGGATGCAATTAAAGAAATGACCAGAATTTCTCACGAAAACCTCGGAGATGATTTAGGATTTGCATGGTCGGGCACTACATTGCAGGAAATTGAATCAACAGGCCAGACGACAAGTGTTCTTGTGATGTCTCTTGTGTTTGTATATTTATTCCTTGTTGCCTTATATGAAAGCTGGATGCTTCCGATTGGTGTTATGCTCATTACGCCTATCGCTATGCTCGGAGCTCTGTTCCTGCAGTATGTAACGGGAAACCAGCTTGATATATACGCTCAAATAGGGCTTATAATGTTGATTGGTCTTGCTGCAAAACAGGCAATTTTGATTGTTGAATTTGCAAAAGACGCAAGAGAAAAAGAAAATAAAACCGTATATGAGGCCGCAATGGAAGCTGCGGACCTGAGGTTCAGAGCCGTTATGATGACAGGTATTGCATTTATCCTGGGTATGGTGCCTCTGGTATTTGCCGTAGGCTCAGGTGCTGAATCAAGAAAAGCGCTGGGTACTGCCGTATTCGGCGGTATGATAGTTGCGGTTACGGTCGGAGCTATTCTTGTTCCTGCTTTCTATGCACACATTCAAAACAGAAGAGAAAAAGCAAAACAGGAAAGCGAAATCAGAAAACAACAACACATTAAGGATATAAGAGAAAATGAACAATAAAATATATTTAATATTGTTGATAACAGCTCTTTTTGCAGGGGCTAACATCCAAAAGGCAAATGCTCTGGAAGAATTTCCCGAATTATTACCTGCTTCTGCGGTGGATGTTCGAAGAATGATGAATATTACACCGAATGATTCTGCAAAAAGGGCGGAAGAAAAGGATATTGTTGAAGTTTCAAACAAAAATCTTGATAAAAAAGCGCTTGACCGCAAATTGAAAAATGAGAAAAAGCAGGTTAAAAAAGCCGCTAAAAATGCAAATATTGAAGCTAAAAAAGCGGCAAAACAAGCTAAAAAGCCCGTTCAAGATAATGCAAAAACCGCCGATAAAAATGAAACTAAAACAAAAACTGCGGTAGATAAAAATCTTGCGGGAAAAGACACTAAAAAAGAAGAATTTAGCGCAAGAGAACTTAGAAAAATCGAAAAAAAGAAAGAAGAGTATAAGGATTATTTTATTCCGACAGACGGTTATATGCCCGTCGGCAGTCTTGAAGACAGAAGCACAACTATAACAGGTTCCGTTCAAAAAACACTTGAATTTAATCTTGCCGATTGTCTTGAACTTGCTCTTATTAACCACCCTAAAATTAAGGCAGCATATGCAACCGCATCGGCTCAGAAGGCGGCAAAAAATGTCACGCTTTCAAATTACGGTACGAGGGTAGATTTAAATGCGGGAATTTCAAGAATTAAGCCCGATATGTCTGCTATGCGCGGGATGAGTGCCGATTCTTATACAAAATATTTGCTCGGTACAATAGGTGTTACACAGCTTGTATATGATTTCGGCGTAACGCAGAATCAATACACAATCGATAAAATAGCCTGGCAGAGCGCTAAAACAAATATTGAAGCTGTTGTAAACGATGTTATATGTGCAGTTAAAGACAGCTATTATAATTTACTTTTTGCCATTGCAAGAAAACAGGTTGCAATGGAAACCGTGGAACAGTACACTCAAATGTATAATCAGGCATTTGCATTTTATGAAGTAGGCACAAAACCAAAAGTGGATGTGACCATTGCTTCAGCTAACCTTGCCGATTCGCAGTCAAAATTAATTGAAGCTACAAACAATGTCGACATTGCGGTTTCAAGGCTTAATAATGCGATGGGTCTTCCTTTTGTGCCTGCTTATGTTGTGGATACATCCATTCCTTATTACGATGTTAATCTTTCAATGAAAGAAGCGGTTGAAATTGCGAACTCAAACAGACCTGATTTAAAAATCAATATGATGAATATTGAACAGGCAAATCAATATGTAAAATTGGCTAAAAAATCTTATTTTCCGAAATTGGAATTTGAAGGAAACGTTTCAATGGGTGGAAGAGATGATTTTACCGATAAAAGCTGGTATGATTTCGGCGGATATTTGAAATTTCCCGTTGTAAATCCTATTTTAATCAGAAACCAGATTGTTCAGGCAAAAGCGCTTTATGAAGAACAGAAATATACTGCTAAATCAAATGTGAATGATATTTATTATGAAATTCAGCAGGCATATGTGAGTTTGATGGATGCAAAGGAAAGAATTCCTTCTACCAAATTAACGGTAAAAGAGGCTAAAGAAAGCTATGAACTTTCTCAGGGAAGATATAGAGTAGGGGTTTGCGATGCTATTGAATTGCGCGATGCGCAGGTGCAATATGCAAATGCAAAACTCGCTTATATCAGCAATTTATACGAATACAACAGTGCAAAGGCAAGATTGGAACGCGCTATAGGGCAGAGTCTCAAGCCTGTTGAAAATCCTGAAAGAATAGAAATTTAGGTTTTATTAGCAAATTTTTATATTTTTATTGTTTATATTCTTACTATGCCGATTTTAGGAATTCATAGTAAGAATATTTTTAATCCGTCGTTTTGCGGCGCCTTGCAGCATAAGCTGTCTAAAAGGCTGTATACAAAAGATGAACTTAATAAAATACTCGAAGATTATAATGGGGACGAAAGGTATGCAGGTTCTCTTCCGCCTTCATGGGTCAAAAGCTTTTCGCCTGATGAAGCGGGCGCAAAAACACAAGAGGCGTTCAAAATTTTTGGTGAATTTGCCGAATCTGTAAGCGGGTTTGAAGAAAACAGACACATTTTTGAAGAAAGAAAACTTAGGGAGCTTGAATTTGAAATAGCTGCGCTCCGCGGAAAATTTGTGCCGAATAATATTATTGAAAAAAAGTGGGAAGAAAATGACAAGTATCTTAGAA
Source organism: Candidatus Gastranaerophilales bacterium (assembly GCA_910587245.1). Taxonomy (GTDB): domain Bacteria; phylum Cyanobacteriota; class Vampirovibrionia; order Gastranaerophilales; family Gastranaerophilaceae; genus MGBC122484. Next base: position 12,792 of record CAJULX010000020.1, read on the forward strand.
AACTTACAAATGAATCCGATGAGGATGATTATATTGAATTTTGTGAAGATTTGTCTTTAAAATTGTCAAATTTGCTTAACAAAAAATGCGAGGTCGAATATCTGAACAGCGGCGCTTACGGCATTGTATTTACAATTTCTGCAGATGATGAGAAATATTCTCTAAAAGTATATAAACCCGCACCAAGAGAGCTTAAGTGCAACGGAGCAACGGTAGAGCCTGCAAATGCCATATATTTAAACAGGGTGATGAAACCTGAAAGGCGTGCAAAATTTTATTGCGGAAAAATTGCATCCGATAATGAAAATGACGGATTTATGCTGACGCAATATATTGAGCCGCAGGTTTGCGATATGCAAAAAATGAATGCGGTTAAAAAATGGATATATAATGCCGATATGTTATCCAACAGGTTTACGTTTACCGATGTTAAGTCGTCAGACCCTTTTAACGGCAATTTTATAAACGGCGCGCTTGTTGATTTCGGCGGAGTGGAATTTACCTGCAAAAACGCAAAAGAGTATAAGCTTATGAAAAAACTGCATAAGGCAATAAAAAGTGCGGATACGGAAGCAATCAGGGAAATAAAGATAAAGTACGGCGGAAGTAAGGAATTTACCGATTGCTTGAACAGACTTTTTTCATATGCGGGATTATTATCGGATGAAAATCGTATGATGTTGTACGGAGATTTGTATTCCAAACCGACAGAAAAGACAATCAAGGGTTTTAAGGAGTTTGGAATAAATTTGGCAGCCTTGTATGATGACATATAATTCTTTTTGCAGATTTTAAAGTATCCTTTTTATTAAGTCCTGTGGCGGGATTTTTATTATCCTTCTTTTTTCTATAATTTTAAAGTTTTAAAAAAGGAGGAAAATTATGAGTTTTAACCCGTTAAAGGAAAAGGGTATCCCGCTTGAAAAACAGCTTAAAACCTGGCAGGAAATAGCAAAAAGACCTTATAACAAGGCTTTTGTTGATTGTTATACAAGATGCAGACAAATTTTTATGAACGGTATTGAAGTTGAAGCTTGTATCTTTAAGCGCAATTTATCAAGAAAGCTTGATGATGTTGAGGCAAATAAAATTGTATCTCATTTAAGAAGAATTGATGATATGCACCAGACAACAGCAAACTGGCTTATACCTTATTCTCAAAGCGTTCTTGAATCTACGCTTGCATATGAGCAGATAGCCGTTGATCTTACAAGCTGGCTTGCGCAGAATGAACCCGATGATTATGTAAGAGAAACATATAATTTCGGATTATTGGAAGATTTTGACCATCTTTACCGTTATGCTCAATGGTATTATATGACGGAAGGTGAATTGCCCGATAATATTCTTCAAGGACAGACTGATGTTTTCCCGGGGCGTCCGACCCAGCACCATCATAACCCGAGCGAAATCAGAATCAGAAAACCATATAATAAAGAAACCGCTTCTCCTCAAACAAAGGTGAATATCTTAACTCTTGTTTCAGCTGAACAGCAAACGCGTAATTTCTATGCAGAGCATGGTTTTATGTACGGAAATGACGTTTTAAGATGCACGTATGCTGAAATTAAAGACGTTGAAGAAGAGCACGTTACAATGTATGAAACCTTAATTGACCCGACGGAAACAATGTGGGAAAAACTTGTAATTCATGAATATTGTGAAGTTTGCAATTATTATAACTGCATGAAAGATGAAACCGATGAAAGATTAAAAAACATATGGGAAGAATTTATGATGCAGGAAATTGAACATCTTCATATTGCAAATAAACTTTTACAAAAATATGAAAAACGCGATGCGGAAGAAATAATAGGCGATAAAGTATATGAACCGTCAACTTTTAAAAGCCAGAAAGATTATGTTCAAAATATTTTAATGAATGAAGTTGATAAACGCCTTGACGGAACGGATAAAATGGGCTACACAACAATAAGTAAGCTTCCTGATGATTGGGCGGGTTATGACTTCCAGGAAACCATAAACGCAGATGGTGCTCCGAGCGAACAAACCATTATTTTAATTCAGGAAAATATCGGCTACGATTTAACCACGGCAGATGAAGCACTTCAAAAGAAAGAAGTTAAAATCTTAGAAAAAGGTCTTCAAAAGGTTGTTCAGGCGCCAAATACGGTTCAGCCGAAAGAATACAAAGAAATGTAAAATTAATTTAAAAGCCCTGAAATTTTCGGGGCTTTTTTACATAATTATTTTTACAAGAATTTGAAAAAGAATATAATAAACAAGTGTAATTATAATCCAGTTAATCTGGATATTAATGTATCTTTGGGAAAAAAGAAAGCATAAAAGAGTTACAAAATAAAATATACAGCTTGCAAATTTAACACCGTTAATTGAAATAAAACTATCCTGTACAAAATTATTTACAATAAAAGGAACAATTGTAAGTACAAGAACTGCAAGTGCAAGTGATATTGCACCGGTTAAAAATAAAATTCTTTCTCTTTTTACTTTCTCAAACATAAGTTAATTTTAGCATAAAAGTTTTTATATATTAAAGCTTGAAAGTTCAAGCATATTTTCAAAATCAGGGTATTTTTCTTTTAATTCTTTAAATGTACCCTTATCAATTATCCTGCCTTCTTTCATATATAAAAGTGCATCACATTCTTTTAATGTGGAAAGCCTGTGTGCTATTGCTATTATGGTTTTTTCTCCTTTTAATTTTGCAATGGTTTTTGATACCCTGTCTTCTGTTTCAATATCAAGGGAAGATGTTGCTTCATCCAGGAATAATACATCAGTATCCTGATAAAATGCTCTTGCAAGCGCCAGTCTGTGTTTTTGACCGTGCGAAAGCTTTGGAATGCTGTCTAAATCTTTAATTTCATTATAAATATCAGCTTTTTGAAGTGCTTCAATAATTTTTTCTCTGTTGATTTTATCTTCATCTTCGCCAAAAGCTATATTTTGAATAACGGAAAGCGGCATAAGGAAAAATTCCTGCGGCAGAATCGATATATGGTTTTGCCAGCCTCTAATGTTGTTTCTGTTTATTTCCGTATCATCTATGAAAAATTGACCTTTATTTAAGGTATTAAGTCCTGTTAAAATATCAAGAAGGGTGGTTTTTCCCGAACCTGAAAGCCCGACTATGCCTATAAATTCACCTTTTTTGATTTCTATATTAATATCTTTTAAGCTGTAGTTTTCGTTATCTTCATAAGAAAAACTTGCGTTTGCAAGCTTTATTGCCTTATTGAAAGGCAAGGTGCCGCATTTTGGTTCATCCACGGCCCATTGCTTAATTTTTTCGGATGTTTCCATAAAAAACTTAATACTGCTTCGTGATTGATTAATAGAATACATTGAAGACTGCAGTTTGTTTAAGATGGGCACAAGCCTCAAAACTACCGCTGCAATTACCGCAACGGATGAAACAAGAAAGCTTGAGCTTGTGTTTTGAAGACAGAATGTAAGCGAAACCAGAATGCCAAAGGCTATAATAATGCCAATTTCGGTTACATAAACGGGATATGCGCCGTTTGAATTTAAAAGGCTTGCATAGCGGTTAGTTTCTTTAAAAATTTGTATAACGTTTTCAATAAAAGTTTCCCTGTTTTTAGAGGTTTTTATTTCTTTCGCCCCGCCTATTGTATATTGAAAAAGGCTCCCTTGAATTTTTAAAAGTTTCAGATTCTTTTCACTGAATTTTTTTGCACGCTTTTTAAAAAATGATTCTTCTATAAATGTGAATGCGGATAAAAATATCGCAGCACAGAGTGCAGGGATTGGGAATTTATAGAATAAAAATCCTAAAATACACAGTGCTATTATGCAATTTGAAGCAAGCAGAAGGACTTTATGGGCAAATCCCCAAATGGATGAGCTTAATGAAGCGCCGAGAAGCACCCCCTTGTCGCCGTATGACAATTTATTAAATTTTAAATACGGACAATTCATCAGATTTTTAAAAGTTTTAGAATAAAGACTGAATTGAAAATCTGCTATTACCGTATTTTGATATTTTGTGCACAAAATCATAAAAATATTTTTAAATATATAAATAAAGATAATTGCAAGACAAAATACAAAAGCAAGAGATTTTGTATTTTCCGTGATATTAAATGCTTCAAAAAAATCGTTAAAATAAGGAATATTAAATGCCTCGTTTCCGCCCGTAAGCAGCATAATTAAAGGGAAAATAAGCGCAAGGCCCAAAAATTCAAACATACCCATAAAAAGAGAAAAAACGGCAATAAGGAAAAGTTTTAATTTAAATCCTTCGCCGTGATTTTTTATAAATTGAAAAAAAACTTTTAAAAACAAAATTTCTTCCTTTAATATTTACTTGCAAAATGTATATAATACAATTATACTCTTGATTATGGGCAATGTGTCAAGTAAAGAATTTTTTTCTGTCGGAATGTCGTTATCAAATACATCAAATAATGACAGTTCCGTTTGCGTTATCGACAGAAACAAAAAAATCGTGTTTCTTGATAAACTGTATTTTACAAATGATATAGAGCTTTTCTTTGAGCAGAACCCTTATATTAAAAATGCAAAAATCACTGTTTCCATTCCGCATGATAATGCGCTTTTAGAGGGAAAGTGGCGTATACATTGCAAAAACTATAAAATGATTGACGATAAATTTGATATCAACAGAAATAATTGGACAAGAAGGCTTTCAGACAGGTGTTCCGATTTATTTTTAAAATTAAAGGAAAAGGGTGCAAATATTTCAAGGTTTGATATTAATTTATTAAGAGGGGCATATGGGCTTGCGCCCGATTATTTACAGAGAACATCGCTTGATTGCAAAAGTCTGCAAGGGGCCTTAAAGATTAAATACGGTTTTGAGGAGCTGCCCGATAATATGCTGCCTGCTTCAGGGCTGGAAGCGATTTTAGGAGCAATGTTTATGCATGATACACTGTTTTGCGGGGTACAGGCCAAAAAAGTGTTTGAATATAAAGGACTTGATGTGCTGAATAAAGGGTAAGGATATTCCCTGTAAATTTGCAAAAATGCATGGGCGTTAAGATACTCAATTACCCGTTGCGGATGGGGAGGCTGGCTTTATCTATATGCGGGCGGTAGAAATCAGTATTTATATTCAATTTTTTACCTACTTCCAAAAGCATAAGTGCAATTTGCCTGTCTTTATCTTTTGATTTTGAAGTTTCAAGATGTTCAATCAGCACATTGATTTTGCTGTATATTTTTTCAAAATAAATATTTTGCGCCACTTTGATTTCGACATTTAATCCGAGGATTTCAATGAGTTCAAAAATTGCAAAAATTTCATCCGCTGTTTTAAAATCCATAGATTGAGAAAGCTCATCTATTAAAGATTGTAATTTTTTTGCAATAATTACGCCCGAATTTGATTTGTTTAAATTTATAAAGAATTTTTCGGTATTATCTTTAATTGTCTTAATTTCATTTAAGAATTCTTCGTTTCTGAAATCATGGATATTTGTGAGCAGTTCTTCCAGCCTTTTAATTAAGCAGAATTTAGCGGAAACCCTGAAAGCATCAGGAATATCCATACCAAGTTTTGCAAGATGCTCAACGGGTGTTTTTAATTCTTCGTATAATTCTTCATATGTATTTGCAACGCGCGTAAGCCTTGATTTTAAAACACTGTCAAGTATTGTTTTTCTTTTATCCAAAAGCACATCTTTTAAGCTGTAGAAATTAGCCGAATAGTGTTTTTCAAAGCCTTTTAGAGTTTCAAGCAGAACATTTGACATAAAGGCTTTTTTCAATACTTCTCTTCCTTTTGAAAAATCTTCTTTCGGATCGCATTCTTTTACGCTGCAATAGAATTCGCTTTCGGGAGTTTTTAACATTGCAAAGCCTGTAATCCATTTTTCAAGAGTGATTTTTGATGTTATTTCAATTTTTCCGAAAACAAGCTCTGCATGACCGTTTTTCACGGTTTCATAATTAAGCTTTTTAATTTTATAACAGTAAATTTCGTTTAAATCCTCTAAATTCGTATATAATGATGAAATTGCCCAGTGGCAGACAATCTGCTCAATGCGCACAACAGAGGGTTTTACAAATTTTTCATATATTTTTTTGCCGTTTTCGTATTCAGGTATGTTACTTTTTGCTTTAGCTAAGATATTTAAGAATTTTTCTTCATAGTTTGTTTTTGAAAAATCTGCCGCAAGCTGAATTGCACGCGCCGCATATTTCATAATCTGTACGGTTTCAATGCCTGAAATTTCAGCAAAAAACCAGCCGCAGCTTGTATACATAAGCATACAAAACCTTTGTATTTCCATCAGTTTGAGTGCGTTAACTTTATCTTTGGCTTTAATTCCCGAAATGCAGTTTTCTTTCAAAAATTTATTAATAGTATCGTCGTTTCTGTCTAAAATTACATCGATATATTTATTTCTTGCATCCCAAAAATCATTGTAATATTTTGCACCTTCCGCGGAACAAAGCTTTATAAGTTCATCCCTGAGGTAATCAAGAGCATCTCTTAAGGGTTTTCTCCATTTTTGATTCCATCCGGGCGCCGCTCCCGTATTGCAGCCGCAATCGTCCTTCCATCTTTCAACGCCGTGAGAACAGCTCCAGCTTGAAACAGGCTTGATATCCACTTCGTATTCGGGCGGATACATTTCAAGATACTGCCCGTAATTTGTGATTTCAAAGCCTAAATCTTTTGCTTTTACGCCCAAAACATAAGATAACGCCATATCGCCGAATTTTGTATGATGCCCGTAGCTTTCGCCATCAGTTGCAATGTTTACAAGCTGGGGTCTCTGCCTGCTTTCCGTGTAGCCGTCAAGAAGCCTTCTTGCGAATTTTTCACCGTCCGTTAAAAGAAAATCAAATGCAACGGATTTTGAAATGGCGCCGTCATAAAAGAACAGGTCAATATATTTTTTATTATCCGTGCCTTCAACATAATATCTGTAGGCTTGAGAAGGGTCTATGCTTCCCCAGCTTACATCGTGCCATTCTTCATTTTTGTCTGCGTTTATTTTTCTGACGCACTGCGCCTGATAGGGGGATAAAATTGTATATCTTATACCTAAATCTATCAAAACTTCAAGCGTTTCGGCGTCAACGGCGGTTTCTGCGAGCCATATGCCTTCAGGGCTTCTGCCGAAGCGTTTTTGAAAATCTCTTATGCCCCATATAGCCTGAGTATACTTATCGTTGGTGTTTGCAAGAGGCATAATAATGTGGTTATACACCTGTGCTATGGCGCATCCGTGCCCGCCGTAAAGTTCTATTGAATTTTTATCTGCGTTAATTATTCTTCTGTATGAGCAGGGGGCGTATTTTTCCATCCATGAAAGAAGGGTGGGACCTATGTTAAAGCTCATTTTTTGATAATTATTTACAATATCAAGAATTTTGTTTTTATCATCAACAATTCTTGAAACGGAATTTGGTTCATAACATTCATAAGACACCCTTTCGTTCCAATCATGAAAAGGCCTTGCGGAATCTTGTATTTCAATTTCTTCAAGCCACGGATTTTCTCTTGGCGGTTGATAAAAGTGTCCATGGATTGTTAAATATTTTTTGAATGTCAAATCTGATTACCCCGCTATACTTAGTAAATATTGTTTGTTAATTGTAAGCCCGATTTATTTTTTAACGGGCTCTTCTTTAACTTTTGCCTTTTGTGTTACGGTGAGCTCATCCGCATCAATCCAGGGGTCGCCGAGTGCTGCCGAGAATACTCTGCCTTTAATTTGAATTTTATCGCCCGTTTCCAAATCAACAAATTTTTCCGCGTATTCTCTTTTTAAAAATATTTTCATCTCTGAAAGCGGCACATCATGGTCTGTTGTGTCATCCCTTTGGATTAAAAAGCCGATGTATTTGGCATTTTCTCTTAATGCAGGCTTATAATCAAGCCCGAGAGTTGAGAATTTGTCAAAAACCGCGTCCATAACTATATTTTTGTTCAGATATTGTGTTGGTTTTGCTACAATATCCAGCGGCTTTACTGCTATATAGTTTACTGTTTCGCAGGCTGAAGGTTCTTGCACCGCAACAGGTGCCTCCACTGCCTGATTTTTTTTTGCCGCTATGTTTTCACCTGCTTTTGCAGCAGAATTTATATCAAAAATTACTGCTCCAAAAACCGTGAAGCAAGCTAAGACAATTGAAAACAACCATTTATATTTTATATTGAACATTTATAAACTCCTAAAAAAGCTTGTAACATATACCTGATACAAAAATATTCTAGCATAAATTGTATTGAAAAGACATTAATTGAGTGTTTATTTTTAAAGTATTTCAAAATTTAAACGGGGATTAAAGTTTCACCCCTAAGTGTTTGATGACATTATCATAAACCATTTTTGAAACTTCATATTCCGAGAGTATGCCTTTAGATATAAGATTTTGCGCTATTTCATCCAAAAATAATGATGAACCTGCAAGCGTGCCTTCTTTGTCTTTTCCGCCTCTTTGTATATTTTTCCCGCAAAAAATAATTGAATTAAGCTTGCTGTGGGCTATAGGAAGCGCATCGCTCACTAAAATGACTCTGTCTTTGCTTTTTATTTTAAAAAACAGTTTCAACATATCATCTGTTACATGAAGACTGTCCCCGATTATTTCGCAATAAATTTCATCATTAAGTAAGGCTTTTAGTGCAATATTGCTTTCTTTATGGGTTAAGGGCGCCATGGCATTAAAATGGTGCGTTGTGGCTGAAACCTTATAAAGTTCTTTCGATAGTGTGTGCCCTGCATGCGCCCTTATATTGTTTTCTTCCAAAAATTCCTGCAAACGGGCATTTTCATCAAGCTCGGGTGCCATAGTAACGATTCTTATGATATCAATGTTATCCCCTGCGAGTTTTTTAAAATTTTCAATATTCGGTGTTAAAAAATTTCCCGCGTTTTGTATTCCCGACTTTTCCGGGTTCAAAAATGTACCTTCAAGATGAACGCCTAAAATTTTTGACTCATCTTTTTTTTGGTTTTGCATAACATTTTTTATTAAATCCAGCCTGTTTTTTAAGGCGCTCAAGCTATCGCCCACAAGAGTAGGACAAAAGGCAGCAATTCCTCTTTGTAAAATATTTTTTGCAAAATAAGAAAAATCTTCTTTAGTGCAGGTGTTGAAATTTATGCCGTAACCGCCATGGATATGTGTATCAATAAGTTTCATACGGTAATTATATCATTTTGACTTTAAAAAACAATTCATTAAATAAGATGATGTGTGTCGTGTAAATTATGGTGTATAAATATATTTAGACTATTAATTTAATTGTTACAATTTTGTTACAAAAGAAGGTTAAAATTAAAGTTAGTAAAAATAATTGCCGATAAGTATAGTACAAAGAACAATTGGAGGCATTAAACTATGGGAATGGCAGCAAGCCAAGCAAGGTTTTTAACTCTTACAGCAAGAAAATCAAACGTTGAATATGAAGGACAGCAGGTTAACCAGGAAAGAACTTCCCTTGCTAACGAAAGTGCCGGCTTGTTTAATAAAATGATGGCATTGCAGGTGCCGACACCGCCAAGTGCCACTGACTTTTATAATACACGTTATACATTTGATGCTTCAGGTTTGGATTATTCAATCACAAGTACAACTCCAAGAACAGACGGCAGATATGAAATGGTTATGTCTTATAAGACAACCGAAAATACTGCAAAGGCTTATTCTGTATCAGGTACAATGAATTTTACGGATAATGTTCCTTCTTCAATTGATATTAGGGATAATAATTATCCTATAACCGTTCTTACAAGAGATGAAAACGGTAACTATGTCGATGAAAACGGTAAAGTTGACGCTGATGTTAAAACGGTTGCAAATGTTGCACAGGAAGATTTAACAACCGATGCAAACAAGTATTTTTATAAATATAAATACAATAACGATAATGGCACAAGCGGTACAACATATTACATTTCAGGCACCAACATGAAAGCACTTATGACGGGAGCTGCAGGTGCTGAAAGCTATGATATTTCAGACAGCTTCCCGAGCGGTTTAAGTGCATTTTATTTAACGGATCAAACTGTTGCAAAAACCTTAAATGCAGTAGGTACTTTCCCTAAAACTACAACAGAAGGACGTTTTGAAGAACTTCGTATTGATGAAGTTGATTCTGAAGATGAAAATATTCAAAAAGCTTTAGTGGGTAAATTCTTTGACCTTTCCTTAACCCAGGTTCAGGATGACGAAGGCTATGCCGAAGCCATGAAAGATTATGAATATCAAAAAATGCTCTATGAAAGAACAATTAATGATATTAACGCTCAAACCGAAATCATTCAGCAGCAGGATAGAACCTTAGAATTAAGATTAAAACAATTAGATACCGAACAAAATGCTTTAAATACAGAGCTTGAAGCTGTTAAGAAAGTTATTGAAACAAACGTTGAAGCTACATTTAAGACATTTGCATAAAAATTTGACTTTCTTAAAAATATTATTAAATAAGAACTGTCCGATTTAAAAACAACAGGGCAGTTTTTATTTTCTAATTCATTTAAACGAGGCGGATAACGCTTCCATAATATAAAATAAAGACAAACCCCATAAGGAAAAGAAAACAAGGTTAAGGTTAGACAATTTAAAACGAGGTAACAATGTCGTACAGATACGATAGCCCTTTGGTTATTGCAAATAAATACGGAACGGCAAGCTCAATTGCAAAGGCTGAATTATATGAAACCTATGACAGATTAAGAGATATAACGGTTTCGGGGTCAGCTTCGGCGGGTACGGGCTTTGGCACGGTAGGCGGCTTTTTATGGCAGCTTGCAAGCCTTTTTGCGCCCAGCTCCTTTATGCCTATTATGGGCGGCACCTCAATGATGAATATCCCCGGAACTTCTTATTGGTCACCTATTACAGGAGCCACATCATCTCTTTACGGTGCTACAAATTCATTCGGTATCGGAGGTTTGGGCTCTTATTCAGGATTTCCTTCAGGTGCTGCACCTGTTTCATGGGGAACCGGTACCGTAACGGGCGGTGCTTCAAGTATTTATAATACATACAGCGGCGGTACGCCGACAGGTTTTGCCGTTTCAGCTTCTGATATCGCGGGGCTTACTGCGGGAAGTTATTTAACAAGTGCTGTGAGCACGGGCTCAAATTTCGGGCAGAATTTCATTCTTCCTGTTGCGGGAGTAATTTCGGGAGTCGGTGGCTTGATGCAGTCCGTTGCACCTTATATGGGTTCTTCCGGTCTTGCTGCAATTGTTGCGGGCAACCTTCTTGAAGGGACGGGTTCTGCAGCCTTGAATGCTTATTCAAACGTAACGGGGCGCATAACAACAAATGCTGATGCTATTTTATCAGATAAGGTAAGAAATATTGAAACTGTTTGTAAAATGCTTGATACGCAGGCGGAAATTGTAAGAAAAACCCTGAAAGATGATATTGACGGCAACAGCCAGGCAATTAACGATATTTAATCTTTGTGATATTTAATATAAAAATTGTTACCGGAGTTTTTTAACTTTTGTAACAATTTTTTATAATTTATAAGATTTTTATTTAAGAAAACCGGAAAATATACCGATAGTTTTAATATAAGGATGTTTTGAAGTTTTAAAATTGTTAAATTTTAAGCGTTAAAACCATCTAAAACTCATGCTAATTCTGTACATCAGGGCAATTTTTCAGCTTGATTTGTTTTTATTAAATTAGGCTTGCCCCTTTTAAAGGAGTAAACTGTTGCAGCAAACGATTCAAATGAATTTAAAAAGAATGAAGAACTTTATCGGGTTTGCAAAAAGCTATTTAATCCGCAAAAACCCTGTTAAAGCCTTTATCAATGAAATGATTGCAACAATAAAAGACATGCTCTCAATCAACAAAAAAAGGAAGCTTGCCAAATACAGATTGAATTACCAGATGTACAAACTGAACCAGATGGAAAAACTTATTGCGGCAAACAATGAGCATGTATTCCTTCGGGGCAATAAATTCAACGAAATGAGATAAGATGGGTTTAATTACCGCAACAATCAGAAAGACACAGCTAAATAACTACAGGCTTGATTTAGAATACAAGATGCAGCTGGTTTCTGCTTCAAAATTAAATCTAAGCCAGACGGTTAATGATTTGTTGTCTGTTGCAAGTGATTTAGATGCGGATTCACCCGAAGCAAAAGCTTTAGAAAAAAGAAAAGAAAGACTTTATCTGGTTGAAAAGAAACTGGATGAGCAAATGCAAAGATTTGAAACACAATTAAAAATGGTTGAGGCTGAATTACAGTCCTGCAACCAGATGATTGATAAAAACATACAATACTCTTATGGCGGCGGCAGATAGCGCCTTTAGAACAGAATAAAACTTAATTTATTGTTCTTGTTTTTCTTTGAGTAAGAGAAAATGATATTGCAGAAGTGCAATTGCAAAGAGCAGCGGCAGAAGCGATTCTCCGCCTTCTTCAAAAATCTTTAATACAAATAGTACGGGTTCTGCCAGAGCGGTGCCTGCCGCTTTCATATAATTTGCAGGGAATCTGTCTGCTATTTGAGTTATTACGGCAAGAACTCCAAAAGCGGCAACAGTCCAGGGGATTGTTTGAAATTTAAAGAAACCTTTAATAAGAGGTTTTAAATATTTAATAAGAACCCATGCGAAAACTGATACAACAAGCAGCATAAGGGCACCTGCAATTATTTTTTCATAGAGCGGATTATTTGGATTTAAAAAGAAACGTGTTTTTGTAACTACGCTGTCATGTGTTGTGAGCCAGTGCTGTATACCCATTTCGCGAAGCAAGGCTGCAAGCCATAGAAACATTAAAGCAAAAAATGTACTTTGTTTTGGTGTATCCATAAAATCTTTTGCACAGCAGAGAGCTATACCTGCGGCAAATCCGTAGAAAAGATACGTTAAAACTTCCGTAACACCTATTTCTTCAATATCAAAAGGACCGAACTTTAAGCGAAAAATAAAGCAAACCGCATAATATACAAATAATGCAATTGCAACAAAAATTCCCGCAAAAAATGGTGATAATAACTTTTTCTTAAAATCCATAATCCTTATAGTCCTTATTTTACAACAATATTAACCAGTTTATTCGGTACAACAATCGTTTTTACAACGGTTTTGCCTTCAAGTGCGGTTTTAATTTTCTCGCTTGCCATAGCTAAGGCGGTTAATTCTTCATTACTTTGATTGTTGCTTGTTTCTATTTTATCTCTTATTTTTCCGTTGATTTGAACAATTAATGTAACGTCGTTAAGTTTTGTAAGATTTTCTTCATATTTCGGCCATTCGAGGTCATGAACAGACCCTTTCATCCCTGCTTTTTCAGCCAAATTTGAATAAATTTCTTCACTCATATAGACAGCCACGGGAGAAAGCAATTTTAACATCGAAATCAATGCAAAGCTTAACACATTTTTTTCAATCGTGTTTTCATCTTTAACATAGTCGTAGATTGCATTTGTAAGCTCTCTGTACCTTGAAACCACGGTATTAAACTGAAATTCGTTTTCAATATCGTTTGTAATTTTTTTAATTGAAATATGAACTTCGCGAAGAAGTCTGTCGCTTTTAGGGTCAAGGTTTTCAGGTATTTTATAATCAAGTGAAATTAAATCCTGATATTTTGAATAAAGTCTGTAAACACGGCATAAGAATTTATAACAGCCTTCAACTCCTGCATCAGACCAGTCAAAATCGCGTGCCGGCGGTGAATCTGAAATAATAAACAATCTTGCCGTATCTGCGCCGTAGTTTGCAAAAATTTCATCGGGATCTACAGTGTTTCCTTTAGATTTAGACATTTTTGAGCCGTCTTTTAAAACCATTCCTTGAGTTAAAAGATTTTTAAACGGTTCGTCAAAATTTAATAAACCGCAATCCCTGAGAGCTTTTGTGAAAAATCTTGAATAAAGAAGGTGTAAAATCGCATGCTCAATTCCGCCAACATATTGATCAACGGGAAGCCATTTATTTACAAGGTCTTTATCAAAGCATTTTTCAGAGTTTTTAGCATCTGCATAGCGCATATAATACCAGCTTGAACACATAAAAGTATCCATAGTGTCGGTTTCACGCTTTGCTGGTCCGCCGCATACGGGGCAGACAGCATTTTCAAAGGTTTTAGATGTTTTAACGGGCGATATTCCCTGAACGGAAAAATCAACATCGGTCGGTAATTTTACAGGTAATTCGCTGTCAGGAACAGGCTGGCAGCCGCATTTTTCGCAATATACAACAGGAATGGGCGCACCCCAGTATCTTTGTCTTGAAATAAGCCAGTCGCGCAGTCTGTATTGGGTTTTAGCATATCCAAAGCCTTGTTTTTCAGCAAATTCGGTAATCTTTGATTTGGCTTCTTCATTATTTATGCCGTCAAATTCACCTGAATTTACAAGCACGCCCGGATCTGTGAAAACTTTATCGGGGCTGTATCCTTCTCCGTCTATTACCTGAATTATCGGCAGATTAAATTTCTTTGCAAAATCAAAGTCGCGCTCATCATGTGCAGGAACTGCCATAACAGCACCTGTTCCATAATCTACAATGGCATAATCCGCTACCCAGATGGGGCAAACGCGTCCTGTAAGCGGGTTTATAATATGTGTACCAAGAGGAACGCCTGTTTTTACTCTTTCTGTTGAAAGTCTTTCGATTTCAGACATTTTTCTTGCATTTTCTCTGTATTTTTCAACGGTTTCGCGGTTATCAGGTGTGGTTAATTTTTCAATATCAGGGTATTCGGGTGCTACAACAAGATATGTAATACCGAATGCAGTATCGGGACGGGTGGTGTAAACGGGAATTTCAAGCCCTTCTTTGCCTAATGTACCGTCTTCATATTCTTTAACTTTAAATTTTAAAATTGTACCTTTTGACTTACCTATCCAGTTTGCCTGCATGGTTTTAACGTTATCACCCCAGCCTGTAAGCTTTTCAAGGTCATCAAGAAGTACTTCGGCATAATCTGTAATCTTTAAAAACCACTGTTCAAGGTTTTTCTTTGTAACGTCAGAATCACAGCGCCAGCATTTGCCGTCTATTACCTGCTCATTTGCAAGCACGGTTGCGCATTTTTCACACCAGTTAACAGCTGCCCCTTTTTTATAAGCCAGCCCTTTTTTGTAAAGCTGTAAAAACAGCCATTGAGTCCATTTATAATAATCTTCCTTACATGTGGCAACTTCTCTGTCCCAATCAACCGAAAGCCCGAGCATTTTAAGTTGTTTTTTCATATAAGAAATATTTTTATCGGTCCATTCTGCAGGGTTTGCGCCGTGCTGAATCGCAGCATTTTCTGCGGGAAGCCCGAAACTGTCCCAGCCCATAGGGTGTAAAACATTAAAGCCCATTGCCTTTTTGAATCTTGCAATGACATCCGTTATTGTATAATTTCGGACATGTCCCATATGCAGTTTGCCTGAAGGGTATGGAAACATAGACAAAGCATAGTATTTAGGCTTATCTGAATTATCAAAAGTTTTAAAAACCTTATTTTCTTCCCAAATATCAAGCCATTTTTTTTCAATTTTTGAAGGAAAATATTCACTTGTTAACATATGCCGTTTCTTTTTACTCCCTAATTTTTATGGTTGTCAAAAAAATTATACCCCAAACAAAATTTATGTTTTGCGTTTCGTTATTATATTGCGGCAGGATAACTTAACCGCCCCCTGCAAAGCTCACTATTTCAATATTATCGCCGTCTTTTATAAAAGTTGAATCGTAATCTTCTTTATTTACTATTTTTAAATTTAATTCAACCGCAAAAAAACCTTTTAAATCGCGAATTTCAACAAGTTTTGAAACGGACAGTTTATCGGTTTTTGTTTCAAATCCTTTTTTTTCACCGTTTAAAGTAAAACTTATCATTTTAATCAGCATCCTATTTTTTCTAAAGTCTTACTCTGTACTGCTTTTACCAGATTGTAGCCTGCTTCAAAAGATTCTATGTTAAATTTCAAAAATTCCGGTTTTTTAGCGGAAGATACCTTTTCCAGAGCCTTTATGACGCTTTCTTTTGTTAAAATTCCGGTTTTTCTTATTAAAAGCCCGAGCGCCATAATGTTTAAAAGCATTTTTTCTTTTGAGCGTGCGGCCAAATCAGAAAGAGGTTCCATAATGTATTCTATATCGTCTCTTAAGAGTCTTTCTCCTGTCATTGATGAATTTACAAGTGCAAGACCGCCTTTTGTCACAACATTTTCAAACTTATCAATTGCGGCTCTGCTTAAAAATACTCCAAAATCCGCTTCATCAAAAACGGGTGATGCAATTTCATTATTTGAAATTGTAACAAAGCAATTAGCGCTTCCTCCGCGCATTTCGGCTCCGTAAGAAGGTATCCAGGTTGTGTTTTTACCTTCTATTATTGCAGCTTCAGACAAGGTTGTTCCCAAAAATAAAACTCCCTGACCGCCAAAACCTGCAACTATTATACGTTTTTCAGAATTTGAATTCATAAATAAACTTTCTAAACTTTAACCTGCCGTGTATTTTGTAATGCAGTATCAGTTGTAACATCTTTTAAAACCCCGATTTTGTGTACTTTTGAAATTTCATTTTGAATATAAGAAAGCGAATCTACGGGGGAAAGCTTCCAGCCTGTAGGACAGGCGCATAAAACTTCTATAAAAGAGAAACCAAGACCGTTTAGCTGGTTTTGAAATCCTTTTTTAATTGCAGCTTTTGTTTTTAAAATACTTTGCGGGTTATAAATCCCCGTTCTTTCAACGTATACAGCTCCGTCGCAAAGTGCTACCATTTCGGCAATATGAACAGGGTAGCCGTTTTTTTTCGGGTCACGGCCTTGTTTTGTTGTTGTGGTTTTTTGTCCTAAAATACTTGTAGCGCTTGCCTGTCCGCCCGTCATACCAAAATTTGTATTATTAATGCATATTGTTGTAATATTTTCGCCGCGGCAAGCCGTGTGGATTGTTTCATTCATTCCTATTGTTGCGGCATCACCGTCTCCCTGATAGGTGAAAACCACTCTGTCAGGTTTTGCACGCTTTACGCCCGTTGCGACACAAGGAGCTCTGCCATGAGAAGAGCCTACTATATCAAGGTCGTAAAATTTTTCCATACTGATTGAGCATCCGACAGAAGCTACAGCAATTGTTTTTCCCTGTACGCCAAGTTCGTCAATTACTTCCGCTACAAGCCTCAGCACTACTCCATGTCCGCATCCTGCACAGAAAGGATAGTCGTAATTTTCTTGTATTGTTTTTGGTCTTTCAAAAACTTTCTTTTGAATATTTGACGGGGTATTTAACATGCTGCACCTGCCTTTGCGGCGGAATATTTTTTTGAAAGCTCCGAAATTTTTTCCATAATTTCATGACCTCTGATAAATTGTCCGCCCAATTTTGATAACGATTCAACAGGGCAAACCCCTTCTATTGCGGCTTTTACATCTAAAAGCATCTGTCCTTCGTTTAATTCTATATCAAGAATTACTTTTTTGCCTTTAGCAGCTTTTTTAAGCTCATCTGATGGGAACGGCCAAACTGTAATTGGTCTAAATAAGCCGACTTTGATTCCTGATTCCCTTGCCTGTACTACAACGCTTTTAGCCACTCTTGCAACTGTTCCGAATGCAGTGATTAAAATTTCCGCATCTTCTGTCATAAATTCTTCGTACATCACTTCATCTGCTTGAATTTGCGCATATTTTGCCTGCAATTTTTTATTCAGGCGGGGCAAATCATCACCCTGCATATGAAGCGAAACCAGTTTTCTGAACGGTCTTTTGTCAGCGCCTTCGCCTACGCCGTCTGCCGCCCAGCTTGAAGTATCCGGGATTTTATAATTGAAAGGCTTTATCTCAACAGGCTCCATCATTTGCCCGATAATGCCGTCTGCAAGGAGCATTGCAGGATTCCTGTATTTAAAAGCAAGGTAGAAAGTTTTATATGTTAATTCAACCGCCTCGTTTATGGATGACGGGGCAAGTACAATGGTTCTATAGTCCCCGTTTCCGCCGCCTTTTGTGGCTTGAAAATAATCACCCTGTGACGGTGTAATGTTTCCCAACCCCGGGCCTGCGCGCATTACGCTTATAATTACCCCCGGGATTTCGGCTGTTGCCATTGCTGAAATTGCTTCCTGCATAAGGGCTATGGCGCATGATGATGAACTTGTCATGCTTAATGTGCCCGTGGAAGCTGCGCCTATTAACATATTTACGGCGGCAAGCTCGGATTCTGCGCTGATATAGGTTTTACCTAATTTCGGCATTTCGTCACTCATAAACTCGCCGATTTCATTCTGCGGGGTGATAGGGTACCCGAAATAGCACTCTAAACCTGCATTTATGGCGGCTTGCGCTATTGCTTTATTTCCCTTCATTAAAACTTTTGTCATTATGATTTACTTATAGACCTCTTTTATTGCGATATCAGGACAGCTTATGGCGCAAAGCGCACAGCCGATACAAGCGTTTTCTTTTTCATTGAAAACAGCATATTTAACCCCGTGTGAATTAGTCTCATCCCCCATTGTAATAAGCTTTTTAGGACATACATTTACGCATATTCCGCAAGCTTTGCATTTTTCTTTATCAATTATGATATTTGACATACCACTATCTTAACACTTGAATAATAAATTACACAAAAAAGCAATTTAAATTTACAATACTTTATTTTTGAATATAAAGCATATTTATCCTTTTAATATAATAAAAAAAGAGGCGCAAAAGGTTACGGAATGCGCCCCGAAAAGTTGTTTTATCGAAATATTTTTAATATCTGGATGACGGGGATATACCCCGCCCGCCTAATCCAGTGTTGTACTCTTGTATTCAAGGATGACAAAGCCGTTTCCGCCGTTTCCTCCTTTGCCCCCGACATTATCCAGAACGGCTCCGCCGCCCCCGCCTCCTCCAAAACTTCCGTTTCCGCCGTTTGGAGAATCATTTGAACTGTATGCTCTGCACACCGCATCGTATAACGGTGATGCTATGCTTGTTCCTCCGCAGCCGGGGCGTATGGGCCCTGTTGAATTATCGCTTCCATCGTTTGCTTTGACGGTTGCGGCGTATATTTCGTTTCCTTCTTCGTCTTTTGATTTGTAAAGACAGCTTAAATATCCGCCCATGCCGCCGTATTCATCGTCTGCTTTTTGCCCGAGGATGATATTCATATTTCCTTGAATGTATTCTTTATATTTATCGGAAAATCCGCTTGGAATCCCTGTTTCGCCGCCGTGGTTTCCTTTATTTACATCGCCGTCTTTCCCTTTTATACCTCCGTTTGCGGAGTATGTTATTTCTTTGCCTCCTGAGTACGCTTTAGTTGAAGTTATTCCCCCGTTTCCGTTTAAGCCTATTGTTGTTGAATCGATAACGGGTGAATCTTCGCTTCCTGTTGTTATTCCGCCGCCTCTGCCTATTCTTATTTTCATTACTCTGTTGCTGTTATCTATATTTGTATAAGTTTTTTGAATTAATTCTCCCGCCGTTCCCCCTCCCCCGTTACTTCCTCCCCACTCAACATATATATACC
>CAJULX010000021.1 GCA_910587245.1 Candidatus Gastranaerophilales bacterium
ATGTGCACTTTTAAATCTGCACCTTAAACCACTCGGACACCTCTCCATTGATATTTCTATTGTATTAAGATAATAAGAATTTCGCAAGTTATTTATTATTTTATATTTCGCATTTGCGAAATAATCCTATGCCTATTTAAATCTGATGTAAATGATTTTTGTTGCGAATCTATATCTTCCGATTCTAGTGTCTCAATCGCTTCTTTCATGCCTTGTACGAAGTCATTATTACATGCTAGTTCTACAGTATCTTCTGTTAACGGATTTAATTTTGTAACAACAATTGCGTCTTGACTATTAAGTTTAATCATTAAGTCGTAATCATGGGATTTTGATAATGTGCTAAGCTTAGTGTAGGTTTCTTGTGCTTTTTGTTCATCATTTTCAGATGTTAATTTCGCAAGTTTCATTAGAGCCTTGCCTTGAATGTGTATATTTCCTGTAAAGTTTGGTATACCTATTTTCATCCTTTTATATCCAAAGAATTTCTACCGGGAAAGCGCTGTCTGATTGGTTGTTTTGCCTTTTCTGCTTGATTTTGTCTTGCTGTTAATTTTTTTACGGCACTTTCAAGTGCATCAGGCAATTTCATTTCTTTGGTTAAATAATCTGTTATTTTATAAGTATCCTTATCAATATGGTCTGTAACTTCAACAACTCTTGCCGTTAGTTCTTCCGTACCTTGTTCAATTACAACATGTGTTTTTAATTTTGTCGTTAAACCTTCCAGTGTTTTAATAGATGTATTTATATTATTTCTAAGCTTTGGAGCCCCATGAGTTATATATGTATCAATTAAATCCACAGTCTTGCTGTTTGTGTAAACTGCTTTAAAACTTGGGTTTGAATTTAAGCTGTTGTTATTTTGTATTGAATAATTGCTGGATAATTTCATATATTATTTCCTTCAAGGATGTTGGACATTATCTAGAAAAACACTGAATAATAAAAATTGCTTGTAACAGCAAAAAAGATTTACATAGTTGTAAATCTTTTTTGCAATAAAGTAATTAATCGAATTATTATTTCTTTTCAATAATAATTGTATCATTCTGCATTTTCATTAATAATGTATCATTTGCGCCATATTTACCCGTAAGGATTTCTTCCGCAAGAACATCTTCGATTTTCTTTTGAATCACCCTTCTTAAAGGCCTTGCGCCGTATGCTTCATTATATCCTTCTTTTGCAAGATAATCTTTAACATCATCGCCCACTTCAATTTTTAATTCTCTTTCATCAAGGCGCTTAAATAAATCTTTAAGCATTAAATCAACAATTTGTCTGATTTCTTCTTGGCTTAGGTGAGCAAACACGATAATATCATCAATACGGTTTAAAAATTCCGGTCTGAAAGATTTTTTCATCTCTTCCATAACAGTATCTTTTAATTTTTCGTATTTATCTTTCTTTGAATCTTGAGAAACAGAGAAGCCCAGTTTTTGGGTTGAAGTTATCATACTGGCACCCACGTTTGATGTCATGATAATAATTGTATTTTTAAAGTTGACAAGTCTGCCTTTGGAGTCTGTTAAACGTCCATCATCAAGGATTTGAAGCATTATATTGAATACATCGGGGTGTGCTTTTTCAATTTCATCAAACAACACAACAGAATAAGGCTTTTTCCTTATTATTTCTGTCATGTGACCGCCGTCATCATAACCTACGTATCCCGGAGGAGATCCGATAAGTTTTGATGTTGTATGTTTTTCCATAAATTCAGACATATCAATTCTTACGATATTATCTTCAGAACCAAACACTGCTTCTGCAAGCGCTTTAGCCAATTCTGTTTTACCAACACCCGTAGGACCGGAAAATATAAAACTTCCTATCGGTCTGTTTGGTGATTTTAAACCTACTCTTGCACGTCTTATTGCTTTAGATAATGCAACAACGGCTTCATTTTGTCCTATAACCCTTGCATGAAGTGTTTCTTCAAGTTTTAATAATCTTTCGGATTCACCTTCCGTAATTTTTGTAACGGGAATACCGGTAATAGTTGAAACTACTGCTGCAACTTCATCTACACCTACAGTTGGTTTGTTTGCATCTTGAGAATTTTTCCAACTGTCTTGATATTCTCTGATTTTATCTTTAATTTGAGCTTCTAAATCTCTTAAATCAGATGCTTTTTCAAATTCTTGATTTCTTATTGCATCTTCTTTTTCTTTAATAGTGGCTTTTAATTCTTTCTCAAGCTCTTTTCCTTCGGGAGGTAAGCTTGAAACATTCAAGCGCACTTTTGAAGCTGCTTCATCAATAAGGTCAATTGCTTTATCCGGCAAAAATCTTTCTGTTATAAATTTGCTTGAAAGTTCTGTTGCGGCAACAATAGCCTCGTCTGAGATAAATAATTTGTGGTGGTCTTCATATTTTGGTTTTAAACCTTTGATTATTTGAATAGTTTCTTCAATTGAAGGCTGTTCTACAAGAACCATCTGGAAACGTCTTTCAAGTGCAGAATCCTTTTCGATGTGTTTTCTGTATTCATCAAGTGTTGTAGCACCTATGACCTGAATTTCTCCACGGCTTAATGCGGGTTTTAAAATGTTGGCAGCATCAATCGCACCTTCTGCGGCGCCTGCGCCTATTAATGTATGCATTTCATCAATTACAAGAATAATATTTCCTGCCTGACGAATTTCGTCCATAATTTTTTTAAGACGTTCTTCAAATTCGCCTCTGTATTTGGTTCCTGCAACAAGCAGACCCATATCAAGCTGGATAATTTTTTTATTTTCCAAAATATCAGGTACTTCGCAATCAATAATTTTCATTGCTAAGCCTTGCGCAATAGCTGTTTTACCAACTCCGGGTTCACCGATTAATATAGGGTTGTTTTTTGTGCGTCGAGCCAGAATTTGAATTACTCTTTCAATTTCTTTCTCACGTCCTACAACGGGGTCAAGTCTTTGTTCCTGTGCTGCAAGTGTTAAATCCGTACCAAATTCATCAAGACTTGGCGTTTTTGCTTTGGATTGCGGTGCACCCGTTGTTGTTGCCTGCGGACCCTGGCCGGTTCTGGATTCACCAAGAAGCTTGATTACATTGCTTCTGCATTTATTTAAATCCACACCTAAATTTTCAAGAACTTTGGCGGCAACGCCTTCTCCTTCTCTTATTAATCCCAAAAGAAGGTGTTCTGTACCAATATAATTGTGACCCAATTGTCTTGCTTCATCCCATGATAATTCAAGAACTTTTTTTGCTCTCGGAGTAAAGGGTATTTCAACTGCAACAAAACCTGAGCCTCTGCCGATTATTTTTTCAACCTGTGCTCTTGCATCCTTAATATTTACACCCATTGATTTCAAGGTTTTTGCCGCAACGCCGGAGCCTTCTCCTATAAGACCAAGTAAAACCTGTTCCGTGCCTACAAAATTATGCCCGAGGCGTCTTGCTTCCTCTTGGGCGAGCATTATTACCCTTATTGCTTTTTCGGTAAATCTTTCGAACATTATAAACTTCCTTAAAAACGGATTACTAATTCATAACTTTAGTTTATCACCAAAATAAATTTTCTCAAATTATCATATACGGTGTAGAAATTACTCAATCATATCAATACGTTTTTTGTGTCTTCCGCCTTCAAAACCTGTTTTTAACCAGATATCAACGATATCAAGCGCCAGATAGTCACCAATAACTCTTTCACCCAAGCATAAAACATTTGAATTATTGTGTGCTCTTGAAACTCTGGCTGAATAAGTATTTTCAATAGAAACAGCTCTTATGCCTTTTGTTTTATTTGCGGTAATACTCATGCCGAGTCCTGTTCCGCAAACAAGAATTCCTCTGTCGAACTCTCCTTGTGCAACTGCTTTTGAAACTTCTTTTGCAACTTCGGGATAATCGCTTGCCTCTTTTTGAAAAATGCCAAAATCTTTATGTTCAATGTTATGGACTTCTAAATATTCTTTAATTTTTTCTTTCAAATGAAATCCGCCATGATCGCATCCGATTGCAACTTTTAAATTTTCCATTAAATTCTCCTACTGTTTGCTATTTGTAAATTATACAAATTTTTTGCAGGAGTGTAAACTGTATTAAATAATATTAAAAAGTCCGGAGATGTTTCCG
Organism: Candidatus Gastranaerophilales bacterium; assembly: GCA_910587245.1. Taxonomy (GTDB): domain Bacteria; phylum Cyanobacteriota; class Vampirovibrionia; order Gastranaerophilales; family Gastranaerophilaceae; genus MGBC122484. The sequence goes on from CAJULX010000021.1 coordinate 4,087, forward strand.
GACTTTGAATTTATTTGATTATTCTATGCTGCAATCCATAAAGAACCGTCAAGATACGGGTTTTGGCTATCCGGATTGTCTTGAATTCTTTCGCCTTTTTCGCCAAGTTCTTTCATTAATCTTATGTAAGATATTTTTTCACTGTCGCTTTCCGCATTATTGAAACCGCTTGTCAGGTTCAGAAATTCTACTTTGCAATCGCTAAACTTATCGTTACTGTCCGCATTATTTTCAAGAGATTTTTCTACATCCCCAAGAATATCTTCAGTTCTTGTTTTCTCTTGCATAAATTGTGCTTCTTCACTGCTGCCGACACCTTCAGTGGTGCTTACTTTCGTCATTAATGTTGAGAGAAGTGCATCTGCATTACTGCTCATCTGTTGAAGTGCTGATGTATCATAGACATAACCCTGGTTGATATTTGAAACCATATTATCGCTTAATTTTAAGAATGCCTGAACCTCAAAATCGTTGACATCATTTGCATTATAATATCCGTTTAAGGCATTGTTGCTTGCTATAAAGTTATCTCTTGCATCTGCCTGTGCATCCATTTCTTTTTTGCTTGTAATAGCTTTAGCACCGCCTATTACCTTGGTTGAAGTTGATTTAATAACTTCTTGTATTATTGCAGATTCCGTAACTGAGTTCAGTTCTGCTGCGGTCATTGTTGCAAGTTCGGATACATCAAATGTAATACCGATTTCTTCATATGTTGCAATTGCTTCAATGACTTCCATCTTTTGGGCCGCTTCTTCTTCTGTAAAGCCCCCTTGCTCTACAAGCATATCTGTCAGAATGCTGTCATCGCGTTCGCCGTTTTCATTTGTTGTATTTAAATAATTTGAACCTTGAATGGCAAGCTCATCTAATTGAGTTGTGTTTGTCTCGCCTTCTGTCTGCTTGTTGCCGTTAGCTCCTGCAGCCATAATTGTCAAAGCGGTTTTTCTTACATCTTCATCTGATGCTTGAACACCTTCTTTTTCGTTAGCTGCTTTAATTGCGGCTTCTATTTCTTCTAAAGTAGCTGTTCCGTTATTGATTTTTTCTTCAAGTGCAGCGAGCTCTTCTTCAAGTGCTGCAGCGTGTTCTTCATTTTTTGCTTTGAAGCCTTCGGTGGTTTCTTTCATGAAGGTTTTGCCTTCAATTTGTCTGTTGTTTGTATCAATTGTTGAATTATTTTGTTCAATTTTAGCTTCAACTTCTGCTTTTTGTGCTTCAAGAGTTGCTTTTTGTGCTTTTAACGCATTAACATCAACACCATTGCCAAAAAGGCTGTTTATCCCGTTTGATATTGTTCCAAGGAATCCTGAATTTGCCTGAATTAAAGTATCGAGCTTTGAAATTTGAGTATCATAACGTTCAACTCTTTTTAGCAAAGCTGCATTTACTTGTTCAATATTTTGTGTTGATTGTTCAAGTGTTTCTATTTCTTCGGTAAGAGTTGCTATGCGCTCATCCTGACGAGCAATAATATCCGTGTAACGTTCAAGTTCCGTTTGAGTGTCAACCTGTGTATTTGCTGCTTCTTCAACTTGTGCATTCACTGTTTCTTGCTGTGCTTGCAAGGTTTCTACGTCTGCATTTGTATCTACGGTATAAACATTTTCGCCTTCAGTCGTTGTACCTGTAGTCGTTGTGAATGTATCACCCGATGCAGTTTCTTCTTCTGGTGCAAATAAATCATTAGAATTTGCACTTACAGCATTTGCGCTTGCTTGCTGTATTTTGGTGTCATCACTAAATGCTGTATCTAAAACCTTGTTGTTCTCTGCAGTTTTTGCACCTTCTGCCGCTGCAGTTTCTCCATTGTTTTGAGCACCGTTTGTTTGAGGATATTTGTATTTGTATTCATTTATTTGTGTATCGTATGACACTTTGGCTGCTCCTGTGATTTTACCTTTCATATATATAAAGTATATATGATTTATTGAATTTCAATAATGAAAAAATTCGTTACAATTGTTTACAAATAGTTTAAAAGCTTTTATGTTAATAAAAACAGGGTCATATAAACCCTGTTTTTAATTAATATATTAAATGTATTAATTTTATGATGCTGTTTCAGATGCATCACTCTTATCTATAAGACCTAATTTTTCAAGTTTTCTTAATAAGGTTGCATGGACACTGCCAAAATTATTAAATTCGCCCCAGATGACATTTTCAAGGCTGCTGCCTTCTTCTTTTAAGGCTTTATCAAGTGCAATTATATCTGCATCTGTCATTGATCCGTTTTGAAGCATTTGGTATACAATTTTTTCATCTGTTCCAAGACGGTTTGTTGTTGCGGCTTTAAATGCTTGCAGCTGCGCCTCATGTAAATCTTCCAGAGTTACTGTTGTTCTTGCAGGTGTATTTAGATCGGGATTTGCGGCAATCATATTTTCATATGCTTTTGCTTCTGATTTTGCGCTGTCAAGTTTTCTTAATAAATCACTTTCACCGCTTACCCAGCTGAAATCACCTTTAATTGCATCTTCAAGTGTTGTTCCGAATAATCTTTCGTATTCGTTTATGATATCAACCAAATCTTGACCCGTGGTATTGTTGATGATGTCTTTTACCGTTTCTTCATCGGTACCTGCTCTGTCCATTGCAGCATGCAGAGCTTGAGCTTTTGTTGTTGCTATATCTGCTCTAATTTGTTCCATACTTCTTTCTTCAGAAGCTTCTGCATCAACATTGATTCTTGGTTTTGCTTGTGTGCCTTCAAGTGTTTCTATTCTTTGTATTAATGATTTTTGTGTTTCAAAACTTGTTTCATCTTCTATGGTTGTTTTTACATCAACATTTTTGCTCTTTGCATATTCAATAAAGCTTTTAAGCTCTTCATCTTCCATTTCTTGGAACATATCAAATAATACAAGTTCATCTGTTCCCAGACGGTTTGATGTTGCAGCTTTAAATGCTAGCAATTGTGCTTCATAAACCATATCTTGATTTATTTCCGTTCTTGCGGGTGCATTGAGATTAGGATTTGCGGCAATCATATTTTCATATGCCTTTGCTTCTGATTTTGCACTGTCAAGTTTTCTTAATAAATCACTTTCACCGCTTACCCAGCTGAAATCACCTTTGATTGCATCTTCAAGTGTTGTGCTGTACATTTCTTCGTAAAGATTAATTACGTCGACTAAATCTTGACCTGAAACATTATTGATAATTTCTTTTACCGTTTCTTCGTCAGTACCTGCTCTGTCCATTGCGGCATGAAGAGCTTGAGCTCTTGCGGATGCAATATCAGCTCTAAGTTCCGCTTGTTTTGTATCTTCGGAAGACTCTTCCTGATCTTCTGTTGTAATACTGTCGTCTTCTTCACTTTCCTGTGAAGCCGGTTCACCAATTTCAACAAGTAAATCCGCATTACCTTCTATGTCACCCACGGGTTTGCCGTCTTCACCATATGTGAACGAGCAGCGGTCGATTTCTTGTCCTTCGGTGTCATATTTAATTACGGCAATAGTACTGTCTTGAAGATTTGTTACCAATTCTGTACGCGTACCGTTTTCTTCATTGTATTTATAATCTATTGTACCTATTGTTTCTTTATTTGTATCATAATATTCTGCATGGAGCGGAAGACCGTTTTCGTAAGAAAGTTTTACACCGCTGCCGGCATCTTCCCCACAAGTATGTTCTATGGTTTTGCTGCTTGTAACTCCGGCTTTTGTATATGTTGTATCAATTGTCTGTCCGGCATTTTCTCCGCCAGTGTATTCTACATGTTCGGAATAGCTGCCGTCCGTATCAAAACTTTGTGTTCCGGTTCCTATTTCTATTCCGTCTTGTGAATATGTAATCGAACCTGTTTTTACTCCGCTGCTATCATATGAATATTCAGCTTCGGATGTTATACCGTCTTGCTGCACTGTGCTTATGCCGAGTTCTTTACCTTCGCTGTCGTATTTTATTACCTGCACATTACCGCTGTCGGTCCAGCTTCTTGTTTCGGTTGTTGTGCCGTCTTCATTAGTTTTTATTGTGCTTTCCCACATTATGCTTTCGCCGTTAAATTGTCTTTTGCCTATAATATTGCCTTCGGCGTCCGTGTAGGAAGCTACTTCAATGCCGTTTTCTTCATCTATTTTTTCTCTTTCGCTTAGTTCTTGTGCATCATCAGGAATTTGCTGAGGTGCAGCGTTTACGGCAGGATCTATTTCTTCCCCTGTACCGTTTTCGCCTGCGCTTTTAGTTTCACCGCCTTCTTCTTGCTGCTGTGCGATTCCGGGCAGAGTAATTGCTTCGCCATCATGAATAACGGAATTGCGTCTGCCGCCACCATTAATGGATGCTCTAGCGCCTACTCCGTTTTCATCACCGTAGATATTGGGGTTTGCATTCATTATTTCTGTTTCTTTTTCATACCATTCTGATGAATATGGTGTAAGTTCCTGATAGTAATTTTTCATTATATGGTCAAGGCAATCATTTGCATATTTATTACCTTCTTCTGCGGCACTGCCCCATGATTGAACATTCACCTGCAAGCTTCCGCTATTATCCTGCTTTTCATCTTCTTCTGCAGTGTTGTTAGCCTTCGTACTGTCGTCAACTTCTTCCGGTTTGGTATCATCCGTGCTCGTAGCGTCTTTTGCTGCAATGGCTATATTTTGCACAAGTGTAGTTATATCATTAATTTGTGTTTCTGTTGGTTTTTCAATTTGGAGTACTTCTTTTAAAAATTGGTTTATTTCTTCATTGGTGATTTCATCATCTGAACCATCAATGTTTATAGATTCTATAATATATTGCGTTTCATCTTTATCAAGCCCGTCATCAAGTGTTATTTTCTTATCATTTCCTACACTTACAGCTTCAAGGTTTTTTGCGGTTGATATGTGAAGTATGTCTTCAACTCCGCTAAGATTGAAGTCATCAGGTAATTTTGTGAAATCTATTCCACTGATGTTGATACCGCCATTGTTGCTCATTTTGCACTCCTTTATGTTTTTACTTATTGATTTCTTTTTTCAAGCAGTTCATTGACAAATTCATTTACCTGCTTTTTTAATTCTTCTTCATTTGGTTTGTTTTGATTTTGCTTGCTGTCATCCTTGCTTTCCGTAGAGTTTACTTCGTCTGTTTTATCTTTATTTTCAAAATCAAAATTTGAAGTGTTAAAATCGCCCGTATCATCAATCAGCGCTGAAGCATCTACAAAATCATCTTCATCGCTTTTTGGTATACTGTTAATTCCTTGTGATTCGGATTGTCCGGGTGCAGCTTTTTCATCCGCTTTGGGCGAGTTTATTTGCTCTGTTTGTCCTAGACCTTGTTTAAAATGCAGATTATCAAACGGATTTATGCGATCCATGTATAGTTTTCCCTTATTGTTTCCACAATTGAAATATCGGTATTTTTTCTTTTAATCTTAAATAATTTTTACTTTTTGGTTACAAATGTTTACAATCAAAATGCAATTAAAAACAGGGTACCGTTTAATTGATACCCTGTTTATTTATTGTTTTTAGATTTTATGCTTTGAATTTATTAAAGAAGTTATCTTCAATTTTTACGGATGCTACCTGAATTTGTCCTTGTCCCATATTTTCATTTGAGGTGTTGTCGCCGATATTTGTACCGGAGTTGCCACCTCTGTTGTCATCATCAGTGTCACTATCGGTGTCACTATCGGAGTCAGTGTCAGTGTCACTATCTGAGTCCGTATCAGTGTCGGAGTCTGTATCGGTATCTGTATCTGTATCAGTGTCGGAATCCGTATCAGTGTCACTATCAGTGTCGGTATCTGAGTCGGAATCCAGGTCTGTATCTGTATCAGTGTCGGTATCTGAGTCGGAGTCAGTGTCGGATACACTATCGGATTCTGTAGTTACATTTGTACTTGAACCGCCATCAGTCAATCCAGGTGGAGTATCGCATCCGTCATCATCAGTGTCAGTGTCGGTATCGGTATCGGAGTCGATGTCTGTATCCGTGTCACTATCAGTATCTGTATCTGTATCTGAGTCAGAGTCTAAATCAGTATCTGTGTCGGTATCGGTATCAGAGTCCAAATCGGTATCCGTATCAGTGTCTGAATCTGAGTCTGAATCACCCGGAAGGTCGGTATCCTCATTACCGGGTCTGTTGTCATCATCAGTATCTGTGTCGGTATCGGTGTCGGTATCTACGTCTGTATCCGTATCCGTATCAGTATCCACGTCTGTATCAGTATCCACGTCTGTATCTGTGTCGGTATCCACGTCTGTATCCGTATCAGAGTCAATGTCCGTGTCGGTGTCCGTATCTACATCGGTGTCGGTATCCGTATCCACGTCTGTATCCGTATCAGAGTCAATGTCCGTGTCGGTGTCCGTATCTACATCGGTGTCGGTATCCGTATCCACGTCTGTATCCGTATCAGAGTCAATGTCTGTGTCTGTATCCGTATCTATGTCCGTGTCTGTATCTGAGTCGGTGTCGCTGTCCACCTTGTCTTCTGCCGGCGGATCTTCTTTCTTTTTATTATTTTGTTGAACAGCTTTGGCAGTACCCATTCTTACGTATGTTTCGCTGGTTTTTAATTCTACTGTGCTGCCGTCTTCATTTTTGAATTTAATATTTCCTGCTTCATCGTAGAATTTAACATCTTTTGCAGTATCAAGATTTACATTTCCATACTGTTCGAGGAAGTTTTCAAGTGTTCCGTCCGTATCTGAACCTTCAACTTTGCCGTATTGCGCAACAAGTTCATTACGAACTTTTGCCGCTGCATCTTCTTGTGACATGCCCTCTGCTTTATAGCTTTCAATCGAGTCATTAATTGAAACGTATTCTTCGCCGTTTGCTTTTGCAGCCTCAGCTAATGCTTTTTCATCAATTTCATATGCACCGAATAATTCAAGCTTGCCGTTAATTTCCTGTGTTGCTGCAAATATTTCAGGGTTATCCTTAACGTTATTCAACATATATGCATCAGCCAGTGCTTGTGAAGCTTGGTCGTTAATATTGAATGAATTTGGCATTTGAAGCGTATCACCAGGGTGAAGCATTATGTCTGCTCTGGAATTTGCGTCTGCATTTTCGCTTCTTGCGCCCTCAAGAATACCTTCAGCATTAACAGTTCCGTAAATTTCAGGGTTTGCATTCATAATTTCGGTTACTTTTGCATCCCATTCTTCGCTGCCTTGTTTTAAATCGGGGTAATTTTTATTGATTAAAGCATATAATCCGTCACCGCTTTTTACGGTTACTTCTTTATCACCCTTTAGCGCCTCGCCTGTTCTTGGATCGTATGAATATTTCAAGATATCATCAAGCTTGGTAACAGCGTTTTTATCGGGATTTTCAGGGTCGATTGTTTCTGCAAGAGGAATTTCACTCAGCGCTTCGCCGTTTTCAGGTGACATTACGGAAAGCTGTAAAATTTCTTTTCCTGTTGTATAATTGTATTTTCCATTTTCATATTTAATACTGTTTACAAGAACGTTATCCGGAAGATTTAATTTTTCAATATCATCTGCCGTTAATTGATTCAACAATACTTGAGCTCTTTCATTGTCGTTTAAGCTGTTGGCTTCAAGTTCGCCGTCATTATCAGTCCAGTATTCAAATAAATCAGCATTGGCGGGATCATTTGCAACCTGGAATAAAATTGCATTAAATGCATCTTTGTCTTTAATATTTCCTTTAGAATCAAGTTCAAGACCATATTCTGAAGCGATTGCATTTTGAACGCTTGTATGTTTACCACTCATTGCTTCATCAAGTTTTGCTTCAAAGTTTTCAATAGCATCTTTGTCTTCTAATACTGTAACATTTTCTTTTATATTATCGGGTAATTTATCCGCAAATTCTTTTGGAACACCGCCAAGCTCTGTATTGAATTTTTGTACGGCTGCACTTAAAGCTGCGTCATATTCTTCTTGGGTTAAGATTTCTACACTCTTGTTTTCAGTAGAGAATTGAGCTTGTTCAACTTTTGTATCTGCGATTCTGCTGCTTCCTCCGGGTGTCGGAAGTTTTACCTCGGGAACAACGATATCAAGCGCTTCAGGCTCTTTGCCATTTTCAGGAACCTTGATAAGGTTTAAATCCTTGATTGCATCATATTTATTAGACAAGTCATCTAAACTTGTAATTTGTTCTCCGCCTGTTTTACCTTCGTTGTAAGCTTCAACAAGGCGTGCTTCAAGGGCTTTATTGTTTTGAAGATATTCATCAATTATGTTATGCGCATATGTGTCTTCAATTGTCTCAAATTGGAAAGTCGGGCTGCCTGTTTTTTTATCTTCCGTTACTTTACCGTTTTCATCTCTGTATACAAGATTTCCTTCTTCATCCTGTTCATAGAACTGAGGGAAATTTTTAACATCAAAAACAGTTTCAAAATCAAAGGCATTTTTAATTAAATCTTCAACGGTTGTTTTTTGCGGACCTGTTTTATCTTTGTCAAAAACAACACTTTGAGATGCGCTATCTTCTTTTGGTGCAAGCGTTGTTGTTTTTGCATCTGTTGTGTAAATATCTGTTACGGCTTTGTAATTTTCGTTTACTGAAGTTGTTTTGTTTCCTTCTTTATAAGTATTTACAATATTTGTGAGAACAGTCTGCATATTCTGTGTAGCTTCTTCAAGCTTGCCTTCATCAACACCTCGTTTAGTTAGAAATTGTCTAATTTCTTCATCTTCAATATTGAAATCGTCCAGTCCTGTTATGCCGTTAGTTTCAAATTGCATCATTATGAGTTCAGCTTCATCTTGGGTTATTTTTCCATCTTGGAATGCCTTTAACATATCATCATTGTCGCCTGTACCACTAAAAGAGTTGCCCAGTTCTTTTATAGCTTTTTTTGTTTCATTGTTTTCGGGAATTGATTTTCCGTTATCAAATTCCCAGTTTCCTGTAATTTTAATGTTGAAATCGTTGTTGCTCATTTTTGCTCCTTTTGATTATTTTAATGTTTCTATATTATTCTACTTTTCATATACTTCTTTTGTTATTTCGCCGCCCATATCATCGTAATATTTTTCTGTTCCGTTTTGTATTGAGCCGTCTGCATTATAAACTGCCAGAATAGATTTGCCGTTTTCTTTATATATTCTTGCCTGATAACTTCCATCACTATTATACACTTTTTCTGTTACAGGGTATGGAGTATCGGAACCGTCTTTGTATTTGTAAGTATTTTCTACGCTTTTGAAACCGTCTTCGGTATAAACAAATGTTGTTCCTTCTTTAACTTTACCGTTTTCATCAAATATTGACTGCGTCTCTGTTTTCTTTGCGCCATTGTCATAATATTCGTACTCTGTTGCATCGAGCAAGTTTCCGTTTGCATCGCGGTGCTCTGTTTTTGTTTCAAGATTATTATCATTTCTGTAGATTGTATCTGTTGTACCGTCTTCCCTTGTTATAACTTCTCCTGCGGGTTTAGTATCGGTATTTTCGTCAGTATTATCTTCTTCGGAATCATTTTTAATTTCTTCATCTTCTTCTGTTTTTTCTGTTTTTGGTGTGCTTATTCCGGGAAGTAATATTTCATCATTTTCATGCAGAGCCGCATTTTGTCTGCCTTCGCCGCCAACAGATTTTCTTGCGCCTGTAACGTTGCCTTCGCTATCAACCGTGCCGTAGATTTGCGGATTTGCATTCATGATTTCAAGCATTTTATCTTGCCATTCTTGGGTATCCGGTTTTAAATCAGGATAGTTATTTGCCATAATACGGCTTAAGCAGTCATTTGCGTATTTGTTTCCGTCTGTTGCCTGACTGCCCCATTTTTGAACCGTAACTTTTTTATCTTCGGTTTTATTTTCGTTGTTTTCTTCAGTATTTGTTTTCTTTGCTTCTTCGATAATGTTTTCCACTAAAAATTTTATTTCGCTTTCTTTTCCTTCTAATCCTTTATTGCTTGCGAAAGCGTTAATTTCATCATCATCAATGATAAGATTTTCATCCGTATTAAGTTCCGCTATTAAATTTTCAGCTTCCTGTTTGCTGATACTGTCTTCAATATCTATATTTGCCTGCTTTAATGTGTTGGATGTTTTTGCAGTGATTTTATCTAAATCAATATCTACCTTAAAAGTATCAGGCTGATTGCTAAAATTAATTCCTGTAATATCGAATCCGCTCATAATGAGTAGCCCTTCCTTTAATTGCTTTGTTAGAATTTATGTGGTTTTTATATTAAACCTTTCAATTCTTCTCTTTGTATAATTAGTTTATCGTTTTTAATGTTCCACATCTTGAGAAAAAATATAATTTTTTTTACAAATATTTACAAAGCGTAATGTTTAAAAATTTACCGCGTTAAAAATATTTCTTGTTTTATCTTTAATTTTGTTATACATTTAAGGGTGAATATGTCATTAAGATTAGGAGTTGAATTCTATGGAAAGAAAATTAGTAAGCACACAGGAGATGTTTAAAAAAGCTCTTGCGGGCAAGTATGCAATCGGTGCGTACAATGTTAACAATATGGAAATTCTTCAAGCTATTGCTGAAGCTGCTGAAGAAACAAGATCACCCATTATTTTGCAGGTTTCTGCAGGTGCCAGAAAATATGCCAATCAAACATATTTAATTAAATTAGTTGAAGCCGCTTTAGCTACAACTACTATTCCTATTGCACTTCACTTAGACCACGGTGCTGATTTTGAAATTTGTAAAGCTTGTGTTGACGGTGGTTTCTCATCAGTTATGATTGACGGCAGCAGATTCCCGCTTGAAGAAAATATTGCTTTAACAAAACAGGTTGTTGAATATGCTCATGCTAAAGGTGTTTCGGTTGAAGCTGAACTTGGTAAATTGGCAGGCGTTGAAGATGATGTTAAAGTTGATGCCAAGCATGCAACATATACTGACCCTGAAGAAGCAGCAAGATTTGTTAAAGAAACAGGCTGTGATTCATTGGCAATTGCTATCGGTACTTCTCACGGTGCTTATAAATTTAAAGGTGAAGCTAAACTTGATTTTGAAAGATTAGCTGAAATTAAAAAAGCGGTTAATGAAGCTGTAGGATATGATTTTCCTATCGTTCTTCATGGTTCAAGCTCTGTTCCTAAAGAATTTGTTGCTAAATGTAATAAATTCGGCGGAAATCTTCCTGATGCTCAGGGTGTTCCTGAAGAAATGCTCAACTATGCTTCTAAAAACGGTGTTGCAAAAATTAATATCGATACAGATTTAAGACTTGCAATGACTTCTACAATTAGAGAATTCTTTATTGAACATCCTGAAAAATTTGACCCTCGTGAATATATGGGTCCCGGCAGAACTGCTGTTAAAGAGATGGTTAAACACAAAATGGTAGATGTTTTAGGAACAGCTGGTCACGCTGATGATTAATTTCTGATTTCAAAACATCGATATTATTTAAAAAATGGGTCTGCACTTTGTTTGCAGGCTCATTTTTAATTGTCAATATCTTCTTAATAAAATAAATAAAATTTTACGTTATGAAATATTTTGAGATTTTCAAACATGCCTTGTGGTAAACTTAAATATGTTGAGGACAGAAATATAGAGATAAAATCTTAAAGGGGAAGTTCAATGAGCGAGTACTTAAGCAAAGAAGAGATTAAACAATGGAGAAGTTCACTGGAGAAGATTACACTTGAAGAGTATGCAAAAAGGCTAGGTAAAGTGTTGAAAGAAGAAAAACAAACCAGAGATATCATTGATATTGTTTTATCTAATACTAAAAAAGCTGAGAGTACCCCTGTTTTTTCTTCTAAGATTGAGACTCCTAAGACAAAAAGTGTTGTTGCAGGTATTGCTAAAAAATCTGTTGATATGCAGAATAATATGCCAAAAGCTCCGGCTAATAATGCAAATAAGAAACAATTCGTATTTAAAAAGCCTTTAACTCAAAGAGAACAAATGGTTTTAGATTATTTTATGGCAAATACTGATAAAATTGTTTATGCTAAAGATTTGGCAAAAATTTTGGATTTACCTACAGATTATGTTTATAAGTATATTAAAAATTTAAGAACAAAAATTTCTGATGATGTTCTGCAAAATGCAACAAAAGGCGGATATAGATTAACTGTATAGGTTTGCCATGACTTATATTTATATTCTATAATGCTTTATAAATGAGTATTAGTTTTGAAACCTTAAATTGTCTTGCCGGAATTTTTGACCGTGATTGTTCAAGCACTTCCGCTGATGTGTTTTACGAAGATTTGCTTTTGCGTCTTAAAAATGAGGCGAAATATTTATTTTCCGGTGTATATTTTTTGGATGAAGCTGGTCTTTCGGAAAAAGCACAAAAGTTTGATAAAGTTTGCAATGGTGAATGCAGTCTTTTTTGTGCTGAAAAACATTCTGAACTTTTAAAGTTTTTAAATTTAAAAAATAAAAAAACTTTTTTGGCATCATATGATGAGGTTTATGAATTTTTAAATAGTGAATTTAAATTAAAAGCTTCTTGTTTTCTTTTTTCAAAGCTTTTAATTAAAAATTCGTTTTTTGGTTTTATTGTACTTGCAGGCGATAAAAATTATAGTGATGATGATATTGCTGTTGTTAATCTTTTTTCAAGCATTTATTCTTATATAATTAAGGATTACGAACTGAATAAAGTATTCAAAATGCAGCTTTCTCTTTTACAGGAAGCAATAAGTGACAAAGAGAATGCATTTAAAACCATAGAAAAACAAAATAAAAAATTACTTCAGGCTGACAGTGCTAAAACAAGCTTTCTTGCCAATGTATCGCATGAGCTTAGAACACCCTTGAACGCCATAATCGGTTTTTCCGATGTTCTTTTAAATCAGGTGTTTGGCAAATTGAATAACAAGCAAATTGAATATGTTAAAGATATTAATTTATCCAGTGTTCATTTAATGGGTCTTATAAACAGCCTTCTTGATTTTTCCAAGATTGAATCGGGCGCTGTAAAGTTGAATCTTTCGGAGTTTGAACCAAAACGTGCTATAGATGAGGTTGTTAATCTTTTATCACCGCTTCTTGGCGCTAAAGAAATCAAGCTTAAGTTTGAAAATAATTACAATAATACAATTTGTGCGGATTATCAAAAATTTCAGCAGATTTTATTTAATTTAATAGGCAATGCCATAAAATTTTCAAAGCAAAAAGGACAAATTATAGTTAGAACTAAAAATGATGGGGAATATTTTGTATTAGAGATAGAAGATTTTGGCATTGGTATAGAAAAAAAGTATCATAACTTTATATTTAAAAAGTTTACGCAAATTGACAATATTTACACAAAAACAGGCGCATCGACCGGATTGGGGCTTGCCATTGTGAAAGAATATATAAAATTGCACAAGGGTAAGATTTATGTTGTTTCCGAACCGTGCCAGGGTTCTACTTTTGTGATAAAATTGAGGAATAATATTTAGTCACCATATTTGAATTAAGGATAGAAATTATGCATTACAAAAACATTTATGCGATTATAGATTCTTTAAATATAAGCCGCGGGTGGAAAAATGTTTTTAAAAAAATCCAGACGGCCTATTTTCACAATTTTTATCAGGGCAAGGCTAATAATGTTCATGCATGGAGATATGGCCAGCCTGTTATAAGTTATGATGCGCCAAACAGGTTTAAATTTTTTACAAGGTTTAATTTCTTTGCATTGGTTTTCGGGCCTCTTTATTATCTTGCAAAATTCATGATTGTAAAAGGCTTGTTTCTTTTGCTTATTGAAGCTGCTTTGATTTATTATTATGATTTTCCGATTGCGTATTTTGCAATTTTTATTCATATTTATGCTGCTGTTTTTGCAAATTCTGATTATTTCATTCAAAAGGTTTTAAATCATAAAGATGTTAAAGAAAATCCGGGGTATCTTTCTGATTATATTGATGAAAATTTCGTTAAAACAGTTTTAAAAGAGCAAAGTTATTATGTACCCTTCATTTTATTTTGTTTGATATTTGGTATTGGCGCAGCTCTTTTTATCAGCAACGAGTTTGCTGTTGATGCAAAATATCAGGATATAGTAAATAATAAGCAAAAAGTGTGCAGTGATAATAACTCATGTGTACAGCTTATCAATACCTCCCTTGCAAATATTAAAGCCGGGAAGGAGCCTGTTGAAAACGAATATTTTAACGCAGGTGCTGCATATTATCATCTTGGAAACAAGCAAAATGCTTTGAGTGCGCTAAATCAGGCTACGGTTAAAAATCCAAATCATTTTGCTTCATACATATTGAAGGGTATTATTTTTACGGAGTCCGGTCAATATAAATATGCAAGAGCAAGTTATGAAAAGGCGCTTGCTATTTATCCCAAAGGAAAATTTTTATATTATCTTTTAGGCAGTGCTTACTATAAGGAAGGCAAATATATTGAAGCTAAGGAAAGTTTTGAAAAAGCCGTAAAGGCTTATCCTAAAAAAGCTGCTTATTGGGAGGCTCTTGCTTATACTAAAATTTATCTCAAAGATACAAAAGGTGCAAAAGCTGACTTAGAGCGTGCTATAAAAATTATGAAAAATGAAAAAGGTGCTGCCAATAATACCAGAATTGAGGCTCTTGAAAGGTATGCAAACAACTTAAGGTAGAGTTTGTTTATTTAAAAAAGTGCTTTTATTTATCTAAAACCTTATGTGTCTTAAAATTCGAGCAGACTCCGCAGTTTGAGCATTTTGTTTCGCAAGGAACTGTAGTCATAGTCTCTTTTGCTTTGTTATACTCGTTTTTAAACCATTCTTTATTTATACCGCAATCAAGTACGTCCCACGGTAAAATCTCATCATAAGAATAGCTTTTTGTCGTTTCATTATCTATAACAAGTCCACATTCTTCTGCGGTTTTATAATATAAATCGTAATTTATATTTTCTTCCCAGGAATCAAGGTATGAGCCCTTTTTATAAAGAGAGTAGATAAAATTATTTAATCTTTCATCGCCTCGTGTTAAAAACGCTTCAAATTGCGATACAACAGGGTTATGAAAATTAAGTTTTATATTTTTAAATGAACCGTTCTTTAGCTTGTCTCTCATATAAGAAATTTTTTCTTTAACTGTTGAAGGTAAATTTTGAGAACAAATTGCAAACGGTGTAAACGGTTTTGGAACAAAAGTTGCAATAGAACAGGTGATTTTTGGCAGTTTAAAACCTTTTTCTTTGCATTTTTGATTTATCTTATCTAAAAGTTCAATTATTCCGTCTAAATCTGAATATTCTTCAAACGGAAGACCTATAATAAAATAAAATTTAATTTTATCCCATCCGTTTTCTACACTTGCAAGTGTAGCATTTATTATCTGTTCTTCATTTAAATTTTTATTTATAATATCCCGCATTCTCTGGCTTCCGGCCTCGGGTGCAATTGTAACGGAGCCCTTTTTTACTCCGTGGATAAGCTTGCCAAGTTTTGTTGAAAATTTATCCGCCCTCTGGCTTGGAAGAGAAACGCTTACATCTGTATCTTTGAAATATTTGTTTAATTCTTCGATTATTTCTTCTATTTTTCCATGGTCGTTTGAAGATAAAGAAAGAAGCGAATACTCATCATATCCTGTATTTTGAATATAATCTTTGGCAAGATTTATAATGTCTTCTTTACCTCTTTCTCTTATTGGAAGATTTGTATGAGCGCTCTGACAAAAACGACACAATCTTCCGCATCCTCGTCTTATTTCGATTGTAGCCCTGTCATGTACACTTTGGGAGTGAGGTATCGGAGAAGTTACAGGGTGGTCTTCATATTTCAAATTTGAAATTCTTTTTCTGACCTTACCTTGTTTTGGGCTGAATACCGGCGAGTATACTCCTTCGATTGTACTTAATTTTTCAAGAATCTCTAATCTTGTAAGATTTTTGTTTTTGATTTTATTATAAAGCTCGATAATTTCTATAATAATTTCTTCGCCGTCTCCGATTGTAAATAAGTCTATAAAATGTGAAATCGGATTTGGATTATAGGCGCAAGGTCCTCCTGCAAGAATAATCGGGTGGTTATTATCTCTATCTTTTGAATAAATCGGAATTTTTCCCATTTCAAGCATTTTTAGAATGGTTGTATAAGACATTTCATACTGCAGTGCAAAGCCTATGAAATCAAAGTCATTCATTGCTTTTTTGTTATCAAGCGAATATAGGGGCTTATCGTATTTATTCAAAAGTTCGCAAAAATCTTTTTCCGGTGCATAAATTCTGTCTGCAAGAAGGTTCTCTCTGCTATTTATGATGTGATATAAAATCTTATGTCCGAAATTACTTATTCCTATTTCATATTTATCGGGAAAGGCAAGTAATACTTTTGTATCTGTTTTATTGAAATCCTTTTGTACGGATAAAAATTCTCCTCCGATATATCTTGAAGGTCTTTCACAATTGTAAAGAATCGGAGAATATTCTGATAAAAATTCTGCTAAATTGGTCATGCTAAACTATCCGGAGTATGTTTTTCTATTTGTACTATTTTTCCTTCAATTGTACCATCAATATAGAGTTTAAAAAATCTGTCCAGTTCTTCTCCGCTTATAAAATATTCATAAAGAAATATACCGTTATTTGTATCTCTCATTATTGAAACAGTATATTTAAGACTGTATGCAAAATCTTCAAGCGACTTTTTGTTAAAATTAATGCCGTTAACATCTTTTTTTAATTTTACATACTCAAAACCTTGAAAATTCTTAATTTCGGCCAGTTTATTTTTGTTGTTAAAAAATCCGGTTTTAATTTTTCTTGCAGGAAAATGTCTTATTTTGTCATTATCTTTCATATTTTAATTAAACAGTATTTTTTCTAAATTCTCAAATATGTTAATAAACATTAAAAAACCGTCTATTATTGGACGGTTTTTTAAATTGATGTATATATGGTTTTCTAAAATTAAGCTGCTTGCTGTTGTGTTTGTTCAGCGGCTTGTACAGGCGCCTGCTGTGCTGCGCCAAGTTTTGAAAGCGTTTCTTGTGCAGCTTGTTGGATTAGGGGTTCAGGGTCATTTAATGAGTTTTGAAGTACACCTTGAACTGTTTGAGCATCTTCCGGTCTTGCAACGTATGAAATTGCCTGTATACCTGCAAGTCTTATTTCAGGGTTTGAATCATTTTGAACGGCATTTTGGATTTCGTTAAATCCTATCAAATCCTGCATTTGAAGAGGCTTGATGTTGTTTGCGCCTTGAGAAGCCATATAGGCATCCAGTTCATCTCTTTGGTTCTTTTGAAGCATAGCTAACGTAAACATAGAGATAATTTTATTTTTGGCAGCTGCAGTTTGCGGTGAAAGTTGTTGAGCCAGTTGAGTTTCTTCGGGTGTCAACTGTTCGCCTCTGGCAGCTTTTTCAAAAATTGCCGTTTGTTCGGGAGTGGGTCCTTGTAATTGTGTAATATCAGAATTTACAATGCCTGCAAGGTTTGTCATAATTTGTTCGTTTAATACCTGTTGTGCTTGAGCAGGTTCACCCTGGCTGTAGTTTGCAATTTCCGTTATTGCTTTTTCCTGTGTTGCGGAATCCGTGCTTTGAAGTCCTGATACCAGTGCGGCAACATCAATTCCTGAAGGCTGCTGAGCCGGCTGTACTTCAACGGGCTGAGGCTGAGCTTCTTGAACTTGAGGCTGTTCCGCAGGAGCCGGTGCAGGTGCAGGCTGTGGCTGAACTTGGGGTTGTTCTGCTATAACAGGTTCCGGCATTGGCTGGGGCTCAGGAGATACAACTTGAGGCGCTGCAGCAGGTATTTGTGCTATTTGCTGAGGGTATGCATATTGTTCCTGCGGCATTGCATAAGGACCATATGCTTGCGGAGGCATTGCGTACCCTGGATATTGAGGCATTGGCTGATACATTGGCTGCTGCATGGGGTATGGAGCATACTGCGGCTGTGGAGCTGCATATAAAGATGCTTGCGGATAATTATACAATTGGTTTGTATAATTCGGCTGCATTGGAGGTGTAGTCATTGCTCCTTGTGGTGTGGCATACGCTTTTGGCTCAAAGATTTGAATATTTACCGCGTTTGCACTCGGTGCTCCTTGAGTGTATGGTTGCGCGTACTGAGGTTGTATCATCTTTATCTCCTTTGAAAAATATTTTTTGTTGCTATGCTTTCATTGCTTTAAGTGTTGTGAATAATATTTATTGCTTGAAAATTGATATTTTCTGTATTAAAATTGTAAATTTTAAGCTATAATTGAGTTTTGACGTTTACATTTCTTAATGATTATTTATCATCCAGATAATCTTTCCTTTCAAAAAGGTTGGTTGCATTTGTTAATGTATCAAACAGCATGGAAATTCCCATGCCAAGGAGTGCTATAGTACGCATGGCTTTTGATTTTGCAAATAAACCGAGAGTTCCAAATCCTACAGTGAAGCAGTTGTCTTTGATACACTTGCCTGCGCCTGATAAGTATCCGCCGATAAAACCGGCTGTTTCCGATACTTTATCCGTAAAATCGGCATGCTCTATATATTCTTTAATTTCGTTGTGTTTTTGGCTGTCTGTATTTAACTTTGAAGCTCCGATTTGATCTCTGACAAATTTATCAGCAGAAGCTTGAGCTTTGCCTTTTCTGGCGCTTCTTTTTCCTATGTCATGTGCTTCAACCAGTACTGAAGCTAACCCCAGAGCGGAAGCTGTTTTTGTTCCAAAACCGTATATCGTCATGCTGCCTGCGCCTCCGTATTTTTAGGTTCGGGCTGCGGACTGTCATCGGGTACTTCCACTTTCTGGCCTGACATTTTCAATAATATTTGTGAAGCAAGTCTTGAATCTTCGCCGTATTCAAGATCTGGCCTATTTTGAAGCTGTTTTAATATATTTACCGTTTCTTCATTTCCTTGAGCATATCCCGTATCAAGAATTGTTAAACCAATGTATCTTACGGATGCTTTCGGGTCTTGAATTGTTTTATTTAATAATGCTGTAAGTGCAGGGTCAGCTTTTCTTGTTTTATCTTCCTTAAATCTGTCTAAAAGTTCTTTAGCTGCCGTAAGTCTTATTTTTGCATCTTGATTATTTAAATAGTTTTCTAATGACATTATATATTCATCAGTCAGTACTACTTTTTCTTTTGTTTTTTTATTTTTATCTTCGGTTTTTGGTGTTTCTTGAGCTTGTTGTGTTTGATTATAATTGTTTGTTTGATTTATCGGTGCATTGTAATTCATAGGGTAAGTTGCGCCGGGATTTTGATTTCCATACAGGCTGCTATTTGGATACAAGGGCATAACAGGCTGTGCTGCAGGACATTGTGTAACAGGACCGGCATTAGCTGTCGGGCTGAATATCTGAATATTAACCGCACTTGCCGTTGGCGTAGGATTTGGTTGCGTATAACCGTTTTGCGGTACAGCTTGCTGCGGCTGGCAATAGTATCCTTGCTGGGCTGTTTGTGCCGCATATTGAGCGCATTGCGGATATTGTTGATATTGCGGGTTAAATCCTGTACTCATGCTAAAATTAAATCCTTACCTATATATAAATAAAAGCCATGAAGCTTCAATAAGTGCTAAAAACAGGAAAAATATTAAGAAATATTAATATTTTTTAAAAAAATGTTTATGCTAAAATAATTTCAAAATATTTCTTATAGCTAAGGAGCATTTAATGGAATTTGAGGAATTAAAGCAAAAATATGAAATGGTTATAGGTCTTGAGGTGCATGCCCAGCTTAAAACCAAAACTAAAATATTTGCACCTGACGGGGCGGAATTCGGTCATGAACCCAACAGTCAGACATCGCCTATTACACTTGGTATGCCGGGTGTTTTGCCTGTTTTAAATAAAGCCGTTGTTGATATGGCTATTTTAACAGGGCTTGCTTTAAACTGCGAAATTCCAAGCAGATGTAAATTTGACAGGAAACAGTATTTTTATCCCGATTTGCCGAAGGGTTATCAAATTTCACAGTATGATGAGCCTATCTGTGGTAAAGGCAGTATTAAAATTTCAAACAAAACAATCGGTATTACCCGTGCACATTTGGAAGAAGATGCAGGAAAACTGGTTCACGCCGGTGCTGCAGGAATTTACGGCTCCTCCTATTCTCTTGTAGATTTAAACAGAGCGGGAACACCGCTTTTGGAAATTGTTTCGGAACCCGATATGAGAACATCCGATGAAGCACGCGAATATATGGAAGAATTAAGAAATATTCTAAGATATATTGGTGTTTGTGACGGTAACCTTGAAGAAGGTTCCATGAGATGCGATGCAAATATTTCTATTCGTCCCAAAGGGCAGAAAGAATTCGGTACAAGAGCTGAAATCAAAAACGTTAACAGTTTTAAGGCTCTCCAAAGAGCAATTGAATATGAATTTGAACGCCAGATTGAACTTGTGGAACAAGGCGAAGAGGTGGTTCAAGAAACAAGGCTGTGGGATGATGCTAAAGGAATCACATCATCTATGAGAGGAAAAGAAGACGCTCATGACTACAGATATTTCCCCGAGCCTGATTTGATGCCTTTAGAAATAAGCAGAGAATGGGTGGAACGCGTAAGAGCAACTATGCCGGAGCTTCCAAATCAAAAACTTCAAAGGTATGTTGAATTAGGATTATCGGAATACGATGCTCAGGTTCTTGTAAACCAGATGGATATGGCATTATTCTTTGATAAGGCTACAAAAGAAGGAGTTAACCCAAAAACTGCTTCCAATTTCATCATGGGTGAAATTGCAGCGTTTTTAAAAGAAGAAAAAGTATCGATTGAAGAGTCAAAATTATCGGTTGAAAACTTCGTCAAACTGCTTAAACTCCTTGAAAAAGGAACTATTTCAAACAATATTGCAAAATCCCTTGTTGTTGATATTTTAAAAACAGGGGAAGATGCCGATAAACTTGTTGAGAAAAAAGGTTTGAGCGTATTATCAAATCCTGACGAGATACTTCCAATTGTACAAAAAGTTGTCGCCGATAACCCCGAACAGGTGGCTGCATATAAAGGCGGACGTGATAAACTATTTGGCTTCTTTGTGGGACAGGTTATGAAAGAAACCAAAGGCAGAGCTAATCCGCAGCTTTTAAATGAGCTTTTAAAGAAAGAATTGGAAAAATAATATTTTTCTGATAAACTTGTATAGGAATTGAATTTTGATAATTTAATATGCCGATGTGATGAAATTGGTAGACGTGCCAGACTCAAAATCTGGTGTGGTTCACGCCACGTGCCGGTTCGAGTCCGGCCATCGGCATATTTTTAGTTTATTACCTGTATTCGTCAAGTGTTTTTCCTATAAAGCTATTAGAATCAGGAAGATTATATTGACTAAACTCGTCTACGAGTATACTGAGTCTGCTTTTCATGCTTCTTGTAATAGCTTCTTTTTTACTTCCGCTGTCATAAGTGTCTATGTCACAGCTGGCATATATTTCTCCTGTTTTATCAGTAATTTCAATATTGTGACTGTAACTTGCATCTCTTCCGGCTCCGTAACGATACTCGTTTTCTTTATTGGCCTGCAAATATACATCAGCATTACCGGACATTTTATCAATTTTGTGCAAAGCATCGCTAAGCAATTTTTGTCTTTCCATATCTTCGTCAAATGCTTTTAGAAATTTTATATTATTCCAGTTATTTTCAATATATAATTTTCCAAAAGATGTACCGCTAACCTGTGAAATTTTCATAATTTTTTTATTCCTTTCATATTCCCTTATGCCATTTATCCGTTTTTAAGATTAAGATATCTATATCAGAACTTTATCTTCATGATGTATATTTAAAACACCTGAATAAAAATTTTTGACTATTTATTTATCTTCATTTTTTATGCATAAAAGTGAAACAAGAAGTCCTATGCCCATTAATGCGGGGTAAAATAAACCTTTCATTATTGAAAACGAGCTTATTGAAATTGAAGCGGCAAGGCTTGTTGCAATTAATATTTGTGCCCCGTAAGGGATTATTCCCTGCACACAGCATGAAGTTGTATCGAGCAGACTTGCGGTTCTTTTCGGGTCTACTTTGTATTTTTCTGATAATTCTTTTGCAATGGGGCCTGCCGTTATAATTGCCACAGTGTTATTTGCAGTAAAAAGATTGATGATACCTACAAGAAAAGTTATTCCAAATTCACAGCTTTTTTTATTTTTAATTAAGTACTGTGTTTTATCAATAATGTAGCTTATTCCGCCGTTATAACGCACCATGCAAAGCAGACCGCCCGCAAGAAGGGCAACTATAAGTGTGTTTGCCATGCTTGTTGTGCCATCTCCGATGAAGCCGAATGCTCCCCATATATCAAATAAACCAAAGGATATACCTATTATTGTGTTTAAAATTGTTCCCGCAAGCAAAAGAAACATTACGTTAATTCCCGCAACACCCAGTATTAAAAGTAAAACGTAAGGTATAATTTTTATGTATGTTTGTATATCAGGCGGAGTAAGGGCACTTGTACCTGCACCGGATGTAAATAATGGGAGCATATAAAGCAGGACACATGAAATTGCGGGCGCGATTACAATTTTTAAGTTACATATCATCTTATCGCGCATTTCAACATTTTGGGTTCTTGTTGAAGCTATTGTTGTATCAGAGATTAATGATAAATTGTCGCCAAACATTGCACCGCCTATTGTGGCGCCTATTACAACGGCAGGATTTAAATTCATCGATTGCGACAATGCAACAGCGATAGGAACAACTGCAGCTATTGTTCCACAGGATGTGCCTACGGCAAGTGATATTAAGGCTGAAACCACAAATAACCCGGATATTATAAAACGTCCCGGTATAAAATACCGTGAAATTTCAACCGCAGCATCTACGCCGCCCATCGCCTGTGCGCTTGCGGTGAATGCCCCTGCGAGAATAAATACAAGACACATAATCATTATGTCCTTGTTTCCCATTCCAAGTGCAAATATTTCAATTTTTTTGCCGAGCTTTTCTTTGTGATTTAAAATTAAAGCGGCTGCGGATGAAATTATAAAGGCCACTGTCATAGGTACTTTTGAAAAATCTCTTGTGGCAATTGAAAATCCAAAATAAAAGATTACAAATACAATAAACGGGATTAAAGCTTTGAAACTGGATTCTCTCCAGGGTTTAGTTTCGGCTGAGTGCATATGATTTCTTAGTTTCCTTTTAAAATAATATAAGAATTATACACTAAATTTACGTATTCTGTAGTAAAAATTAATTATGAATAATTTTTAAACGCACTAAACAAAAATTGCCCTGATTTGTATCCGAATGATTAATTTATATGTTTGATTTTGATGGTTAAAATTGTTTTGTTATGAATACACAATCTACTGTTGATAAATTATTGTCGGCACTTGGTTTTGATACCGAGTTATCTGAAGATACATGGACAAAAGAACATATATACCATGGAATAGGCGAGCATTGTTTTAAAAAATGGGTTGCAAGGATTCTGCCTTGCGAACTTTTGAATCGTTCCGTAAAAGATGCAGTAAATTCCATAGTAACGCTTTGCGAGTGCCACACTTTTTATAAAAAATTCCCTGACCCTGTATTCTCGCCTGATTACGGGCATAATTGGGGCAGAAGTGCGAATTATATTGAAATAAATAACCGTGCAATAGCAGAAATGGAAGGCAATATTTGTAAAAACGGAATTTTATCTTCCATAAAACTTTTGCCTGCAATTTTTCCTTCTGCTAAAAGCTGGGCAAATTGCGTTATTTTATCTCAAATTTTTCCTAATATATATGGTGACGGTCTAAATAAGGCACCTTGGGAAGAAAATTCCATTTACGGGATGAAACTTGGCGGCGGGTACAGTAAAAATATTGTTTCCAGAGAAATTGAAGATAAAATTTCAGCCGAAGAACAATTTAAGGCTTTTAATGATTTAGCGCATTTCAGGGGAATTAAAACAGGCTTTAGGGTGGCAATTTCCGAAGGGCAGATGAAAGTTGCCACGGGTGAAAATACTGATATTCCTTTTAATTGGGATAATTACGAACATCAGGAATTGTTTATTGATGAATGTGTTAAACTTATGAAACTTGGTTTTGAGGCTATGTTTATTGATTCAGCCAAGCACATAGGCGGACTTGACTGTATAAATTATACAGGTGTGGGCAGATTGCCGAATTACGGACAAATGCAGTATATTTTAAATGAAATACGTTCACGCACGGGTTCTTTTACCATAAGTTTTGTGGGTGAAAAAAGTACGGGCGATTTTGAAAGATATAAAAATCTGGGCTTAACCTCGGGGACAGCTTTTGTAAATCCTGATGATTTTGGATCCGTAAAATACTGGGCTGAAAAATTAAAATATGACAGGCAGTATGCCCCAGGTATTGAAGTTTCAAATGATAATGACCCGGGCGGTGCAAGCTATGAAGAGCGTTTGCAGCGTATAAGAAATTCGCTTTTTGCAAGCGATTATCCTTCCGATAAACTCCCGAGTTTTATGCAGATGCATGACATTTTTCCGCTTCGATATGATACAAATACTCATCATTTAATGATGACAAATCCTTCTTATTCAACGGACGGTACAAAAGAAAGCCATTTTGAAAATCTTTTTACAAAGGATGACGGCAGAGAATATAACCATAAAGTCGGGGAAATATTTGCCCATGCACTTTGCAGATAAAATTTTAAAGAGAATTTTTATTTGCGGGATTTTCTTTTAAAAGCCCCATTTTATTTAGCTCATCCATAATTATAAAATTAAATAATTTTGGTTCACGAAATCTGTGAGTTGTTAAATTTTTATCATCCATTGTCCTTTCGGCAATTTTATTATGGGGCAGATGGTCTATACTTGTAAATTTTGAACTCCAGCGATCTTCAAGAAAGGTTTCTATATAAGTTTTTGCATTTTCGGGGCTGCTTGCGCAAGCTTCCAAGTCTTCATTTAAACTTCTGAATTCCGTTTTAGAACAAGGCAGGTTATATGCCTTTTGCATAAAATATTCAAATATTGCAAGTGTTGTACCGGTGGATGTGTAATCATAGAAAAGTACCTTCTTGTTTGAATTTTTAAGTGTTTCTTTTGTTAAACCCTGCCTTTCAAGAATTTTTTTATAATTTTCTATACTTTGTTCTTCAAATAATGCGTCTATATCAATACTTTTTTCGCCAAGATTACTTATCGGCAAATATTTTGTTTCAACTCCCATACATTCGAAAACCTTTGCAATCAAAGAAGGTGAGCGACCTATTGAAGCAAATATATATCCATTTTCACCGTATGTTTCATCAAGTGCGGATTTTAAATCAAACGCAAGCTCCATAGTTGAGCCTGCAGCATAAATATAGTCATCGTAATCTTTATATTCTTTTGATAAATCATTTCTTAGGAACATAAGTTCACCCTTATCAATTGATTTATATTCTGAAATTGTAAATTTATCTTTCTTTTCTAAAAATTTTTTAAGTGTGAATGTTTCATTTGTGTTACTTTTTACAAAACAATCACTGTGTGCGGCAGGTTGAATTTTATCATGCCGAGTTCTTCTTGCAGCACTAAAATATATATTTTTCGGGGAAATCGGGTTAAAGTTAATCTGCATTGTACTTCCTGTTAATATAAGATGTTGTTTATTTAAAACTTGAACAAGATTTTTCTTTTGCTTTTTTAGTTTGTGGATAGTAAAATGGGTTTAAAGGAATTATCATTTCTGGAGGAGAGAAAAATATGAGTACAATACAAATTTCTCATGAAGTTGAGCAAATGTGCCCCATAAAAAGGGGAGTTAAAGGCGAACCTGCTCCTATTCCGCAAGAAGGAGACTGGACAAAAGCCAAAAAAATTGAAGACATTTCAGGTTTAACCCATGGCTGCGGCTGCTGTGCACCTCAACAGGGTACCTGCAAATTAACTTTAAATGTTAAAAACGGCATTATTCAAGAAGCGCTTGTTGAAACTCTCGGATGTTCCGGTATGACACACTCTGCCGCTATGGCAGGGGAAATTCTTCCCGGTAAAACAATTCTTGAAGCTTTGAATACCGACCTTGTATGTGATGCTATAAACGTTGCTATGAGAGAACTATTCTTACAGATTGTTTACGGAAGAACGCAAACCGCATTTTCCGAAAACGGTCTTCCTGTAGGTGCAGGTTTAGAAGACCTTGGAAAAGGGCTTCGTTCTCAGGTAGGTACAATTTTCTCTACCGCGCAAAAAGGTCCGAGATATTTGGAAGTTGCCGAAGGGTATATTTTAGAATTAGGCCTTGATGCTAATAATGAAATTATCGGCTATAAATTTGTTCACCTTGGCAAAATGATGGAACAGGTGAAAAAAGGCGTAGATCCCAAAGAAGCTTATGAAAAGAATATCGGCACTTACGGCAGATTTGATGAAGCCGTTAAAAAAGTTGATCCGAGAAAAGAATAATTATTACAAAATAAATAAGGAATTAATAATATGATAAAATTTGAAGGACAAGACAGACGTCAGGCTAAACTTGATAAAGTTTTAGCCGAATACGGCTTTAAATCCCTTGAAGATGTACAAGCATTGTGCCTTTCAAAGGGAATCAACGTTGAAGAAATTGTTAAAGGCATTCAGCCGATTGCATTTGAAAATGCTGTTTGGGCTTACACTTTAGGCTGTGCGATTGCTCTTAAAAAAGGCTGTACATCAGCTGCCGATGCTGCCGAAGCTATCGGTTTGGGTTTGCAGGCATTTGCCGTACCGGGTTCTGTTGGCGACACAAGAAAAGTTGGTATCGGTCATGGTAACCTCGGCGCAATGCTTCTTCGTGAAGAAACAAAATGTTTCTGCTTCTTAGCAGGTCATGAATCTTTTGCTGCTGCAGAAGGCGCTATCGGTATTGCAAGAAACGCTAACAAAGTTAGAAAAGAGCCCTTAAGAGTTATCTTAAACGGTCTGGGTAAAGATGCCGCTTATATTATTTCAAGAATTAACGGTTTTACCTATGTTGAAACCCAATATGACTACAAAACAGGCAAATTAAACGTTGTTAAAGAAACTCCTTTTTCAAACGGTGAAAAATCAAAAGTTAAAGTATACGGTGCGGATGACGTTTCAGAAGGTGTTGCAATTATGATTGCGGAAGGCGTTGATGTTTCTATCACAGGTAACTCAACCAACCCGACAAGATTCCAGCACCCTGTTGCAG
>CAJULX010000022.1 GCA_910587245.1 Candidatus Gastranaerophilales bacterium
CAAAACCGTCAGCAGCAAAAGGAACATATATTAAATCAGCTTACCTTACAACCACAATGGGGCCCGGAATTAAGCTTGATTCTAAGAACCTTGCAAGTGAAATTAAGGAATATGTCGGATAGCATAAAGTATGGCGCAAAGCCTGAAAATCCAATATTAACAAGCATAGAGCGTAAGAAAAATCTTTTACGCTCTGTGCTTTTTAAAATTTTTGATTGGATTTATACAAAATTTTGTTTCGGAATTTTACAGCGTCTGCCGCGCAGATTTGTAAAGTTTCTTTTTGTAGGCGCCGTTAACACACTTTTTGGTTATTCAATGTATGCTCTTTTTGTAACATTCGGGTTTAATCCTTCAAATGCGCTTTTAATATCCTACATTTTAGGTGTTTTCTGGAATTTTAAAACTACAGGCTCAATCGTATTTAAAAATAAAGATAATAAATTAATATTCAAATTCTTTATTTCATACGTTTTCACATACTACGTAAATAATTATTCGCTGAATTTCTTAATAGACAATCTTCATATGAACAAATATCTGGCGGAAGCCATTGTTGTGCCGCCCGTTGCGGTTTTATCATTTATAATATTTAAAACATTCATATTTAAAGATAAAAAATAATTTGCCGGCTGCCTTCTTAAAGCCTAAAAAATTATTCTTTCAGCTTAAATACCGTAATTTCAAGTCCCTCTTTAATTTCAGGGTTTTTTATTGTTTTTATATAATCATAATTCTGCATTATAAAAGCTGCAATCTTTTTTGCATAATGAAGCCCGAATACCCCACCGAGCTTTTCTGTTATGTAAATATTGTTTGTAACGAAGAAATAATCGGGCGGATTTTTGGCTAAATCATTGATAATATTTTCTTCCCCATATGTATCAATCATATGAGGAATTAAAGCATAATATTTTAAATCAGCCCTTCTTCCGGTTAAGTAATTCAAAACAAGTCCTTCTTCAGAAACAAGGAAGCTTTCATCTTCTGAAATATTTTCATTAATAAATTCAACAGCCTTATTTATTACAGGGACAAATTTTTCTGAATTGTAAAATACGCCGTTGTGTATTCCCCGTAACTTATATGGTGTAATAAGGGCTGCATCTGTTATATATAAAGAAGTAAAATAAAGTGCATAGGCAACAAAAAACAAATTTAATGATATTTTTATTTTTCTTTTAGAAAGCGTACTTGGAAAATATTTTGGTAATAATTCAAGAAAAAGAAATATTAAACACATCCACCATATTGCGATCATAAAATTTCCGATATTTGCAAGATATAAAAGTGCAAATGATCTGAAAGACAATAATCCTGCAAAAATCACGGCAAGAAAATAAAATTTTTCCTCCCTGCTAAAATTTATTCCCCTGAATCCTTTATTTTTTATAACTTTGACAATCAAAATAATGAAAACAGAAATTGTTACAATGTAAGAAACAAAGGCTAAATCATACATTATTTCAAATGTTAAAAGTTGAATAAAGGCAATAAATTTTATCAGGCAAAAATATCCAAATATAAATAAAATGCTTCCCGATAAAAATTTCATAAATATATTTTTCAATCTTAAAACGGCAAAAACGGAAAAATATATGTATAAAAATAAGACTAATGAGATAACAATAGAATATTTAAACGTTTTGAATACCTTTAAAATAACCCATGGTTTAAAGCTCTGCGGCATTACCCCTTGATTGAAAACTAAAACAGACGGTGCTTTTGAAAAATCTGCAAGAAATTTGATTTCATTCTGTAAATCAATTATTGCTCCGCCTCCTGCAAAATAAATCAAAATGCTTATAATAAAAGGTGTAATTAAACAACCTAAGCTAATCAAACAAAGTTTTAAAGATTTTGTTCTTTTCTTGATTAGATATTTTATTAAACCATATAAAGGAATTAATGCGCAAAGAATAAAATCGAATTTAAAGGCAATTGATGCACCAATTGATAAAAATGAAAGGTAAAGATAAAGCGGTTTGGATTTTTCTTTGTATAGAACATAAAAATAAAATGATAAAAGACAAGTTGAAAAAGCATAAATAAAAGAATAAGAATAAGGAAAAAACCAGGATGATGTACTGTTTGCGCATAAAACCCTGAATACAAAAATTTCCATTATTGATAACACTGCAATAAAAGCTGTTAAATCAGATGAATATTTTTTTATTAAAACATAAATAACCGAAAGTATTAAAAACGAATTTATAATTCCTGCCCAGTATAGGGTATTTAATGAATTACCAAATATTAAATATAAAAGCGCATTGAAATAGTATCCTAAAGGCGGGTAAAGGTTTGTAATATCGCGGTATAAAATTTTCCCGTCCAAAATTGCCTGCGGCAAAACCGCCTCGCGAAAGCAATCGTATATTATATGCCCCCATTTGCCCCATGTTAAAGCTGTGCTTAAAAAGAAAATAAATACAAGAATTAAAGGCAGAATAATTTCTTTGTATTTATTAAAAAAATCTCTCATATAATTTCCCCGTATCATTAGCCCCAATTATACCATATTGCATATTTTTTAAAAATGATGTTTCCTATTGTTTGAATTCTACATTGATAGTATAATGTTTTGTGCCGAAGTCTTTTAAGGGGAAAATCCCGTTTTAAAAATTAAAAATAAAAATGAGAGGAAAACTATGAAAGTTATGGAAAATCTGCTATCCGAAAGAATTAAATCAACTCCGCCTTCTTTTGTAAGAAGCATTTTAAAAACGGCGGCAGATCCTAACGTCATCTCATTTGCGGGCGGTCTTCCAAACCCCGTATCTTTTCCTGAGGCTGAGCTTCTTATTTCAATGGAGCGCATTACAAAAACATATTCCGATAAAGTATTTCAATATTCAATAACCGCAGGGCTTCCTGAATTAAGGCAATATATAGCAGAGCGTTATAATAAAAGATTTAATCTTAAGCTTGATATTGATAATATCTTAATTACAACAGGTTCTCAGCAGGCTCTTGATTTAATCGGAAAAACCGTTCTGGATGAAAATGACGGTGTTTTATTGGAAAAACCGAGTTATCTTGGTGCTATTCAGGTATTTTCACAGTATATGCCAAAATTTCATACTGTTGATTTAACCCCTGAAGGCTTAAATATTGAACAATTTAAAGAAACTTTAAACAATAATGCCGTTAAATTAATTTATGCCATCCCCGAATTTCAAAACCCGACAGGGCTTACATATTCCGCTCAAAACAGGGAAGAGATATTTGAAATTATTAAAGATAAAAACCTTGTTCTTGTAGAAGACGATCCTTACGGTGAATTAAGGTTTAAAGGAAAACACCTGCCGTATATCGGTGCAGGCAGATATGAAAACAGCATAGTTTTGGGTTCGTTCTCAAAGGTCGTAACCCCCGGCATGAGAACAGGTTTTATAATTTGTCAGAATAAAGAATTATTAAAGAAAATATCTGTTTCAAAAGAAGCATCCGACCTTCATACAAATATTTTCTCCCAATATTTAATCTGGGATTATTTAATGCATAATGATTTTGAAAAACATATTGCAAAAATTACCGATTTATACAGTGCTCAAGCGCAGGCTATGCTTAATGCCATGGATAAATATTTCCCGAAAAACGTTAAATATACACGCCCGGACGGCGGAATGTTCCTTTGGGTAACTCTTCCTGAAGGAGTAAGCGCTCTTGAATTATTCCCGAAAGCGCTGGAGAAAAAAGTTGCGTTTGTTCCGGGCGATCCATTTTACATTAATAAGAAAAACGTTAATACAATGCGCTTAAACTATACAAATGCTGATTCCGAAACAATTGAGGAAGGCATAAAACGCCTTGGCGAGCTTTTAAACGGGATTTAGGAAATTTAGAGAGCTGTGAAATAATGTTTATACTTGATAAACCCTACGTTTCAAAATATCTGGAAGATACCGCGCTAAAAAACGGATATCCCGTTTTGAAAAATGCCCCTGCAGATGATTTAGAATTAAATCAGGATTTAAATTTTTACTGCGAAGGGTATGCGGTAAATCAGATAAAAGAGAGCAAAAATCCTCTTATATACTGCAACTCTGAAAATGCAATAGATTGGATTGCAAAAAACCTTGAATTTACCGATATTCCGCGCCAAATAGCACTTTGCAAAGATAAATTTGAATTTAGAAAACTGATATCAAAGATATATCCCGATTTTTATTTTAAAGAAATTTCACTTGATGAAATTGAAATGCTTGAAGCTTCAAGTTTAAAATTTCCGCTTGTTTTAAAGCCTAAAGTAGGTTTTTTAAGTTTTGGAGTATATCCTGTTTATAATGAAGCTGATTGGAAAAATGTCGTAAAAATAATCAGAGCGGATATTAAAAAATATGAAAAAATATTCCCGAAATCCGTTGTAAATACATCATCCTTTATTATTGAAGAAATGATTGAAGGGGATGAATTTGCGGTTGATGTTTATTTTGATACTGCGGGCGCTCCCGTTATTTTAAATATCTATAAGCACCCCTTTGTTTCAAAAGATGATGTTTCAGACAGACTCTATTACACATCAAAAAAGATTATTAAGGAATATTTAGAAAGCTTTACAAAACTTTTTGAAAAAATCGGAGCTGCCATGGGGCTTAAAAATTTCCCCTGTCATATAGAGCTCCGTGCAGATGAAAAAGCCGCAATTCCTATTGAAATAAACCCTATGCGTTTTGCAGGCTGGTGTCTTTGTGATTTAGCGCATTATGCTTTCAATATAAACCCTTATGTTTATTATTTTGAACAAAAACGCCCCTGCTGGGATGAAATTTTATCTAAAATGGATGATGGGCTCTATTGCTTTACCATAGGGGATAATCAGGGGATAGAAAACATAAAAGATGTTGATTATGACGCTTATGCTGATTTTTTAACCACCCCTGATGCGGTTGCTTCAATATCAGGCATACAAGACTCAAAGACCCCGCGCGGCGAGCTTTTTGAATTAAGAAAAATTGATTACAAAAATTTCCCGATTTTTGCCCTTGTTTTTATAAAACTCCCTAATGAATCCGCCGTTTTTAAAATCTTAAAAGCAGATTTTGGCAAGTATATTAAAGTATAAAAGATATAAAGGTGCTTATTTATCATATCAGCCGAATATTTGAATACGCACGTTATCTCAAATGATATAATGCTGATATTGCAATAATAAAAGCAGTCAGCGCACCTTGATAATTAATACCTACCTCTTCGGCACAAGCTTAGTCCGGACATTTCCGAAGGAGGGAGGTGAAGCCTATGAAGACAAAATTATTTTTGTTGGTTATTTTATTATCTTTATTAGATATTAAAAAACTAGCACTTTTAATAGTCATCATAGTGCTAGTTAATTAACAACTAACAATCAAGGTTAAAATCTAAAAAAGAATACCATACTTTTTTAGAGCCTGACTGCTTTTATTATTATAATCCTACATTTACATTTTTTCAAGTCATGACTCATTTATAACAAGCTATCTTACAGGTGTGTAATCTATTTTTGATTCTTCTTCCGTTGCTTCAAGCTTAAATATAACGGGTCTTAAACCGTCATTACAGCTTACAATTGCGACATTAGGCTTTCTTATCCAATCACCGTAATAAAAAAGTTCTTTATCCGCACCGTGTGCAAGCGCAAAAACGTATTGATAAATTGCTTTCCAGGCTTCATCGCAAAATCCCTCAGGCTTTGCATAATCGGCATAGAAAATTTGTCCCTCTTGCAGCATAGGACAAGCTTTTAGCCCTTCTGCTCCGTATTCTTTTGCAAGTTCTTCATCAAGTGTCGTCTTTAAAACCGTAATTTTAACTTTTTTCATAAAAACTCCTTACGGAATGTACATATCCATTTCATCTATAGTCCATTCACCATTGTTGCCCCCTAAAATTAATACTTTTCCGCTATTGAACAATAAAGCTTGTCCTTCCGTGCGGTTTGATTTTACCTTGCTTCTTATTGGTCGCAGTTTTGATGTTTTAAAATCATAGATATACCCCCTTCTATTATAGTTATCAAGGTTTTTTCTTGAGGGTTCACCTTTTGTGCCGCCTGTTATAAGCAAATTACCGTTTTTAAGTTGAATAATTTGGTTTTCATCATGCAATTGTCCTTTGAATCTAAAAACTTTTTCATCAACTTTTTTGAATGTATCTGCATCCAAAAATATAATTTTATCAAAACGATATACATCCGTATATTTTTCATCAGGCTTTCTATAGGTGCCAATTATTGCTATTTTATTATATTTTTTAACAAAATATATGTTTTTTAGCGTAATATTATCTTCTGTTAAATTTGCTTCAAAAACTGTTTTAAAATTTCTTGTCTTAGGGTCAAATATTTCTATGTATTTTTTATTGGATGAAACCCCGTTAATAAGGTATTTTTCATCTTTAAAAGGTATAATTTCGGGCTTAATATATCCGTTATTTAAATTTTGTATTTTTGTTAATTTTTCATTCTTAAAAATATACGCCTGTTTATCCCATCCGGCACCACCTGTTATTAAAACCTCGTCATTTTCGATTGGCGAAATCCCATATGCAAAGTTTGTATCAATATCAAATATACCCAAATTTTTAAATTCAAAATTTTCTAAATTTAAAACACCAAGTTCTATTTTATCGTTCATGCGGCGGTTTTCAAGCTCAGTAGTTTTCGGGGCAAGAATTAAGATTTCTTTATCATTAATTTTAGCTGCTGTTGAATTATATCTATATTCAAAATTAAAGCTGCCATCTTTAATAATCTTTCTCTTGTTGGAATCAAAAATGTTGTATCCTGTGCCATTCTGATTTCTTTGAATTATTACTGCTGTATCTCCATTGATGGGTATTAAAGGAACTTTATCACCTATTCCTATTTTGGCTTCTTTAATTTGAACAAATTTTCCGCCAGTCATTGTAAAAATTTGTATAAAATTAATGAATATAAAAATGACAAGAATACCTATAAACAAGACCTTTGGCGAATTTATAAATAAAAAATCAAAAAATTCATTAATTTTATTTAAAAATTTAACTTTGGAAAAAAGCCTTAAAATCAAGGTTATTATTATATTTGAAAGATAAAAAGCTAAAAATGAAACAACAAAAACAAAGGGTACAATGAAAATAACTTTAATTATTGTAAAAATCGGTGCCCAATCAAGCGCTTTTACCGTGATATAAATTGCTTGCCCAATAGTAATAAGGGCTTGCAAACCGCCCAAAACCCCAGCATATTTAAGCGAAGCAGAAACGGAAAATTTTTTATGCTTAATTGAAAACAAAAATGCGGCAATCACGCTGCTTATTATAATTGTATCTGTTGAAAAATGAAGTTGATGCGCAAAATACAGAGCTAAAATTGCAAGCAGTGCAGGGCTTGATAAAATTTTTTCATAAATTTTCAAAATTTTTATGCCCAATGCTTTGATGTCAATCATACAAATTTCCTTTTTGTGAATATTTGGAAATTCTATCAAATTTTATTATAATTGGCAAATTTACATTAAAAAAGGCGGGTGATAAACATCCGCCTTTTTAAGTTTAAGCATTTAAGAAATGACTACATCATTCCGCCCATGCCGCCCATAGCACCCATATCAGGCATTGCAGGCTTAGTTTCTTCAGGAATATCCACAACTGCAGCTTCTGTTGTAAGCAGCATTGAAGCAACGCTTGCAGCATTTTCCAGCGCAGAACGAGTTACTTTTGCAGGGTCTACAATACCTGCTTTAAACATATCAACAAATTGATTATTTAAAGCATCGTAGCCGTATGCACCTGCTTCTTTTCTTACAGCGTCAACTATAACATCCCCTTTGGCTCCTGCATTGTTTGCAATTAAGTTTAAAGGAATATCAAGAGCGGCTGTTAATATTTTATAGCCGATTTTTTCATCATCTGAAGAGAAGCTTTTGTTTGCAATCTCTTTTTCAAGATGTTGTTGAACTCTAACTAATGCAACGCCGCCGCCCGGAACTATACCTTCTTCTTGAGCAGCTCTTGTAGCATTTAAAGCGTCTTCAATTCTTAATTTTGATTCTTTTAATTCAACCTCAGAAGCCGCACCTACTTCAATAACGGCAACACCGCCTGAAAGTTTTGCAATTCTTTCCTGAAGTTTTTCTTTATCATATTCAGAATCTGAAGCTTCCATTTGTTTTTTAAGAAGTTTAACTCTTTCTTCAACGGCAGCCTTTGTTTCAGAACCTACAACAATTGTTGTTTCATCTTTTGTAACGGCAACTCTTCTTGCCTTACCAAGCATTTGAACGGTAATATTTTCAAGTTTGATACCGAGTTCTTCGGTGAACATTTGTCCGCCTGTTAATACCGCGATATCTTCAAGCATTGCTTTTCTTCTGTCGCCGAATCCCGGAGCCTTAACCGCAACTGCTCTTAATACTTTTCTCATTGTGTTTACAACAAGTGTTGCAAGAGCTTCGCCTTCAATATCTTCAGCGATAATTAAAAGTGATTTGCCGTCGCGTGCAACCTGTTCAAGTATCGGTACAAGGTCAGCAATGAGGTTGATTTTTTTGTTAACGCAAAGCACGTAAGCATCTTCCAAAACAGCTTCCATTCTTTCAGCGTCAGTTATGAAATAAGGTGAAATATATCCTTTATCAAACTGCATACCTTCAACGATTTTTTTATCCGTTCCGAAAGTTTTTGATTCTTCAACCGTGATAACGCCGTCTGTACCAACTGCTTCCATACAATCAGCAATTAAGTTACCGATAAATTCGTTGTTTCCTGCTGAAATTGAAGCAACCTGTGCTCTCATTTCTTTTGAATCTACAGGTTTTGACATATTTTTAATTTCGGAAATTGCTTCTTCAACAGCTTTATTTATACCTTTTTTAATACCCATCGGGTTAGCGCCTGCAGTAAGGTTTTTCAAACCTTCTTTAAAAATAGCCTGTGCTAAAACGGAAGCGGTTGTTGTGCCGTCCCCTGCAACATCATTTGTTTTTGAAGATACATCTTTTAACAATTGAGCACCTGCATTTTCAAGCGGGCATTGTAATTCAATTTCTTTTGCAATGGTAACACCGTCGTTTACAATTTGAGGTGAACCGTATTTTTTACCTATAATAACATTTCTGCCTTTAGGTCCAAGGGTTACTTTTACAGCATCTGCCACTTCATTAACACCTTTTAAAAGGCTTTCTCTGGCATCTGTATCAAATATAATTTTTTTTGCCATAATAATTTTCTCCTATTTCTTGCTTTTTTGAATGTAAAATTTTGTGGTGAAAGGACTATTAAAGAGGCGCTTTTGGATTATAAAACCAATTTTGAATGTTTTAAAGCCGGGATTGCGTCCTTGAGACACAAAATTTACAGGCAAAAAAGTACTAATAATTATTCAATAATTGCTAACACGTCTTTTACTGATAAAATTTTGTACTCAACATTTTCAACCTTTACATCGGTTCCTGAATATTTAGCGTATAAAACTTTATCTCCGATTTTAACTTCCATTTCTTCTTTGTTGCCTGAATCTAAAGTTTTACCGGGGCCCACTGCTACTACTTCACCCTTTTGCGGTTTTTCTTTAGCAGAATCGGGAATAAAAATTCCGCCCTGTGTTTTTTCAGCATCATCGATAACTTTAATTACGATTCTATCGCCTAACGGTTTAAGTGTCATAAAATATCCTCCTAATCTCTACTGAGTCGATTTTTTTTCATGACACCATAATATATTCAAATTTTCAATTTTATTAATTTATTAACAAAAAATTAATTATTTAATTTTATGTAATTATATTTCAACATTAGAAGAATATTGGAAAAATCATTTTCTTAAAGTTTCAGTTATCGGGATTAATTCATAATAATTATCTTTTATCCAAATATTAAGCATTTTAATTATTGTTTCTGTTTCAGTAATTTTATCTTCGACTTCAATTAATTTATTTGCAAGATAATTATAATTACCGCTATTCACAACAGCTCTTTTTACTTTGTAATACTTATTAAGTAAAACTGATTGATACATACTGAATAATATCAGATAATTAAAAAATGAACAAGGATTTTGTATTGAAAGTAGGTTCAAATATTAAAAAGCACAGGGAAAAAAAGAAACTTTCCCAATTTGAACTTGCAGTGGAAATCGGTGTAACTCCAGGGGCTATTGGAAATTTGGAAGTTGCAAAAAACGATACATCATTGTCTCGCATTTTTGATATTGCAAAAGCCCTTGATGTAGAGCCTTATGAACTATTAAAATAGTTATTATTACACCCTTTTAACCAATTCCCCTTTGGATACCATTTTATGGGCTTTTATGTATACATAATCTGGGCGTTCTTTGTTGATTACTGCATTATAATCTTCGCCATCATCCAGTTTAAACACGTTAAAATCGGCATCTTTTCCGCTTTCGAGCGTGCCTGTTATATTATCCAGCCTTAAAATTTTAGCAGGGTATTTTGTTAAATATTCTATAACTTCAATTGCGCTCAACTGCCCTTTATTGACGTATCTCACCTCATTTAAAAGGCTTAAATCCGAATTGAATGCAAGGCTGTTTGTCCCGAAACCGAATTTTTTCGGGAAGTATTTTAACACCGTATCGAAATCGAGCTTTTTATGGTGTAAATTATCGCTGACCCTTGGTGCATAAGCAAAAGATACCGAATTTTCTTTCAAAATTTCCAAATCTTCTTTTGTTAAATAATTGCCGTAAGAAGCCAAAAGCCTTTTGTTTATTGCCCCTATTTCATCAAGGTAAACAACGGGGCTTACCCCTTTAATATTTGGGTCAA
The DNA here is from genome assembly GCA_910587245.1 of Candidatus Gastranaerophilales bacterium. GTDB lineage: Bacteria > Cyanobacteriota > Vampirovibrionia > Gastranaerophilales > Gastranaerophilaceae > MGBC122484. The sequence goes on from CAJULX010000022.1 coordinate 10,751, forward strand.
ACTTTTTATTTCCCGTAAATTCGTTTAAAATATCCACATCCGAAAAACCGAATTTCAGCCAGTCCATCTCATCCTGGCTTTCAGCCAGCCTTACCGTCATTAAGATATTATTTTTCTTACAGTATTTTGTAAGTGTTTTAAATAATCTTTTATGTACCGAACACACGCTGTGCGGAGCAACCCCCACAAATGTATTTTCGGATTTTTGTTTTAAAAGTTTATCAATCTTTTTTTGAATATTTCGGAATTCTTCTTTTGAAGAATCTGGTGAATCGGAAAATAATTCAAAAAACAGATAGGTTTTAATAGGTATCTCATTTAAAAGGTCAAAATATTTACTTTCTTTAGAAAGCTGTGCTACGCAGGTTGTACCGTTTAAAAGAGAAAGTTCAAGCCCTTTTTTAAACGAATGAATTTTTTCTTCCCGCCCGAGGCAGAAATATTCGCTTAAAAGGTTTGCAAGCTTATAGATAAAAGCATTTTTGTTAATTCCTGCAATAAAATAATGCTTTTTAAAATTAACAAACAGCCTTTTTATGTAATATTTAAAGCCTTTTGATTTTATCTGCCCGACCTCTGTATATTGCAGGTGGTTATGCAGGTTTATAAACCCCGGAGTTATGACGCTGTGTCCGAAATCTTTATGATGTTTTATAGTATTTTCATCCAGATTTTCGGTTTTAACAATTTCCTGCACCTTTCCTTCATCTACAATCATTGTGCAGTTTTCATACAAATTACCGTCTGCCGCTATTATCCATTTTGCACTGTAGCCTTTGGACATCTTTTAAAACCTGCTCCTAAATCTTTAAATACCGCATAAACCTTTATTATAATAAAATTTTATAACAATTGCAAATTATCTTTTAACAACCTTTAAATTTGCCTTTGAAACAGCTTCCTGTCCTATAATATAAGTGTTTAAAACCGCAATATTTATCCAGAAAATTATCTGCAGCTGCGGGCGGAACCATACCGTATCAAACATTCCGTGTGCCATTGTGCCAAAAATTGTAAGCGCTGTGCAGAACAATAAAATTTTGGTGCTGATACAGGCTTCATCATTCAATACCGCGCGTAGAGCTTTATATACGGCATAAATTATCATTGCCAAAAACGCAATAAGCGCGAAAACCCCGCCCTCTACGGCAATTTCCAAAGGCACGCAATATGTTCCGAGTGCATCAAATCCCGTTTTCATATAAAGCCCGTAAATCTCTCTGAAATTTAGGTTTCCAAGGCCGATTCCAAGAAACGGATTATCCTGAAACATATGATATGACGCCTCATAAACATTCATTCTGAAAGATATTGAAGAATCACCCCTGAACCGGAAAATTGATAAAAATCTTCTTGAAATTGAAGGAGTAAAAACAATTACGGCAAGTGCACCCGCTAAAATCCCCGCCAGAAGGTTTTTATAGCGTTTTTTAATATTTGAAAATCCGCCGTAAACTCTTTTTATATAGTAAAAAAGCGCCCACATAAGAGCCGCAAAAACAGCAATAAGCCCTAAATACGCTCCTCTGCATCCTGTAAAGATGACAGCCGTAAGGTTAAGCAGAAATAATCCGCCAAAAACGGCAATTTTTATTTTGTCTTTTTTTGCAAAATTAAACGCTAAAAACGCAAAAACGCTTGACAATCCCGTAATTAAATACCCCCCCAAAAGATTTGGATTGGAAGGTTTTAATGTGCCGAAAGCCCTTGACATAAGCTGGTTTTCATTGCTCATATGAGATGTATCTACCCATCCTGCAAGCGCTTCCACCTTATTAAAATGCTGAAATATAGCAACGGCGCTCTCATAGCACATAATAACCGCTATTAAAGCTACGGAGGGTATAATTTTCTTTTTATTATTCAGGAAAAAATAAACACTTGATAGGTAAAATAAAAAATACGTAATGTTTTTAAAAAACCCCTTAAGGCTCAATACAAAAAGGCTTGAGCCAAAAAGCGCCACAATTAAAATTAAAAAATAAATGATAAAAAATACATCGATTTTTGAAAGCTTAAAGCTCTCGCCCTGCCTAAAGCACAACCTGAAAAAATTTAACCCTGCAAATAATAGCGAAAGCGCGCCTATCACCCCGCTTGAAAAACAGCAGGTTGAAAAAATACAAAGCAAAAAAACTGCCCATATTAAAGAATCAATATGCCTGAAAAACAGGCTGTCACGCGCAAAAACAGCCATGCGCGAATTTTGCACCGCGCAAAAACCTCTGTTTATTAAATCTAAAAATACGCTTTTAGTGAACATCCTGGTTTTTATTTACCTGTTTTTCAATATCTTCGTGCAGTGTGCCGTTTTCAGCTTTTTTCGAAACGGAAATATTTGATACAATACCGTTCAGCCTGTAATCAACTCCTTCAAGCGTTACGGGCAGACCGATTTTAATTTTATTTCCGCCTACAACCGCACCGTCTTTGGTGATTTTAGCATCATCTTCCACGGTTACAAGAAAATCATAGTTAAAAGGCGAAGTCACATCGTCTACAACCTTGTATCCGCCTGTGCTTGTGGGCATCATCACCTTTTTCCTGTCATAATTTACGTTTGTAATTTTTAATTTTGTATAAGGCACGTTTCTGATTGTAATAAACGTTTCATCTCCTGTTTCAAAAGGCGAATTGTTGCTTGTTACAACCACTCCTCTAAAATAAATTTCGATATCCACTTTTGTGCTTGCTTCAATCTGTTTGCTTGAAGTTGCCCTTTTGCCTGCAAAAGTTACTGCCCCGACAATCAGCGCGATAAGAACTATTAAAATTATAATAATATCAAGCGGTCTTAATTTTTTTAACATTTTTAACATTGCGTCCAATTTTTATATCTCCTTAATGTTATTTAGTTCGGATTTTAATTCTTCAAGATTTGTTGTGTGACAGCCAAATTGCCTGATAACAATACTTGCAGCCAAATTACCCACAACCATGGCCTCCGCTGCGCTCATCCCCGCGCAAAGCGCAAGCGTAAATGCCGCTACCACGGTATCTCCCGCGCCTGTCACATCGAAAACCTCTTTTTTATTAAAGGCTGGAATTTTTGTCATATTTTCGGTGCCGCGGGTATTTTCAAACAGCACCATACCCTTTTCCCCTCTTGTAATAAGGGTATATTTCAGCCCGAGTTTTTCTGAAAAGTCGTGCCCTGCCTTTTTTAGCGTTTCTTCATCGTTTATAAAGTATCCTAAAAATTTTTCACTGTCGGGCTGGTTGGGTGTAATTGCCGTAACGCCCTTATAGCGCTCCATATCCTTTTGTATGTCGGCTACAATTATCTTACCGTGTGCATTTGCGGTTTCAATTGCTGCCCGAATGACTTTTTCCGTTAAACACCCCAGATGATAATCGGAGAGTATAACCCCGTCATACAAAGGGATTGCGCGTTTTATGTTTTCAATAACCTTCGCTTCGATTTCAGCGGATAACGGCATTTTTGTCTGCCTGTCTATTCTTACAATCTGCTGGGTTATGCTTTGTGAGCAGGAGCCTGAAATCCTTGTTTTAGTAGTGGTTTTGCGGGTTTTATCAACTACCATAAATTCTGTGTTAATTTTTGCATCATTTAATGCTTTAATTAATACCCCGCCGTAATAGTCATCCCCTAAAACGCCTATAGCGCCTGCCTTTCCGCAGTTTAAAGATGAAATATTATGTGCCGCGTTTGAAGCTGTTCCAAGGATTATCTTTGTTTCAGAGTGTTGTAAAATCAACACCGGCGCCTCGCGCGAAATTCTCTCCGTTTGCCCAAATACCATTTCATCTATTGCAAAATCGCCAATAATGAGGATTTTAGGCTCTTTTAATTTGTCCAGTTTTTTTAAAATTTCATTCTTTTCCATAGGAAAATTTTACCATAAAAATATTTTGCAAATTTGCAAAATATATTGTATTAAGAAACGGTTATAAAACTTTATCTGTCGCGGGTTTTAGTTGATATCAACAATTGAAATGCCGTCTCCGCCTTCGTTTTGCTCTCCCGCTCTGAATTTTGCAACATAAGGCGAGTCCGTTAAATACGCACGCACGGCGGATTTCAACGCTCCCGTACCATGTCCGTGGATAACCGTAATTTCCTGTATATTTTTTAATGATGCCATATCCAGCCTTTTTTCAAGCACATCAAGCGCTTCATCCACCCTCATGCCCCTTAAATCCACTCTAGGGCTGAAATTTGCGCTTGCATGAAAATCATCAAAACTCACTTCAAGCTTTTTGAGCGCCTTATTTGGTTTTTTATCAGTAGCAGCAAGCTTTGAAGCCTTAATTTTAGTTTTTATAAGCCCCATCTGTACTTCGGCAAGACCCTTATCATCAGGCAATTTTGACAGTGCCGCCACCTGATTGAGCCCCTTTATAAGCACGCTTTGTCCTATTCTTGCACTGTTCCAGTCTATCGGCGGATATTTTTCCGAAATTTCATCTTCATCTGTTGAAAAATCAGCCCTCACCTGCTGTTCCAGTTTTGCAAGCCTTGAATAAGCTCTACGCGCAATCTTTTCAGATTTTTCACGTCTTAATTCTTCAAGCACAGATTTAATTTCAGCCCTTGCGGCTTCCAGCTGTCCCTGATGTTTTTTCTTAAAATTATCGATAGTTTTCTTTTTATGTGCTTTAATCTCTTTTAGCTTGCTACCCAGGTTTTCCTCGGTTTCTTTTGCTGAAAGTCTTGATATTTCAGCTTCTCTGGTTTTTTCAATCATTTCCTGATGGGTTTTATGAATTTCATTGAAAATTTTTGTTGCGGGGTTTTGATTTTTCGATAAAAATTCTTTCGCATTCTCTACAATTTCATTGGGCATATTGAGGTTTTTTGAGATAGAGAGTGCATTTGACACCCCTGCAACTCCCAAAAGCAGCTTATAGGTAGGTTTTAAGGTATTTGTATCAAATTCCACACTGGCGTTTTTAAAGCATGAATTCTGGTATTGCAGGATTTTTAATTCTCCAAGATGTGTCGTAGTAACGGTCAGAATACGTTTTGATGCCAAAAATTCAAGTATAGAGCGGGCAAGAGCCGCCCCTTCTTCCGGGTCTGTTCCTGCACCCAGTTCATCAAACAGCACCAAATCCTTATCCGTAGCGCAATTTAGGATATTGACCACGTTCTTAATGTGTGCTGAAAAGGTTGAGAGCGATTGTGCTATGCTCTGTTCCTCCGAAATATCGGCAAACACGCGTCTGAACGGAAAAATCCTGCAAAAAAGCACCGGAATGTGCATTCCTGAAAATGTCATGAGGGCTAAAAGTCCTACAGTCTTTAAGGTTACGGTTTTTCCTCCCGTGTTAGAGCCTGTTATTATTAAAGAATTAACCTCTTCATTTAGGTAAAAGTCGTTCTCTACAATATTTTCGCACGTTTCAATAAGCAAAGGATGGCGCATAGCCTGCATTTCAATCTGTTTAGTATCACAAATTTCGGCAGGATTGCTTGATGTTGCAATTGAATATTTTGCACGCGCACAGATACAGTCTAATTCGGCTAAAACCTCGACACTGAGCAGGATTTCAGCTTTAAGCGCATGAAATTTCAAACTGAGCGCAAAAAGTATCCTTTCAATTTCAGCTTTTATTTCGCTTTCAATCTGTCTAATCCTGTTGTGGAGCGGGATTAAGACCTCAGGCTCAATAAAATAAGTTTGATTTGTGGCTGAAACGTCGTGCACTATGCCTGAAACCTTGTTTTTATCGGATGCTTTTACCTGAAACACAGTCCTGTCGCCTCTTTTGGTATACAAAGTATCCTGCAGATGTGAAACAAAATCAGAATTGTTTAAAAGCCCTGATATCAAGGCTTTTAGGTTATCATTAGTGTCATTTAGTGCGTTTTTAAGCCTTTTTAGCTCACTTGAGGCTGTGTCTTTTATTGTTAAATCCGTGTTAAAAATCTCTAAAACCTCGTCTTCAAGCGCTTTTTCAGAGATTAATCTTTCCGCAAATTCTGCTTTTAAAAGAGGTGCATTTTCTGTTTTCTGTAAAAAAGTTTTTGTAATTCGTGAGGTCTGCAGGGTTTTTGCAAGTTCCCAAATGTCTTGCGCCCCAAGCCTTTGCACCCTTAAAATGCTTTTTGCGTCACAAATGTGATAAACAGGTATTCCGCCGCCTGAAACCCCTAAATTTGCGCTGCCTTCGCCTTTTTCATCGTAAATTCTGCGCGCTTCGGATACAAAATTTAATTCTTTTTCAATAGTGTTTTTATTTGAAAACGGTCTCAGCGCAAGGCATTTGGCGGCTCCGGCTTCCGTGTTTGCAAATTTTGATAAAATTTCTAAAACTTTATCAAATTCAAGAGAACGCAAATATTTTTCCTGCGGGTTTTCATCTGAAAATCCTTGATATGAGCTGTTTTCAGGCATAGTGTCTTTCATTCCTAACGGGTGATTTTTGAATATTCACCCATTATTCTATCAAGACAAGTATTTTTACTCAAGTCCCATTCTCTTTTTGTTATGCGGATTACCTTAAACCCGCACCGCTCAAGGATTGCCTGTTTTTTCATGTTGCTGACGCGGCTTTTTATGCTGTCTTCCACCCCGTCGCACTCTACGACAAGTTTTCCCAAAAGCAAATCAAGATTTACCCCGCCGCACTCAATACCCGCTCTGGTATTGGGTTCCAGCTTTCTTAATTCTAAAAATACATCTTCTTCAAATTCATTTTTAAAAGTGTTGTTATTTCTCATTTCAAAAGTTTTATTTGAGTATAAAATATATTCAAAATAATTCCTTAAAATCCCTTCGGGCAGGGTATTCGGGTCTTTTGAAACAAAATTTATCATCCTTTTTCTGGCGCGCGTTATAGCAACATTGAAAAGGTTTGGTTTTTGCAGGAATGTAAGGCTTTGAGCGTGTGCATTTTCTGCAATTGCCCATGACATAAGGATTACATCCCTTTCATCTCCCTGAAATGTATGTGCTGTACCCACTTCAATCTGGTGCTTTTGGATTAATTCTCCGGGGAATGTTTTTAAAATATCCTTTTTGATTAACTCCACCTGTCCTCTAAAAGGGCTTATAACCCCTATGGATACAGGGTTTGAACCTTCTTTTGCATTTTCATGCATTATATCTTGAATTTTCTGTATAATGGCTTCAGATTCCGCCATATTCCTTGTTATTTCAGCATCTACAGCCCCATCTTTAACGTAAACAAGCTCTACGGGGCATTTTTTGTCAAAATAAGGTTTCATAATTTTTATTCTGCCGCCGTAAAATTCATTGCTTGAAAACTCAATAATAGGGCGGCTTGAGCGGAAATGCTCATCCAGTAAAACGGGCGAAGCTGAATAATAATTAGCCAAATCAAACATGGAATTTGTTCTGAAACGCCACATCAGCTGGTATTTATCGTCTATTCCGTACTGATTCAGGAAGGATTGCTCTTTTGCCTTCTCTAAGAAGCTTAAATGGGCTAATTGCTTATCATCACCCACAATTACAGCCTTTTTAGCGCGGTAAAGCACCGGAAAACAGCTTGCAATGTCGCATTGGCTTGCTTCATCAATAATTACAACGTCAAACATCCCGGGTTTCAGGGGCAGGCTGTTTGAAACGGCGTATGTTGTTGTGCACCAGCAGGGAAAAGCGGCCAAAAGCGGCTTAAAATCTTCCTTTTCAAGCACTCTGTCTTGAATTACGCGTTTTCTTGAAACGAGAGATTTTGAATGCACAATAAGTCTCTGGCGTTTTTTCTGGTCGCAAAGAAGTTCTTTCAGGGCGTTTCGCCTTCTGTTCCTTAAAATATCCACTGCAAGGCGTTTTTGCTTTCCTTTAAGCGCTCCGATTTTCTTTAAAATCTGATGAAGATTTCCTATGTTCATAATCTCATCTTCAATTGAATTTAATTCGGCTAAAAGCCCTTCCGCATCAAGCTCATAGGATAATCTTCCCGTTAAATCGCTTAATTTTAAAGGTTTTTTATAATTTAAAATTTTCTTAATTTTATTTATTTTTCCGTTGGCGGAGATGTTAAAAAACAAGCCTTTTTTGCCTGATTGGATATCATTTTTAAGTTTTGTAACGGTTTCTTTAAGTATCTTAACCTCATCTAAATCCAGACGTCCCGTTATATAGCGCATTTTGCCTATGGCATCAAGCGTTTCCTGCGCCTCTGTCTTATTTTGAGTATATTTTTTTTCTAATTGAATAATTTTTTCAACTGCATTTTCAAGCCGTTTAATTTCATCCAAAAGCGCCTTCATATCAGGCACATCAGCTAAAACGGCATCCGCATAATCGGAATCCAAATCCACCTTGTTTGAAAGAAGGTCTTCGAGCTTGAATGTCAGCTGTTTCTGGTAGTTCGCCCTGCCTGAGCGAAGCGCAAGATAAGGCGCGCCAAGCTCATTGAGCCTTTCTGCAACAACATCTACGGCTTTATCCATTCTGCTTGCCACAAGCACTGTTTTGCCGTTTGCAATCAGGTGAGATACAAGATTTACAATGGTTTGCGATTTTCCTGTCCCCGGAGGGCCGTATACTGCAAGGAAATCATTTTCTTCAATTTTTCTTACGACATCTTCCTGCGAATCGCTTAAAGACAGCGGTGTTACGGGGAAGAAATCCTTAATTACAGGCTCTTTTATCGGTATCTGCTTACCGTTGGATGTTAAATATTCTTCCTGAATAATGTTTAATGCAGTTTCTTTTATTGTTCCGAAAGGTTTTTCACCTATTTGCAAAAGCTCATGAAGCACCCCTGCCGTTACGGTAGGTCTTTTGGTTAGTATAACAGCCTGTTTGCGTGTCAAAACAAGTTTTTCAAGCTTCACTTTCGGTTTCTGTTTTATTGTTTCAATCGCATCGTAATCCGTTTCTTCAAGTTCTTCAAGGTTTTCAAGCGAATCGGCGGCGTAAAAATCTTCAAGCTCCTGTTTGAAATCTCTTGAATCTTCTTCAACAGTCGGTGTGAGCGAAATTTCCACATCAGGCACCACGGATTTTAAAGTTGTTAAAAATATCTCAAGCGAATCCTCGGTAAGCGGCAATTCAGGCACCGTCTCAAGAAGCCCCGAAAGAAGCGCATCCACTTCATCTTCTTCATCTTTTTTAATCAGCTGGGCAAGAGCCCCCGTATTCAAGGATAAAATATCATCTTCTGCGGTTAATTTTATATTTTTGCCTGTTCTCTCAAGCTTGCATGGCACATATAAAATAGGGGTTAAAAATTCATTATTCTTGCGGCTTTTGCCGTTTTTGCCCTCTAAAAATAAAAATCCGTAGATTAAATATTTTTCTTTCTGGCTCATATCGGACTGCACCATAAGCTCTGTCAGGTAGCTGTCAGCCCCGTCAAGCATCTGCGGTTTGTCAAATTCACTGAAAAGTGTTTCTGTGCCTTTTAAAAATACCCATTTATTATCTTTATCGCCCTTTAAATTCCGGAATGTGGAGGATTTCACCTCTTCTCTTATGCAATCATGGAGATACTGGGATATTTTTTTTATAAAACTTCCTGTAAATGCCTGTGTGATAACCTTTGGTACAGCTTGAAGCATGGAATATTTTCCTTTTTTGTTATTTATCCGTTCTGCAATTATAGCATTTTTTTTAAAAACCACGGTCATATAAAAGTGGTAAAAATCTACTTGAAAAAAAGTTTTTTTTGGTATAAAATCGGTGGTAACCTTGCATTGTGCTGGTTTTGAAAATAGAATATCATGCGGACGTAACTCAATTGGTAGAGTCCTTGCCTTCCAAGCAAGTTGTTGCGAGTTCGAGCCTCGTCGTCCGCTATTTTTTATGGGTATAAGTGTGCGAGAACGAGCAACGTTGCGATGCTTCAATCGTAGGCACAGCTTGCGAGCCGTACGAGTGAAGTATGCGCCGATTGCGTAGTAAAATCGAGAACAATTGTTCCGATTTTCAAGCAAGCCAGAAGTGAGAGCCTCGTCGTCCGCTCCATTTATTAAAAGCCCGAACGGGGCTTTTTTAGTTTAAATCCTTTTTTGCGGGGGTAATTCAGTGGTAGAATGCAACCTTCCCAAGGTTGACGCCGCGGGTTCGAGCCCCGTCCCCCGCTGATTATTTATGATAATGCTTTCTAAGAATCCTTAAAGTAACTTTTTTTATGGTGTCCGTTTTTAAACCTCTTGACTTGGAGTTTACTCAAGGTTATAAAATTTCAAAAAAGGAGTTTTAAAAATGGAAGAAGTAAGAATTGATTTAAGAATACCCGATGAAGAACGTGAAAAAGAGCTGAAAAGAGCAGCCGAGCTCTGTTTTAAAATAAATAACACAATACCCGGCACGCCTGAATGCAGAAAATTAACGGAAGAATTATTTACAAACGGTGTGGATGAAACCACAATAATAAACCCGCCCGTTTTTACTTTGCTTGGAAATACCGTAAAACTCGGCAAAGGCATAGTTTTGATGAACGGGTTTAAATGCATGTCATCAGGCGGCCTTACCATTGAAGACAATACGCTTGTTGCAATAAATTGCACAATTTTAACAAATAACCATGATTTTTACGACAGACCTGTTATCACCTGTAAACCCGTTCATATAAAGAAAAATGTCTGGATAGGGGCAAATGTTACAATTCTGCCCGGGGTGACTATAGGTGAAAATGCAATAGTGGGTGCATGCTCGGTTGTAACAAAGGATGTGCCTGATAACGCCGTTGTTGTTGGAAATCCTGCAAAAATAATCAAATATCTTGATAAGGACAAATTTTAGCAATATAAAAATGTTTGGCAAAGTGTGCTTCAAGGTGTTATTATCGTCTTATGGCTTTGAAAATTCCTGTATTTTTATGCACCGATGATAATTATGCGCCGTATGCCGCAGCTGCAATGGCGTCTATATTAAAACATACAAAAGAATTTATAAATTTTTTTGTTATAGATACGGGAATTTCTAAAAAGAATAAACGCCTGATTGCTTTGCAGAATAAATTTTTTGATAATTTTTCTTTAGAATTCATAAAAATTGACCCTAAGAAATATTTTAAAAATTTTCCGACTCTTCCGTTTATAAGTTCCGCTATGTACGGCCGTTATTTAATTGCGGAATTAAAACCCGAAATAAATAAAGCGGTTTATACGGATGTTGATGTCGTATTCACGGGCGATATAAAAGAACTTTACAATGAATCTTTGGACGGGTTTATGCTTGGTGCTGTGCCTTCTCAAAGAGGAAAACTTAACAATAATTATTTTGAAATAAAGAAAAGCTTAAATCTTGATTTTGAGCATAAATTTTTTATGTCAGGGCTGCTTTTGATAGATTGTGTTCAATGGAGGCAAAGCAATATTTTTCAAAAGCTGATGAATGAAACGGAAAGACTTTCAAAACAATTAATCTGCCCTGATCAAGAGGTGTTAAATGTTGTATTTAACAATAATTATAAACCGCTTGATGTAAGGTATTGTGTTATCTATAAGCTTTTTAAAGATTGTTATAATAAAGATGAAATTGATGAAATTCTGAAAAAACAATTAATTATCCACTACCCCGGCGGCGGAGATGAAAAACCCTGGAATAACAAAAAACTTATATCTGCCGAATATTTTTGGGATATTGTAAAATATACAAATTTTGAAGGTATTATCATTAAAAAATATATCCTATGGAAAATCAGGGGTTATTTAAATAACCTAAAAAGCAGATTTATAAATTTTTTGAAAAAAATCAAAAGAAAATTACAATATTTGCTCCGCCTTCAAGATAAATCGAAGTTTTAAAATTTAATCCTTTTTTATTTTTTTGGCATATAGCCCCACTGCACCGAAAATTATAATTAATGCAGCTGCAATGTCTAATAAATTTTCCATAAAAATTCCTACCTAGCGTAAAGTTCTTCTTTTGTAATTTCAAGAGCAGATTCTTTATATGTTTTTAAATATTCTACCGCTTCTTTTGCTGTTTTTGCAACATAATAAAGTTCGCGCGCTCTTTTGTATGCAAATTTCTGTTCTAAAATTTCATCAAAAAATTCAATTAAATGGTTATAAAATCCGTTTGTGTTCAAAAGAACAATCGGCTTTTTATTATACCCCAACTGTTTTTGCACAATCATTTCGCTTAACTCTTCAAGGGTGCCGAAGCCGCCGGGGAGTGCTACAACCGCTTCGCTCATTTCATCCATTTTTGCTTTTCTTTCGCGCATTCCTTTTGTCACGTAAAATTCATCACAGTCTTTTGAATTTTCCGCCATCTCTTTTAATTTTTCAGGCATGATTCCTATTATTTTTCTGCCGTTTTCTTTCACTTTTTGTGCGCATGTCCACATAAGCCCGAGGCAGCTTCCGCCATATACCATGTTGTATCCTGCCTCAGCCAGCAATTTACCGAGTTCTGATGCTTCTTTATAATATATTTCGTCTAAAAAATTGCATGAAGATGCAAATACGCATACATTTTTTATCATTTGAAAAATCCTCTCAGCTGTCTAATATAAAAATACCATAATTTAAAACTTTATTCTTGTTTGCTTGAAAATTTTGTATTTTTGTAATATAAATAGCTTGTTAGTTTTATATAGAAGGAGAAGAACCATTATGGCAAAAAAAGTTGCGATTAACGGTTTTGGAAGAATTGGCAGAAATACTTTACGTGCTGCCATCAGAGAAGGCATTTTTGATAAAATTGATTACGTTGCAATCAATGACCCGGGTTTAACCCCTGCAAACGCTGCTCATGTTTTCAAATATGACTCAGTTATGGGTAAATTCTGCGGTACTGTTGAAGTTGCTGAAGACGGTCTTGTAATCAACGGCAAGAAAATCTTATTCTTCGCTGAAAAAGACCCTGCAAACTTACCCTGGGCAAAACTTGGTGTTGAAGTAGTTATTGAATCAACAGGTTTCTATACAGATGCTACAAAAGCTGCTGCACACATTCAAGCAGGTGCTAAAAAAGTTATCATTTCAGCTCCCGCTAAAAACGAAGACAAAACAATCGTTCTCGGCGTTAACGAAAATGAATATGATCCTGCTAAACACAACGTTATTTCAATGGCATCTTGCACAACAAACTGCTTAGCACCTGTTGCTAAAGTTATTGCTGAAAAATTCGGCGTTGTAAAAGGCTTAATGACAACTGTTCACAGCTACACAGGTGACCAAAGAATCTTAGATGCAGGCCACAAAGACCCGAGACGTGCTCGCGCAGGCGCTTTAAACATTGTTCCTACAACAACCGGCGCTGCTAAAGCTGTTGCTCTTGTTCTTCCTGAATTAAAAGGAAAATTAAACGGTTTTGCTATGAGAGTTCCTACTCCTGACGTTTCAGTTGTAGACGTTGTATTTGAAACAGAAAAACCTGTTACGGCAGAATCAGTAAATGCTGCTCTTAAAGAAGCTGCTGACGGCCATGTATTATGCTATTCTGAAGAACCGCTTGTATCTTCTGATTATATCGGCTCTTCTCAATCTTCAACCGTAGATGCTGCTCTTACAATGACTATGGGTGACAATATGGTTAAAGTTGTTTCTTGGTATGATAACGAAATGGGTTATTCAACAAGACTTGCTGAAACAACATTAATGGTTGCTTCAAAACTGTAGTAAAATCTTAAAGGGTTTCTTAATTAAAATAAGAAACCCTTTTTTAAAATATTAAAAATATGTTATACTTAAAATATAAGTATGAAACTATTGCTGAATTAATTATTTATTGTTGAAAATTCTGCTGAATTAAAAAAAAGAGGTGCTTATTTTGGTTTTCAAAAATGAAATGTTAAATAACCGGATGAATAATACCAGCTATGATACTATCTGCCTTCTTATAAAGATTATACTTTCGGGTAATATCAGAATTACAACTTAATTTGTAGTATTAACTTAACAATAAATAAGTTCTTGTGAAAGGTTATAAAAATATGGCAACAAAAACTGTTCAAACAAAAGTAAACCCGATAAAAGTTATTATAGTTGAGGATTATAAGCTTACCCGTGTCGGGCTTCGTTATGCTCTTAACGAATTTGAACATATAGATGTAATCGGCGAGGCCGAATCGGGTGAAGCAGGTCTTGAATTTATTAAAAAAGAAAATCCGGATGTTATTTTGATGGATTTGGGTTTACCGGGCATGAACGGACTTGAAGCCACAATGAAGGCTAAAGAAATTTGCCCTGATGTTAAAGTGATTATTTTAACATCTCACGAAAGAGAAGAAGAAGTGCTTGCAGCGCTTGGTTCAGGGGCAATAGCTTATTGTCTTAAGGATATTGACCCGAAAGCATTATCCGAGGTTATAAGGTCTGTAGCGCAGGGTGCCTGCTGGATTGACCCGAACGTTGCAAAACTCGCTTTAAAATTATTCCCGAAGCCTGAAAATGTAAAACTCTTAAATGACCATGAACAGGCTGACCCTAAAGGACACCTTACAGATAGAGAGACAGAAGTATTAAAGCTTCTTGTAAAAGGAAAAAGTAACACTGAAATTGCAAAAGAATTGATAGTTTCAGTGCACACGGCAAAAGCGCATGTCTGCAGTATTTTACAAAAATTATGCGTGGATGACCGTGTACAGGCGGCGGTTAAAGCCATTAAAGAAGGTATCGTGCAAGGATAGAAACGGTATTGATTTTATGAAAACGCTCCTTTTAAGGAGCGTTTTTTGTTTTTTAAAAGCGTGCTGTTATTTGTCTTATCTTTGCATTTTCTCTCCATAAACTTATTTTACAAACAGGACACGGTATTCCTCCGGTCAAAGTCCGGCTACGAAGTTCAAAATTAAACAGCCGACACGAATTTTTAACGGTCCTTTATTGTAAAACAAGTTTATTACAAGAAAATAACAATCTTTAAATCAACTAAAAATCAAAACTGCAGTAAAAACATGTAAGCCTTAATAATAAAAATTTATAGCATTAAGCATAAGCGAATAATAATTTCTTAGTGAACATAAGTATGAGCGTGTTTGAGTTGGCGCGCTTATCGGCTTAAGCGCCAACGAGTTTGCGAACAATAAAAGGTGAACTTAGAAATTATATGAGTGTTGCCAAACTGCTATAAATTTTAATTATTAAGGCTTCTAAGAAACACATAGCTATTAGATGCTGAAACAAGTTCAGCATGACGGGGAAATAAAGACTGTGGTCGTTTCTCCCTCACGATGGCGTATATTGTTTTGTTGTTTCTGCTGTTGATTTTTGCTAAAGGAAAGGGACTGCAATTGCAGCCCCTGAGATCAAACTAAATATAACCCAGTTTGCGGGCTTTAGTCTAATGAATCTATGATTTAAACCCTATTTTGTTAGGTTTTGTCCTGTCTGATAAAAGCGCCAGCGCCTTGTTTATTTCGGCAATGTAGGCATTATTTTCCTTGCAATGCTGCATAAAGTATTGTTCCAATTCAGCTATTTTTGAGGTCACAAATTGTGACCTCAAAAATAGCCACTCATTTTCATCAAGCTGAAACATAAAATCTTCAGGAAATCTTTCAATGTTTCTCTTAACTGCTTGATTTAGTTTTTTTGTTTCAACCTCATAAAGCTTTGCTAAATCGCTATCCAACATTACTTTATGTCCGCGTATTTGATAAATCAGCTTCTGAATTTGCACAATATTGTTCAAACTAAGTATCCTCTTGTTTTGAGGCCGCAAATCGCTGTCTCAAAAAATTAAAAATTCCAAACTAAATATTTTAAAATTTAAAAAAGGTGAGGTCATAAATTATGACCTCACCCAAAATCTCTATCCTAAAGCTTCAATTATAGCCTTAGCCGCTCTTTTGCCTGCGCCCATCGCATTAATTGCCGTAGATTCGCCCAAAGGAGCCACATCGCCGCCTGCATAAACATTTGTTACCGATGTTTCGCCTTTTTCATTAATTACGATATAACCTTTTCTGTCGCAATTAATATCGATTTTATCAGCCGCGCATGATTTTTGAATAATCGGGTTCGGACCTGTTCCAAGCGCTACAATAACGGTATCAACATCCATTGTTTCATAGGTGCCTGTGCCTACGGGGCGTCTTCTTCCGGATTCGTCAGGTTCACCGAGTTCCATTACTTCAAACACCATGCCGTCAACATATCCGTCTTTTTCTTTAATTTCATAAGGAGCTCTTAAAAGCTTAAAAATAACCCCTTCTTCTTTAGCATGGCGGATTTCTTCTTTTCTTGCGGGAAGTTCTTCTTCCGTTCTTCTGTAAACAATGTATACTTCCTCATAGCCCACGCGCACAGCAGTTCTTGCCGCATCCATCGCAACGTTTCCGCCGCCTATAATTGCCGCTTTTTTGCCTACTTTTAAAGGCGTCGGAGTTGTATCGGAATTTGCCTGCATAAGGTTCACACGGGTTAAAAATTCATTAGCGCTGTATACACTGTTTAAATTTTCCCCTTTAATTCCCATCATTTTCGGAAGCCCTGCGCCGGAGCAGATGAAAATAGCGTCATATCCTTCTTCTTCAAGCTGTTTTAAGGTGATAGATTTTCCCACAACAACGTTTTTCTCAAATTTAACGCCGATTTCCTTTAAACTTTCGATTTCTCTGTCTAAAACGGTTCTTGGCAGCCTGAAAGGAGGAATGCCGTATCTTAATACACCGCCTAATTTATGAAGCGCTTCAAATACCGTAACTTCAAATCCTGCGTTTCTAAGGTCAGCCGCCGCACTCATCCCCGCACAGCCTGAGCCTACAATTGCCACCTTTTTACCGTTCGGTTTGATTTCGCATTTTAAAGGTGCGGAATTATCTCCCACAAATCTTTCAAGTGAACCGATAGCAACGGATTTTCCTTTAATTCCCAGAACGCATTTTCCTTCGCATTGTCTTTCCTGCGGGCAAATTCTTCCGCAAACGGAAGGAAGCATGTTTGATTGTCTTATTATTTCACCTGCTTTTTGGAAGTTTTCGTTTTTAATTTCCTGTATAAAATCAGGAATATTGACATTTACAGGGCAGCCCTTTTTACACATAGGGTTTTTGCAGTTTAAACAGCGGCTTGCTTCAGCCAGTGCCTGTTCTTTTGTAAAGTTTTCTTCAACAGCTTCAAAATTGCTTCGTCTTTGTACCGCATCCTGTTCAACAGGTCTTTGACGTTCTGTTTGTGCCATATTCGTTTATCTCCCCTTTGTTATTATTTACCGTTTATAAATATATAGTATAATAAAAACAACTGTATGAAAACAAGGTGTAATTTTGAATAAAATAAAACTCATAGTATCTGATATCGACGGAACGATTTTAAACGAAAAATGCGAATGTTCGCCCCGCGTAAGAAATGCTCTGGATGAAGCCCAAAAGCTTGGTATAAAAGTAGTTTTGGCTACAGGCAGAATGTTTATGGGGGCAGATCCCGTTCGTGAAAAACTAGGGCTTAATACCCCCGTTATATGCTATCAGGGTGCTATGGTGCGTCAGGGCGATAATATTTTATACCAAAATGCCGTTGATCATTCTCTTGCACGTGAAATTATTGAAATTTCAAGGCACAAGGGGTTTCATTTAAATCTTTATAATAACGACACTTTAATTGTTGAAGACGATAATAAGCAATATATGAAAGACTATACGCAGGGGCGTTTTACCACATATAGAGTTGTTAAAAGCTTTGATGATGTTGAACTTGGAGATGTTTCAAAACTTCTTTGCATTACATATAACGAAGATGAAATAATCCGTTTGCAAAAAGAACTCTCGAAGCAATTTGAAGGCAGGCTTGCAATAGTGCGCAGCCATAAATATTACCTTGAATTTACCGATATCAAGGCTACAAAAGGCAATGCGATGAACTTCTTAAAAGAATTATGGAATATAAAAACGGAAGAAGTTTTTGCCTCAGGTGATCAGGATAACGATTACGATTTATTAAAAAATGCAGGTGTAAAAATTGCCATGGGTAATGCCAGCGAAAAATTAAAAACAATCGCAGATTATATTTGCCCGACAATCCACGAAGACGGGCTTGCCGCCGCTATTGAAAAATATATTTTAAACCCTGCAGGTCTGAATTCAGGCGATACTTATACTACAAAAGGCGGCGCACAATGAGGATAGGACAAGGGTATGACCTGCATAAGCTTGTTGCAGACAGAGATTTAATTTTAGGCGGGGTGAAAATCCCTTACAATCTCGGGCTTTTGGGGCATTCGGACGCCGATGTACTTACTCATGCCATAATTGATGCAATTTTTGGCGCAATAGCAGACGGTGATATAGGGCGCCATTTTCCGGATACTGACCTGAAATATAAAGGTGCAGACAGTATTCGGCTTCTTATTGAAGCGGGTGAAATTCTTAAAAATAAAGGGTATAAAATTATCAACATTGATTCTACAATAATTGCGCAGGCGCCAAAGCTCGCTCCCCATGTGGATTTGATGCGTGAAAACATTGCAAATGCGCTTAAAATCGGCATAAATGATGTTTCAATTAAGGCTAAAACTAATGAAGGCGTTGATTCAACGGGTAAAAAAGAAGCAATTCAGACCTTTGCTATAGTTTTAATTGATAAAATATAATTTCGATAAATCTTAAAATTTGTAACCTTAACTTAAAAAAACTTAAAATATTTTTTAACAGCAAGTCATTGTTTTTACAAGGTTGCTTACAATCTCTAAATCCCTTTTATCAAGGGTGTTTATGGCGGTTTGGATATATTTTATGGTGCTTTTCTTATCGGGCGCCCTGTCTACAAAAAGGTCCGAAACATCTACATCGAGTGTTTTTGCAATTGCTATTAAATTTTCCTCTTTCGGGAAATTAAGCCCTGTTTCAATACGGGCAATACTTACAGGCTCAATCCCCACCTTTTCTGCAAGCTGTGCCTGTGTCCATTTCCTTGCTTTTCTGATTTTTTTGATATTTTTTCCGATTATATTTTTCAAATCAGCCACTTTTCATCCTTCCTGCTTAAAGAATAAGGGCATATTGATATTAAATAAATTACCCGATAAGATAATTTTTGTTGCAAAATTTATCGTGATATGTAAAAATGTAAGTAAATTATTTAACTTGTCATGTTATAAAATGTGTAATTTTTTATAATTGTTCATCTGAAAGGGAAAAAATGTTCATCGTAAAAAAAATTTCCAAAGCAGAACGATGTTCTGCGCATAAAGGTTTATTCGCCTTTTCATTAGTAGAAATGCTTATGGCACTTCTTGTTGCTTCATTATTACTTG
>CAJULX010000023.1 GCA_910587245.1 Candidatus Gastranaerophilales bacterium
TAGCTTATGCTTCAATGACAGTGGATGAGTATAAGAATTTTGAGCCCAAAATTGTGCATGTGGATGAAAATAACAGGATAGTTTAAAATCTGTTTTTGTTTAGAGTGCGTGTGCTATGCCGATAATTCCCATTGTTACAAGCCCTAGAAAGCCGAGCGTGCCTGCAACTCTGCCTGTTCTGTCTATAATTTTATCGGCTCTTTCTCTGTCATCGCGCATGGATTCCGTTACAACCCTTCTTGTATTATAGCTTTGCGGGGTGCGGATATCCTGAATTGATACGGGCGGCTGTTCATAAACCGCATAATTTACGTTTTGAAAACCGTTATTATTAGTATAGTGCGTATTTGAGCCATATTGGGCGGGTGTATTATACTGTGCAAAGTATCCTGTCGGAGAAGAAGCGGAATAAGATTCATCTTCAACCCTTGTGTATGTATAATTTTGAACCGCAAAAGCGGAATTTGAAAAAATGATTAAACATAATATTGCAATGATTTTTTTCATGGTTTAATGTCTCCCTTTTGGCTGAACAGGTTTATTTGTGGGTCTTTGAGCAGGCCTGCCGTTATGCGGCGGTTTTGGCGGTGCTTTATGAACGGAATGAGCGGGTACTCTGTGATAAACCGGTCTGAAACCGTTTGAAATAATAATATTCGGGCGGGTGTAATAATTATGTGCACCGTAAATTTCATTTGATATGCTGAATCTTACATTTGGTACGGAATAGCTGAAAGACACTGCGGGCGAAGTATAATAGGATGTTCCATAGCTGACGGACGGGGCAGTGTTGCAATAAGTGGTGCAGTTTGTACCTTCACATACCGTGCGGGAAGGCGTGCAGGGGTCGGGACATGGTGAATTGCAATAAGCGGCATGTGATATGGAATTTGTGCTTAAAAATATTGTAAAAGCGCCCAGCATACAAAGAAAAATTTTCAAACGGTTATTTTTTTCCATACAGTTACCTCCGATTCTTACATTATTTACAACGAATTAAGAATAGAGGCGGTTCAAATTATTTAAAAATATGACACTCTGGAACTATAAAAAAGCTGCGGCAAATGCTGTTATCAATCCTGCAAATATGCTTATAACAAGCAAAAGAAGAATTATAAGAAGCGTGTCTTTTTTATCATCATTTTTCTTAATCAAAACAAGAATACCCAGCCCCGCACCCGCGCATAACCCTGAAACGCAGGAAGCAAAACTGATTGCACCTTTAAGATACATAACGGTAATGCCGACAGATACTGCACAATTTGGTATAATGCCGATTATGGCGGTAAATACAGGTTCAAGGAATTTATTTTGAAGTCCTTCAAAAGCAAACTGATGGAGCGCAAAATATGAAAATATTAAATTTATAATAAATGTGATTAAAAATACAAAAAATGCGACGCTCAAAGTGTGCACAAAAGGATGAAAGACAAGCTCTTTAAATGTTTCTTTTTTGCCTGCGGCTGAAATATTATGGCTGTGGCAGCCTTTTTCTATATGAATGTGCTCATCTTCCTTCTTTGAATATTTTTTTGAAGGGATAATAAAATCAATTAAATATCCTGCAATAAGGGCGGTGATAATTTTTACGGTAAGAAGGGGTAAAACGGTTTTATATCCTGCGGGGTTTGAAATTAAAACAGGAATGGCTTCATCCGAGGTTGCAAGGTATACCGCAATAAGTGTGCCTTTTGATACCATTTGTTTACAGTAAAGCGTGCTTGCAATAACGGAAAGCCCGCACTGCGGAATAGCGGCAAGAATAGCACCAAGAAAGGGGCCTATGCCTATTTTGCATAAAATACCTTTTTTAAAAGTATTTTTGTTTGAAAAATTTATGCAGGCTAAAATTTTATCATAGTAAAAATGTTCAATAACCTCAATTGCAAAGAATATTAAAAGCAAAAAAGGAATTATTGAAAGCGTATCTTTTATGGCATCTGAAAAAGAAAGATATATAGCTTGCATAGAAGGTATTATAACAGGAAAAATTGCAGGATTGCCATATCAAAGGATGATTTTTTGATATGCATTTAAAAATAGAGCGATGTGCGGTGTGTTTTTAGAAAAATATTCCGCAAACCCTTGTTAAAACAGCGCCTGTGCCTATTGCGATACAAAAAGCCGAAAGCCAGAGGATAACCCCTTCTTTTATTCCTCTTTCTTTGAAAACCATTATAAGCATTGCAATACAGGGAACAAAAAGGGTAATAACAACGGCGGAGACAAATATTTGCAGAGAGCTCATGTTTGAAACATTTGCCATCTCAAAAAGCCCTGCGGAAGCTAAATCACGCCTGATGAGCCCCATAATAAATACATTTGAAAATTCTGCAGGCAGATGAAGCATATTGACAACAACAGGCTCAAGAAGACGTTCAATTGCTTTAAGCCAGCCGAAATAGTTCATAATGCTTATTATTATTGAACTTAAAACAAAAAATCCCGTAGCTTCTTTTAAAAACGAAACCATTCTTGAAAAAGTTTTCTTTATAATATTCAAAAAATTCGGTACCCTTAAAGGCGGAAGGCTTATAAATAAATCAGAGGTTTTTTCTTTTGAAAGTTTGGATAAAAACGTGCCTACAACAGCCATCATTGAAAAAAGGATTAAAAGATAGAAAAGCCAAACCTTAAGACCGCCGATAGAAGCCAATAACACAACAATAATGCCCTGCTGTGCTGCACAGGGAACTGCAATTCCAAGCAAAGCAACGGTTATCATTCTTTCTTTATTTGTAGGAAGAATTCTTGTTGTAATTGTACCCATTGTGGTGCACCCGAGCCCCAGTATAATAGGGATTACGGCTCTTCCGTTCAAACCTATTTTTTTGAGCATTTCATCGCAAAAAACGCTCATTCTGGGCAGATACCCCGAATCTTCAAGGATTGACATAAAAATATAAAATGCGGTTAAAAGCGGCAAAAGCACGCCTATAATGATACTCAGTGCCATTGTAAATACGCCGAATTCACCTGCTATAATTTCATTTACAAGGTCATTTTTGATGTATGTTTCAACAAATGTTTTAAGTGCGGGGCAGAATTTTTCTTCAAGTCCTCCGTATACGTAATCTACAACATTTCCCGATATCCATACTCCCACAATTTCAAAAAGAAGGTATAAAACAAAAATTGTTGTGATAAAACCCGTTACGGGATGAAAGAAAAAATGTTCCAAACCGTTTATGATACGTTTTTTTGGGGTATTGAATTTAACCGTTTTTTTTAAGATTGAATTTACAAAATTAATTCTTTCATTGTGCAGCTGTTCACATTCTTTTGATTGGCGTTCGGAGCATTCAAACCTCAAAAGTTCCTGAATTTTTTCATTTCTTGAAATTTCTCTGTTTGCAAACATTTTTTGAACAGAAGGAGAAATTTTATCCGATGAATTAAAATGTCCCGCTTTTAAAAATTCTATAACATCAGCCACACCTTGTTTTTTTGTTGCAACCGTCGGGAAAATCTTAACCCCGAGCTCTGTTTCCATCTTTTTAAAATCGATATCAATGCCGCCTGTGTGAGCCTCATCGGTTTGGTTTATAACAACAATAAGCGGAATGCCTGTATCAATAAGCTGTGCGGTTAAAAATAAATCTCTTTCCAAACTTGTAGCGCTTACAACATTTACAATAACATCAGCCTCTTTTATGACCTCTTTTGTAACACGCTCGTCTTCCGAAAAATTACCGAGGCTGTAGGCGCCCGGGGTATCTATAATTTCAGCGTAATTAAGTGAAGCTTTTGTAAGAGCAACGGTGGTGCCGGGGTAATTGCTTACTTCAGCATAAACTCCAGTAAGCGCCCCGAAAATTACGGATTTTCCGACATTCGGGTTTCCTGCAAGAATTATTTTTTTTAAATTCGGATTATCTTTAAAAGCCTTGCCTACATTGGTTTTTTTGGCTTTATTCCCGTTATTGTTCGGGCAGCATTTTGAACAGCCCGCACATCCTAAAATACTCATAATTTATTCACTTTATTTTGTTATATAAGGAATATCTTTTACAACAGATGTCCTTTTGAAACGAAAATTTTTTTTGAAAACTCTTTACCTATTGCAATTGTTTGAAATTTTTCCTTAATTACTATAGGACCCGGCTTTGCGATACATTTAATTATTTGCCCTTCAAAAAGAGCAAATCTTAGAAATGCTGCTTTGGGTGTATCGGGGTCAAATCCTGTAATTTTAACTGTTTCACCTGTTTTTACATCAAATAGAGTTTTCATTTCAATAGAATTGTAAGGCAAGCCAAACTTTTTGTCAAGGTAAAAATACCCTTTCTGAGATCATTCAAGATAGAGCTCCGGAGGGTTAATTGAGGCATAGATTCTTTTTACGGTATTAATATCGCGTCTTGTCGGACGAAGATTATAATTATCGGTTGAAGGATACATTACATCACTCTTGTTTTTGCTGTGCCCTATAAGACCTATTGCATGACCTATTTCATGAACAAGAATTCCGTAAATATCGTTGTCGGATAACCTGGTGCCATATCTTGTAAATCTGGTTATATAAATTTCAGCCTTGCCTATCCATTTTGGATTTTTTGTATAACCGTACGGTAAAGTACAGCCTACGGCATCATTTGAAGAACACTTTGAAGGAGGATTTCCGAACACTACAATAATATTGGCATCTTCTTTTTTATTCACCATTTGAAAACTTATCAAAGGATACAAGGCGCTTTGCCAGGTATAAAAAGCATTTTTAAGGTTTGCATTATTATCCGTATGTTCAACCCATACAAAAATCGGGGTTTTAATCCAGCGTGAAGGAAAATCTATATCATTAAAATAATCATCCGCATCTTCATTTTGAAGTTTTATTTTCTGATTCTGTGCATTTTTTGCAAGTGTATTAAGCTTTAGTGCAGGCTGTGCAAATTTTGATTTCGGGAAATTTCTTGTAATAAAATCGGTATAAAAAATTGCGCCCGAATATTCTTTATTCTGATAAAGCGAAAAAGCAAGGAAAAACATTAATTCGGGATTTGTTTTGTCATCCGCAAGAGCCTTTTTGTAGCAGGCAGCAGCCGCATCAAATTTTTGATATTTCATATGTTCAACGCATTGCGGTGCATATTGAGGTTTTGATGATGCGGGCAAATTTGCAGTGCTCTGATTTAATTTATCTAAAAACGGAAATTTAATCTCTGCCACGGAAAATATTTTCCATAAAGCAAGCGCAATAAATACAAAAATTAAAACCTTTTTCATAACGGATTAAACCCCTTTTGAGATAACATTCGGCAGGGGCGGCTTTTTATTTTTCTTATCGTTTATGTATTTTTCCATCTTTTCATAGTCAAAAGAATCTTCCCACCTCGCTACAACCGTTGTTGCCACACAGTTTCCGATTAAATTAACCGTTGTACGCCCCATATCAAGTATCTGGTCAATCCCTAAAAGTATTGCAACACCTACAACGGGAATACCGAATGAAGACAGTGTGCCAGTTAATACTACAAGAGAAACCCTTGGAACCCCTGCAATTCCTTTAGATGTAAGCATTAAAGTAAGCATTATTAAAATCTGCTTTTCAATCGGCAAATCTATTCCTGCAATTTGTGCGCAAAACAGTGCCGTGAGTGCAAGATAGAGTGTTGAACCGTCCAGATTAAAAGTATATCCTGTAGGCATAACAAAACTTACGATATTTTTCGGTACGCCGAATTTTTCCATAACATCCATAGCCTTTGGAAGAGCGGCTTCCGAGCTTGCCGTTGTAAAAGCAAGGAGTGCGGGAGCTTTAAGTGCTTTGATAAGCGCTCTGAAAGGGATTTTTATAATCTTACACACGATTGCAAGCACCATTAATACAAAAAGAGCGAGCGAAAAATAAGTAATACCGATAAGTTTAGCATAATTTACAAGAATACCTATGCCGTTTTGCCCGATGGTTGCGGCAATTGCGCCAAAAACCCCGACAGGTGCAAAAAGCATAACATATTCAGTAAATTTAAACATAATTTCACATGTGCTTTGAAGAAAATCTAATACAGGACGTGCTTTTTGTCCGACAGCACAGATTGCAAGCGCAAAAAATATTGCAAATACAACAATCTGCAGCAGATTTCCTTCCGCCATTGATTTAAACACGCTTGTGGGCACCATATCAACTAAAAGGTGTGAAAAAGAATGGTCAAGCTGAACATTTTGCATTTTTTCTACAGCCGCCATTGAAACGGAGCTTAAATCAATATTAAACCCTACACCGGGTTTGTAGACATTTGCCATTACAAGCCCTAAAATAAGAGCCAGTGTGGTTACAATTTCAAAATATACAAGAGTTTTAAGCCCTATTTTTCCAAGATGTTTGACATCGCCGTGCCCTGCAATGCCTACAACAAGGGTGGCAAAAATTAAAGGGGCGATTATCATTTTCACCATTCTTAAAAACATATCGGCTAAAGGCTGCATTTTGACTGCAATATCAGGAGCAAGCCAGCCGAATAAAATTCCGAAAACAAGCGCCAAAAATATAAATAAGGTTAATTTTGAGGCTGCCCCCTGCATTCACTCTCCCTAAAATACCTGTATCAAAGGTTTAAACTAATACAATTGTAATATAAAACAATTAATTTGTATAATCTTTTACGGTTTGAAGTAACCAATTGTAAACATCAATTGTAGCGGGGCATATGGCAAGGCGCCTGTCGACAAGGCTTTTTATTGTAAGGCAAAAACATTCAAAAAGCGCCATATCAAGCCCGAGCCCATTTTTAATATCATCGTATTTATCAAGGATATCAAGCATTTTTTCTCTGTATTCTTTATCTCTTGTTTTTGCTTCAATTTTATCCGCCAGAAAAATTATCTTTTCAAATGTAGTCATATTAACTCTTCCAAGGGTATGAAACCTTATTGCGGATAAAATTTCAGGGTCATTGATTTTGAATATTTCTTTTGTAAATACTTCGCCTACGGGCGCATGGTATGTTTTATAGTTTAAAAGTTCTGCCGCATCTATATTTTTACATTTGTTATCTATAATTTCGCGTAAATCTTCATTTTTTAAACATTTGGCGCAATCATGTAAAAGTCCTGCAAGCGCCGCTTTTTTAGGGTCAAGATTATATCTGAGTGCAAGTTCGACCGCAGCATCTTTTACCCCGAGGGTATGTTCGTAGCGCTCCTCGTTTAAATTTTCTTTCAGCCATTTTAAAATTTTATCTTCATCCGGCGTTATATTAAATTTATCTGTAAAGTCCGTGCTCATCAATATATTCCCTTACTTTTTCATTTATTAAATCTGTTGTATCTTTGTTATTTTTAATTTTGTCTCTTATTTCATTTGATGAAACATCAAAGTATTCAAGAGTTTCAGCTATTTTAAAACTGTATCCTTTATCTTTTAGTGCAAGTATATCTTCCTTTTTAACACCCGAATGCCTTTTTAATACGATAAATTCAAGCTTTTCTTTTAAAATATCGGGGTTTTTCCACTTTTCTATATCAATAAAAGCATCATACCCTATTATAAAGGGTATTTTGCCGCCATTGTCTTCAAAAAGACGGGATGCTGTTCTATATGAATACGATGGGGCTTCAAGTTTTGATTCAAGGTCTGAAACTTCAAGATACGGTTCATCTACAGCAAGTTTTACCATATTGTATCTGTGGTAAAAATCCAGAGTTTCTTTGTGCGGCGGGCAAAAAGCAGGCATAAAAATTATTTTATCAAAACCAAATTCTTTTTTTACCGATTTTGCAAGATTTATATGCCCGTTATGGGGCGGATTAAACGTTCCGAAAAAATAACAATTCAAAAAGTTTTCCTTTCCGCTTTTCCTTCGGTTTTTATATTACAATAAAAACTATGTTTAATTTAGATTCTTTAAGCTTAAAATATTTAATTGAAGAAAATAAAGATTTTTTCACGGGAGCTGTTGTGCAAAAAATTCAAATGCTCTCAAAGCGTGAAATTCTTTTATCTATGCGAAATTTAGGTGAAAACAGAAAGCTTTATATAAATGTTGACCCGAAATTTCCGCATATGAATTTTATAACCAAAAAAGAAAATTATTTTATCAAAATCCCGAAAGAGCCGCCCATGTTTTGTATGCTTTTAAGAAAACATCTTGAAGGTGCAAAATTAAGCGAAGTGCGCGCTGTAGAATATGAGCGCGTAGTTGAATTTTATTTTAACGTTTATGATGAAATCGGTTCAATGGTGCTGATGTGTCTGAGCGTTGAAATTATGGGCAAACATTCAAATGTTATTCTGTACAATGCAAGAAATAAAATTATAACAGGGTGTGTGCATAATATTTCTCCTGAAAAAAGCTCCATAAGAGAAGTATGGGGCGGAATACAGTATATTTATCCGCCAAAACAGGAAAAAACGGATATTTTAAGGATAAGCGCATCCGATTTTTACAATACCGAAATTTTTGAAATATCTGATAAATACTACTATTTTTCTAAAGGATTGATTGATTTTATTTTGAAGAAAAATTTAGAAAAAATTGAATTATTTGAAACGCTTCAACATTTGACGGCAGGAAACGGCAGCATTATAAAAGAATTCTGGGCGGAACAAATTGAAAAAGAAGGCTTGGATGTATCCGAATGCGATGATTTAAACGGCTTAATCGAAGCATATTTTTCACATTTTGTTTTGAAAGATTTAATGCAGACAAGAAAAAGCAGGCTGCAAAAAATTTTAAAAAAAGAATTTAAAAAGCAGAATGATGTTATTTTAAATTCCGATAAAAGATCAAATTATTTATCCCACAAAGAAAAAGGGGATTTAATTTTAGCAAATATTTATAAAATTAAAGAAGGGGATAAAAAATTTGAAACAGACGGGATTGAAATAATTCTGGATGAAAATAAAACACCTGCGCAAAACGCACAAGGGTATTTTGCACTTTATACCAAAGGTAAAAAGGCGGCTGAAATATTAGAAAAAAGAAAAGTTGAAGCAAAAGACAATATTGAATATCTTAATGAAATTTCATTTTCGATAGAAAATGCGGACAGGCCTGATATTTTAGATGAAATTGAAGAAGAATTAAACGAATATTCTGATGCGCAAAGAAAGCAAAATTCTGGACAAAACCCTACAGCAGGCAAAAAGAAAGAAACTCTCAACATACAAAATATTGAATACGAAGGATTTAATATTTTATTAGGAAAAAACAATAAACAGAATGATTATCTTATAAGAAAACTTTCAAATCCTGAAGATATCTGGCTTCATGCAAAAGACTGCCCCTCGGGGCACATTATAATAAAGACGGAAAATGGCAGAAAACAAGTGACGGATGAAGTTTTGCTATACGGTGCAAAGCTTGCAAAAGAAAATTCTCCGATGAAAAATAATGCTAAAGCTTCAATAATTTATACAAAAAGAAAATATTTAAAAAGACCGCCTGAAACACACCCCGGGTATGTGACATACAGAGAAGAAAGAGAAATTGTAATTTAACTTAATAAACCGGCATGATTTGCGCATTTTTTAAGACAAAACGGGTTTTTTATAAGTAGGTGTGTTTATAGTGTCAGGAAAACTATGAGCAATTTTAATTGCGCAAATAACAGTATAAATAATACTATTGGTGCTGCAAACCAGCTGAAATTTATAACCTGGTGCAGGGATAACGGTATGCAAAACGGGCAGACGGGTGCTCTTGCGCCTGTAAATTCGTCTGTAAATATTGCAAATACACCGCCTCCGCAGTATCAGCGCACTATCAATCAAGATACCGCAAGTTTTTCAACTGATAAATATTCGGCAGATGACGGTAAAATTTCAGCTAAAGAAAAGCTTGTGAACTTTGGCAAAGGGGTGATATCCCCTGTTACAATGATGTTATCCTCCCCTAAAAACTTTGCAATCGGTGCAGCGGGGATTATAGGCGGCGGGCTTTTAATAGCGGCAACAGGAGGTGCTGCAGCTCCTGTTATGGTGGCGGCAGGTGTCACAGGCGGTGCGATTGGGCTTATAAAAAGCGGATATAATGCGCTGACTGCTAAAACCGATGATGAAGCAAGGCAGGCATGGCAGGGGCTCGGGCTTGGCACAACTGCAGTTGCAGGCTCGGTTGCAGGCTCAAAAGCAGCACTAAAGGGTGCAGGAATTGATACTAAAAATTTGAATGTTTTAAACGCCACGGTTGAATGTTTTAAAAATGTGCCTGCGCAGGTTGGGAAAACCGTAAGTATATTTAAATCGGGCGAGGCGATTTTAAATATTAAAAATGTTCTGCATATAAAAAATAAAGATACTAAAACCGCAGGGGCGCCCGATGATAAATCGGTAAATCCTGATTTAAAACAGAAAACTGATACGGCAGGCACATCCGAGGCACAAATAACGGATGCGGATAATCTTCCTTTAAGCGGAGATGACACTCTTTCTGCTGCAGATATGCCTGAAGGCGATGTTGCTGCGGTTAAACCTAAAAAAGTTTCAAAGCCGAGGCGCAAAAGGCATAGCAGAATAAAACATGAAGTTTCAAAAGAGCAGGCTCAGCAGGTTAGAAAAGAGGTAAAGGGTATAACCGAAATTCTGGATGATTTTGCGGCTGATAACAATATTGACACCCAATTTAGAAGCAGAATAGAAGATGTACGCAGAATAGCCGCAAACCCTATGGAAGACCCGAAAGGCGATACGGAAAGCTTGATTAGTGCCATAAAACACCTTGAATCCTGCAGGGATAACCCCGAAACAATCACCGTAAACGGAAAAAATACGGATTTTCCGTTCGATGATGCCATTTCATACATAGAAAAACTTTTATCGGGTGAATACAAAATTGACAGATTGCAGGCAAAAGCAGGTGATATGTTTGACGCTAAAACAATGAGCGCGCTTGAAGTCGAACATACAAATGATTCAAAGTTAAATAATACGGTATTCAAAATGTTGTTTTCAGGATTTAAAAAACAAGAGAAAAAAGTCCCGCCCTCAGGCTGGAAAATAAAAGTTGTTAAATATACAACGGAAAATTAAAAGACGGTCTTTAAAGACCGTCTTTTTTCACCCATTCAACCTCTAACAACACAACATTTAAATTTTATCTCTTTCTTGCAACTTTTGCCTGTTTTGTTAAGATTTCATTTGCCTTTTGAAGTTGCGGGTCGCGTTCCGCTTTAACGTCTTCTGCGGTGATATCCACTTCCACATCGGGTTCTATACCTTTTTTATTGATATCGGTGCCGTTTGGTGTTAAATATTTTTGTATTGTAATGTGCATTGCAGCCCCGCCCGGAAGTTTGTTGATTTCCTGCACAAGCCCTTTTCCGAAGGATTTTTTACCCACAATTGTTGCCCTGTTGTTATCTTTAAGTGCGCCGGATAAAATCTCGCTTGCGCTTGCGCTTCCGGCGTTAATTAAAACAACCATAGGCTGTCTTGAAATAACTTTGGATGTTGACCTTTGGGTTTCTTTATAGCCGTCTCTGTCCACGGTGGATACTATTGTCTGACCGTCCAGAAGCATATCTGCTATAAATATTGCGTTTGTTAAAAGTCCGCCCGGGTTTGACCTTAAATCAAGGATAATTCCGTCTTTATTTCTGTTTTCAATTAAAGCGTTTTCAAATTCAAGCGTTGCGTTTTTGCTTATAAATGAACTCAATCTGATATAACCGATATTCGGTGAAATTTTAGCGTATTTCGGTGCTTTTGTCGAAACTGATTTTAATTCAATATTTGCTCTTGTGATTTTGTAGAGTTTATTTTCTTCTCCTTCTCTTTTAATTAAAAGCTGAACCTGCGTGCCTTCTTCGCCTCTTATTTTATCGGCAGCAGCATCCACCGTAATACCTTTTGTTGATTTACCGTCAATTTCAAGGATTTCATCTTCCGCTTTTAAACCCGCTTTTTCACCGGGTGTATCTTCAAGCGGGGCAATAATTAAAAGTTTGCCGTCGCGCACACCGATTTGAACACCTATACCTTTTAAAGACCCCTGGATTGAATCGTTTTCTTCACCGTATTCTTTAGGGTTTAAAAATTTTGTATAAACATCATTCAGGCTGGATACCATTGTATCAATCGCAACGTAGGCATCCTGTTCCGTTTTAATTACGGAATCATATTTATGTCTCCATCTTCCCCAATCCTGATTATTGTTTGTTCTGTCTACAAATTTTGTATCAATAAGTTTCCATGCTTTGTCGTACAATGCCTGTGGGGTTTGTGCAAGCACGGGATTTACGGCTGTTGTCATATAAGCCATAAACAAAAGCATTAAAACTACCGTAATTTTTTTCCAAATATTCTTCATCAATTGTATTCTCCTTGTCAGAAAGCCTTGCTTTTATATTCAGCCTGTTCTTATTAATAATTCTAATATAAATAATACGGCAAGACAAATTTTAGCTAAATTTATTTGGCAAAAAGGTATTTATAAAGTAAAATAAAGGCTATGGAAATTTCACACAAAAAATCACTCGTTTTATTAACCGTAGCATCCGTTGTGGTGTTCTTCCTTGTGTATTTGATAGGGTATACCATATTCCAATATAAATCTTACAACCTGATGATGAAACAAACATCGGTAAATAAGGCTGCATCGGATGACATTATTCTAGTCGTAATAGATAATAAATCTCTGGCTAATCTCGGGCGCTGGCCCTGGAGAAGAACAAGGTTTCTTGAAATATTTGATTACCTTGAATATTATACTGAAGCTAAAGTATACGGATTTGACGCAATTATTATCGCACCGGATACCGATTATCCGCAATATGACAGAGAATTTTCAAATAAAATCGGGGATTATGAAAGGCTTATTGCAGGTGTGGGCTTTATGTACGAAACATCTAAAGACCGCACAAATAAAGACTTTTATAACGATATTCTGCCTTCTAAACACAATATTAAATTTATTGATAAAAGAAGCGCAAAATATAAAGATAACAGCCGTTATCAAAGTTTTACACCGTTTTTAAAAGAATATTTTTATAATATTCAAAATTTGGGTGCGGTTAATACCCGTCAGGATAATGACGGATATATAAGAAAAGTGGATCAGGTTATAAAATATAACGATGAACTCTACCCTTCTTTGGGGCTTTTTATGTTTTCAAAAGTAAGCGGGATAGAAGAATTCACAATTGACGATAAATACATTACGGGGAAAAATGATAAATACACTTTAAAAATACCCGTTTTAAGCAAAGACGGTTCCGCATACAGTAATATTGCATACTATAAAACGCCTGACGGGGTTTATTCGCATCAAAAAATTTCAGCTTCAGATATCATAGAATCTCTGTATAGTCTTAAAAAAGGCGAGAAACCCGTAATTGATCCTGAAATTTTCAAAGATAAAATTGTTTTTGTAGGCTCAAATGCTAACTCTCAGGCACTGCAGGATGTTAAAAGAACCCCCGTTTCGGATACATTTGCAGGGCTTGATATTCAGGCAACAAATTTTAACAATCTTTATAAAAATGAATTCTTTACGGAGGTAAGTCCTCTTTATGATTTTGTAATGATTTTAACGGTATTTGTTTTTGTACTGCTTTTAATCTGTACGCTTCCTATCCCCGTTGCTTTAATGTGCACGTCTTTAACGATGTTTTTGTATTTTATTTTTACATTTATAATGTATGACCACAGAATAGCTGTGGGGCTGATTTTGCCCGAAGTATTCATGCTTATTGCAATAGGGTTTGGGTATTCATACAGATATCTTGTTGAAGGACGTAAAAAAGAAAAAATTCAATCCGCAATGGGTAAATACATATCAAAAGACGTTATGAGAAATGTTGTATCCAATATAGACAGCGTAAAATTGGGCGGCAAAAGAGCCTGTGTTACGGTTTTATTTGCGGATATAAGAGGTTTTACATCAATCTCGGAACAGCTTTCCGCAGAAGAAGTAACAAATATTTTAAATGTATATTTTTCAGCCATTGCGCCTATTATAGAAAATCATAACGGAATATTGAA
Source organism: Candidatus Gastranaerophilales bacterium (assembly GCA_910587245.1). Classification (GTDB taxonomy): domain Bacteria; phylum Cyanobacteriota; class Vampirovibrionia; order Gastranaerophilales; family Gastranaerophilaceae; genus MGBC122484. The sequence continues at coordinate 13,925 of CAJULX010000023.1, forward strand.
TAAATTTATGGGAGATGCCGTGCTTGCGGTATTTGGCGAACCCATAAAAAATGAAAACCATGCAATTGATGCCGTTCGCTGTGCAGATGCCATGCTCAAAAAAGTGAAACAATTGCAGGCAAAATGGCTGGATGAAGGCAAACCCAAAATTGAAATAGGGATAGGTATTTCAACGGGGGAAGCATTTGTTGGCAACATTGGCTCCGAAGAAAGGCTTGAATACACGGTTATCGGCGATACGGTAAACACTGCAAGCAGAATTGAAAACTACAACAAAGTTTATAAGACAAAATTCTTAATAAGCGAAGAAACATTCCTCAGGGTTCAAAAATATGTTGACGTTATAAAAATACGCGAAGTCACCATAAGAGGCAAATCAAAGAAAATAAATATATATGAAGTTTTAAGGATACTGCCTTAAGGCTTTGTTAAAGGCTGAATTAAATGAATTTCAACGATTTTTACAATGATATAAAAAAAGCTGTTGATATTGAAGAAAAGTATCAATACATTGATTTTATAGGAAAAACCACCTGTTTTTCCGATTTTGTAATAAAATCCCTGAACGGTTTTAAAAAAAAGCTGAATAAAATCGACAAAGGAAGAGCGGATACCATTATTTCCTGCTTTTATCAATACAGATTTGATTCTATATCAGGCAGAATGAGCTCAATAAAAATGCTTATTGATATGCTTGAATATTTCAAAAAAACACACAATAAGGCGCTTGAAGAAGCAAAAATAAAGCTTGAAGAAAAAAAAGCCGCAAAAGAAGCAGAAGCTAAAGAAAATAAAGAGGCAGCAGCTGAAAAAAAACCTTTTGCAACCGAAATTGATGAAATTGATGTTGCTTTTGTAAAAGGCGTGGGGCCGAAACTTGCCTCTGTTTTTAATAAGCTTGATATTTATACGGTTAAAGATTTGCTTGAATATTACCCTAAAAGATATGTGGATTACGAAGGCCGCACAAAAATTAAAAACCTTGAAGTCGGAAATTCCGTCTGTGTTTTCGGCACAATCAAAAAGGCGGATTGCCACACAACCGCAAACAAACTTGCAATTTTTAAGCTTACAATAGGTGATTCAAGCGGAAATATTGTCATTCCAATGTTTTATAAAGTTCAAAACAGAAGAATGCTTGAACATTATAAATCTCAATACCCTGTCGGCGCCGGGGTAATAGCGTACGGCACGGTGAAAGTTGATAAATTTTCAGGGTTGTTAACGCTTGATAAGCCTCAAATGCAGGTGATAACTTCTGATTTTTCGGAAGAAGATGAAGAAGCGCTCTATGATACCAGAATTACGCCTATTTATCCTTTATGTGAAAATTTAAACGCCAAAAGCCTTATAAGGGCGATAGGAAATGCCGTAGAAAAATTCTCAAAATCAATACCTGAGCCTTTTCCTGATTTTTTAAGAGATGAAGAAAATCTTATTTCAAAATCGGAAGCTATAGGGCAGATTCATTTCCCAAAAACAAAAGAAGACCTTGAAAAAGCCCGCTACAGGCTTGTTTTTGAGGAATTATTTATCTTGCAGATGAATCTTGCCTTGATAAGAGAAGCCAATAAAAAAATTGACAGTATTTCTCTTGAAATCAAAAAAGACGGGCTTGTTCAAAAATTTATTAACAATCTGCCTTTTGAACTGACAAATGCTCAAAAACAAGCAGTGGATGAAATCAGGCGTGATTTAAACAAAAAAGAACCAATGCAGAGACTGCTTCAGGGGGATGTCGGAAGCGGAAAAACGGTGGTTGCCTGTATTATGCTTTTGTGCGCCGTTGAAAACGGTTATCAGGGCGCCATTATGGCACCTACAGAAATTCTTGCAACCCAGCATTATAAAAATTTTGTAGACTGGCTTACCCCGCTAAATCTTTCTATCGGGCTGTTTTTGGGGAAAAATACAAGCAAACTGCGCCGCGAGATGAATATGTCTTTAAAAAACGGGCAGACCCACATTGCCGTTGGTACTCACGCCTTAATTCAAGACGGTGTGGAATTTAATAATTTAGGCGCGGTTGTTGTGGATGAGCAGCACAGATTTGGTGTAAAACAGCGCTCTAAGCTGCTTTTAAAGGGTAAAACACCGCAAATGCTTACTATGACTGCAACCCCTATTCCAAGAACGCTGGCTTTAACCGTCCATGGCGATCTTGACGTAACCACTATTGACGAGCTTCCAAAAGGAAGACTTCCCGTTAAAACAAGTCTTGTGGGCGCGCAGGGCAGAAAAGAAGGGTATGCGCTTATTAGGGAGCAGGTGCTTTTCGGGCATCAGGCTTATATTGTATACCCTCTTATAGATGAAAGTGAAACAATAAGTGCCAAAAACGCCACACAGGAAGCTATAAGGCTTCAAAATGAAGTATTTCAAAGTTTTAAAATTGGGCTTTTACACGGAAAAATGCCGAATGAAGAAAAAGAAAAAGTAATGAATGATTTTAAGGCAAGAAAATACGATATTCTTGTATCTACAACCGTTGTAGAGGTCGGGGTTGATGTACCCAATGCTACGGTTATTATGATTGAAAACGCAGAAAGGTTTGGTCTTAGCCAGCTTCACCAGTTAAGAGGGCGTGTCGGCAGGTCTGATAAGCAGTCATACTGTATTCTTGTAGCACAGACTGCTTCAAAGCAAACAAAAGATAAGCTTTCTGTTTTAACAAAAACAAACAACGGCTTTATTGTGGCTCAAAAAGACCTTGAAATAAGAGGCCCGGGGGAATTTTTAGGCACAAGACAAAGCGGTATAGCGGATTTTGGACTTGCAGACCCTGTTTCTGATATTGAAATTTTGGAAAAAGCAAGAGAAGCTGCGTTTAAATTTGTAAAAACGCAGGATATAGATGATTTTCCCGTTTTAAGAGATGAAGTTTACAAAAAGAATATGTTTCGAGGCTAAGATTTTTTAAAGCAATATTTTTCATCCATTCGTTTTTGTATACATATGATTACGGTTTCTACACCCAAAATACATAATTTGAACGCTTTTGATATAAAACCCTCTTTTTTGGGCAGAGCAGAAGCCTTTTGTGCTGGCCGTCCGGATGAAGTATGTTTAAGTTCTAAAACGCCGCCCGTTAAGAAAGAAACGCTTAAAAAAATAAAAGCGCTCAAAGGCCCTGCTGTTTTAAATACGGGAAAAATTACATCAATTCTGCTTGAAGATAAAGGACTTGACCCTAAATTAATAACCCCTTGCAGTAAAACCGCAAGATTTATTAAAGATAATCTTACAGGCAAAGGAGATAATGCTGTTGCTGAATTTAATCTTATTACAGGCAATTTAAATATTACAAAAGGTCTTGTTGCCTATATGAGTAATATTCAGTATGCTGCAGCTATAGCGCATGAACTTGATCATTTTATTAATTGTGCAAAGTTGTGTAAAACAATAGGTGTGGATGAATATGAAAATATTTTTTCAAATACGAAAAATAAGAATAACTTTAATAGGAATTTTTGGATAAAGGCGGCAAAATCCGTTGATGTCGAAGGTTTTGACCCAAAACCCATCATTGAAAATATAACATCCGAGCAAAAAATAAGATTCGGATATTCAGGAAACATGTTTGCAATGTTTGATTATTTAAACAGCCCTCTTGAAAAAAGTGCATATGATGTTCAATACTATATCGAAGATACACTTGGCGAAAAACCAAGTTTTCTAAGCCACAGAGGCGTTCCTGAGCTTATGGAAGAAATTAATACATCCTTTGATGAGGCTAAAGAAAGAATGCCTGAAATTTCAGAATTTAAAAGTGAACTCATAGATTTTTTATATATTGATTCCTTAAGATTTATTCATAAACCTCTTATGGATTTAGATAAAAAAATATCTGAATGTGTTCAAAAAGGCGAGCCTACAGATGGTTACATTAAGAAATACAACTCGGAAATCAGCAAAGCATTATTAAAAATGGCACCTCTTTTTCTTAATAATATTTTCACCCCGCAAAAATGCTTTGAAGCTGAAAAAACAGTTTTAAAAAGAATTAAATCTATGCTTGATAATGCGCCTTTGGAACAGTATTTAGATATTGCCGCGCAAAAAAGATTAACAATGCTGCAAAGCATTAATACTAAAGGTGCGGCAAAACCGGAGATTGAAGCACTTGAAGCTGAAATAAAATCCGTTGAAGAAAAAATCAAGAAACTTGCAGAAAAATAATGCCGTAAAAATTCTTGCTTTTTTTATTTTTGTGTTAGTATAGAATTCCCCGCATATTAACAACTTTTTAACAACACATATTAGCAAGAAAGGTATTAACAATGATACAACCTATTTCAAACAGTATAAATTTTGGCGGCATAAATAATAATATCGGCAAAAGCATTAATATAACCATATAATACAAATTCAAAATATTAAAAAACGGGCTTGTGTTAAATGTGCCCGTTTTTTAATGTCTAAAGTTCGATTACAAGAGTAATCTCTGCCGTTTTTGTGCCAAAACCGCTCTGTGGAGGCTTCATATAAGATAATGTTTCCTTTACGCTCTTTTTAATTATTTCATCAATATTATTTGAACCTGAGCTTGAAGCCACTTTTAAAGATTGAATATCCCCGTTATGTCCGAATTTGATATCAACTTTAATTAAGCTGTTTTTTGCGGTATCGTTTGATAATAATAAATCATTTTGTAAATTAAGCTTAATATTTTTCCCTACAAGCTGTAAGAATTTTTTATAATTCGTTTTATCTGCAAGATTTTCGGGCACTTCCCATGAAACCTTATTTATTGTAGCAATAATTGGTTCGCCGTTAGCTTCGCTTGCAAGGGCATAGTCATCTCCCTTGCCGTAATATCCTGATGTTGAATTATAAAAATCCTCAGGAAGCCCTTCGGCTCCGCCGCCTAAATCTCCATGGCTTTCTTCAAAAGATTCAAGTCCGCTTGCATCTTCAGAATATTCCGTATCCGCACTTGCAATGGATTCGGGTGTAGAATTTGAATGACGACTGACAGCAAAGCCTATAATGCCTACAAGAATAAGTGCCCAAACAGCCATTACGGCTACTTTTTTCTTTTTACCTTTTACCGGAATAATTACATCTTCGCTGCTGCCTTCAAAATCAGGTTTATCTCTGAATATATAATCAATCGTTGTCTTTTTAAAGGCTTGAGCCGCTCTTTTGGCAGCACTCATGGGTGGTTCTTTAACGGGTTCTGCGGATTTTTCCGCAAGTGAAGCTTTGTTTAACATACCCGTAACGGAGCTTTTTCTTGGTATCCCCGGTGTTTGAATATTAGAAATGGCAGGATTTTTAGGCTCCATCATCATTTGTTTTTTGTGTATTAAATATTTATTATAATATTTTTCAATTGTTCTGGGGTAATTTTTAACATTTTTTGCCGCAGCATCAAATTCAATAACATCCACAAGCTTTTTTGTGCAGGTTTCGCAGGTTACAAGATGCTGGATTAAAACCTTCTTATAGCTTGTAGAAAGCTCATTATCAATAAATCTTAAAAATAATGACATACATTCAAGGTGTTTTCCTATAACTGAAGGAATCGGCGCAGGGGTTTTAATTATACGTTTAAAATCATCCGCGCTTTTTAATTTTTCCTCGGGAGGGTAAAAATATTTTCCGTCTTTCCTTGAAGATAAAACATCCGTCGGGTTTAAATACCCTATAATTTTTGTTTCTTTAAGCATTGCCCCCAGTTGTACAACAAGGTAATAATGAGGCATAATGTCAAATTCTGCATGGAGCCTCGGGATTTTTACGGTTTTTTCCCGAAACACGGTAATAACATCAATTCTGTAATTATTATAATAAATATCCGTTATTTTAAATTCTTCAAGAAGTTTCGGCACTTTATGAAGGCTGCGTGCCACCTGAACCTTGATTTTATTTGCAAGAAGCCAGTTAACGGCGCTTGTAATCCCGAGTATATCAATCATACCGCGCTTACGCTCAAGAGGGTGCGACATTTTAGATGCAACCATTCTTGCATATTCATTCTGGTCTTCCGTTATTTTTAATAAAGAGGGTGTGTAGCTCATTTTTTAGTGTGTTCTCTCCCAATAATAAAATGACACATAATTGTTCTAATTTCAAATACGTTAAAAATTCGTAGCATATTTAATAAAACTTAATATAAACGCATATTTTGACAAATAATATTATGCTTGTATTTAAATAGAGTATGCACAGGTTTGAAAAAAAAGGCTTTTTTTGAAATGAACATAAAAGGCATCAGCGGCAATCATAATTTAAATTTTACAGGTTTATTAGGCATAATAAACAGAAATAAAGAGCCGGATGTAAATAAATTTATATTTATGGATAAACACCTTCTTGATTACGGAATACCGGAAAGGGTTGCTTTTGTCCAAGATGGGAAGTATTGTGCTACCACGGTTATGCTCTATGATAAAGACGGCAATTTAATCTATAGTGAAAGAATGTCTGATGAATCTGCCGACGATGCCGAATTTTTATTCAGCGCAAAAGGGGTGAAGGATTTTGTTTATATTAAAGATATAAAAGGCGGAAAGCACGGAAAAACAAAAAGCGACCTGTCTGTAATAAAACCCCCCGGAAAAATTACGCCTGCAGCCAGCCTGAAAGCACAAAGCCTTTCTTCATTAAGACCAAAAGACAGAAAAGCCGTTTTGGATACTTTAGAGGATATGAAAGCCGAAAGAAAACAAGAAAGAACCTTCATAAGTTGTCCGGCTGTTTTGGATGATTCAAGCGATAATTTTTCAATGAACTATATTACATTTGTAATGAGAACGCTTGAATCGGATTTTGATTTCGATAAAGTGCTTGAAAATTTAAATAGGTCCGCAAAAAATTCTTTCGAACCTGAAAATATTGAAAATGTGACCGTTTCCCCCGACGGAATGCTGATGAGAATTGTAACAAATGACGGAAAGCGCGCTTCATTAGATTTTAATGACGGAAAACGTATGATTTACGATTCTAATATTGACGAAACAGGGTTTGGGGATTTATTAATTATGGATAGAAACGGACCGATTGTAAAAGAGCAAAAAAGACGCCGCAAAAACTGCTAAAACTTTTTGTTACAAAAAATCTTGTTTGTAATAAAATTAAAGGCATGATGAAGAATTTTTTATTTGAGATTTTAGTACAGGAGATGCCTTATAAATTCATAGCCTCAGGGCTTGAGCAGTTAAAGGCCGGTTTTAAGAATTTATTTAATGAAAATACCCTTTCTTTTAAAGAGATAAAAGGATATGCAACACCAAGAAGACTTGCGATTCTTGTAGAGGGGCTTGATTGTGCGCAGGAAGATACCACAAAAGAGGTTAAAGGCCCTATTTTAAAAGCTGCGGTTGATGAAAACGGTAAATATACAATGGCGGCTTTAGGTTTTGCAAAAAAAGCCGGAGTATCCGAAAATGAGCTTTTTGAAAAAGACGGATATATCCATGCAAAAGTATATAAAAAAGGCAGAAGTACAAAAGAAATTCTTGAAGAAAATATTGAAAATATGGTTTTAAAACTTCAAGGTGCTCATTTTATGCGCTGGGCAAATTACGAAGAAAGATTCACAAGACCGATTGAAAATGTTCTTTGTATATTTGATGATGAAGTTTTGGATTTTAAAATTATTGATAAAAAAGCCTGCAATAAAACAAAAGGACACAGATTTTCAAAACTTCAGGAAATTGAGATTAAAAACCCTTTGAATTATATTGGAGATTTAAAGAAGGTAAATGTTTACGCCGATGTTGAAGAAAGGCGCGACATTATTATAAAATCCGCAACAAAAAAAGCGGATGAAAACGGCTTAGAAATCAAATTTGATACACTTGATGATTTATTGGATGAAATAGTATACATTACGGAATATCCGGTTCCCGTTTTGTGTGATTTTAATGAAAAATATCTTGCAATACCGGATATTGTAAGTACAACGGAAATGTCAAAACACCAGAGATATTTCCCTCTTTACGATAAAAAAACGGGAAAATTATCAAATAAATTTATCACTATGGCAAACTTTGTGGGTGAAGATACCGAATCTTTCAATAATATTAAAGCGGGAAACCAGAGAGTGGTAAGCGCAAGACTTGAAGACGGCGTATTTTTCTATAATGAAGACAATAAAACCCCGCTGGAATCAAAAATTGAAAACCTTAAAGGAATGACATTCCAGAAGGGTCTGGGTACTTTATTTGATAAAACAAAAAGAATTGAAAATATTTCGGAATATTTATGCGAAGAATTGGCGCTTTCATCTGATTTATCCCATGATACCTTAAGGGCTGCAGAACTTTGCAAAGCGGATTTAAGCACAAAACTTGTGTTTGAATTTACAGAACTGCAAGGATTTATCGGTGAAGATTATGCGCTAAAATCAGGTGAAAAAGCAAATGTTGCAAGCGCAATTAAAGAGCATTATTTCCCCTTGAACGCAAATTCCGAATTACCGGGACTTGTGGAAGGAAAAATTGTATCAATTGCGGATAAAATTGATACAATTAGCGCTGTATTTTTATCAACACAAAAAGATAAAAAGAAAAAACGCCCCACGGGTTCAAACGATCCGCTGGGTGTAAGGCGTGCTGCTATCGGAATTTTAAGGATTATAATTGAATCAGGTTTAAGAATTGATATCGAAAAATTAATCGATTTTTCCGTTAAACAGCTTGCTGATGAATTTAATCTTGAGGTTGAAACATCTTTAAAATCAGAACTTGTTGATTTTATCCTTGATAGATTATTTGTAATGTTTAATGACGAATTTGATTCAGAGATTCTTGAAGCTTTAAGAAAAACTTCGCCTCTGGGTGATTTAAAATCGTTTAAGAAAAAATGCGAAGATTTAAAGCTTGAAAAAGATACCGAAAGCTTCAGAGAATTTACCGAACAGGCAAAAAGAATTATAAGAATAACGGAAGGTGTGGATAACAGCCTTTTAAACAGAGAAATTTCCGATTTAAAAACCAAAGAAGAAAAAAATCTCTATGATGCGATTTTATCCATGAAAAAAGAAAATGAATCTGTTAAAGATTTATATGCTCTGACGCCCTTGATTGATGAATTCTTTAAGGCTGTACTTGTAAACGATGAAAATGTTGAAGATAAAAATAACAGGCTTTCTTTATTGCTTCGTTTGAGGAAGAATTTTGAAACCGTTGCGGATTTTACAAAGTTTAAAAAAGTATAAAATATAATGAATATTTTATTTATTACTGATTTATACCCTTTATTTGAAGAAGAAAAAGGTATTCCTTTAACAATAAGGGATTTTGCGCTCGGATTTTTAGATGAAGGACATAGTGTTAAAGTTTTCAGACCGAATTTTATTTTTAATACAATGATAAGGGGCAGAAAAACCTATAAAAACGGTGAATATGAAAATTCAGGGGTAAAGATTGTTAATAAAAATTTTCTGTTTCCTTTTTGCGAAAAATCCGTACTAAAGGCTTATAAAAAATATTTTAAAGACGAAAAATTTGATATCATTTTGGCGCATATGCCCTCAGGCATAATGTGTGCCGATATTATTTCAAAAGAATATAAAATCCCGACGCTCTGCGCTGTGCATTCAAGCGATATCAAGGTTTTATCCGATATTAAATATTTTATGTTTAAAAAAAGGATGGTATCGGCTTATAAAAATGCAGCATGTGTTTTGCCAAGAAGCTTCTGGCTGAAAGATAAAATTAAAAAAATAATCCCCGATTTAAATAAACCTGTTGAGATTATTTATTCCGGTGTACCCTTAAAACTTACGCAGGAAAATGAATTAAAGCGTGAAGAATATAAATTTAACCCGAAAAAAGCAAAACTCATCACGGTTTCAAGCCTTATAAAAAGAAAAAACATTAAAGCTGTAATTCAGGCGTATAAAAAATTGAAAAAAAAGCATAAAAAAATCAGCCTTGAAATCATAGGTGACGGACCTCTAAGGGAAAAACTCGAAATTTTAAATATAAAATATAAGCTTGATATTCAATTTTCAGGCTTGCTTTCTAAAGAAAAAGTGTATGAAAAAATGATTGAGGCTGATATTTTTATACTGCCGTCCAAAAATGAAACCTTCGGAATGGTATATATGGAAGCGCTTTCGCATGGGAATATTGTTTTATGTACAAAAAATTCAGGTGCTGCAGGAATTATTAAAGACGGTACAAATGGGGATATAAACGGTTTTTTAATAAAACCGAACGCAAAAGATATTTATAATACGGTAAATAAAATACTTGATTTTAAACCGAAGCAGTTTACGGAAATTTCAAAAAATGCAATGACAACGGCAAAAATGTTTTCTTACGAAAATTCAATTAAAAATTATTTGCAAAAAATTGAATTGTTTAAGCTATAATACATTTTATAGATATGATATTAATAAAGGATTTTATAAATGCAGGCAAGACGCGCTTCAAGAGAACTTTCTCTCATAATATTTTCTCAAATCGGAAAAGATGTCGAAAAACTTTCAGGTGATTTTGAGCAGATGATTTTGAGTTCTATCAGAACCTTAATCAGTAATTCTATGGAAGAAATTTCAATAGTAACATCCGAATTATCAAATTTGAGAGAATTTGTTGAAGATTTTGAAAACAACCACCCTGATAATCTGACAAGACCGATTGATGCGCATAATATAGCTGTTGAAATGCCTTTAACTTCAAAAATGAAAGAAGACATTGATACCATTATGAATGTGGCCGAAAAATCGGTTTCAGCTCTTGAAATAGCGGAATTAAGCGCATTATCGGGCCAGACGGATGTTAAAAGATATGTTAAAAAAATCATTCAGACCTATAAAGAAAGAAAAGAAGACATTGATAACGTTATTAAAGAGCTTGCATCAGGCTGGGATATTGAAAGGCTCTTTAAAATTGATAAAGACATTTTAAGAATAGCAATCACCGAATTATTATTTATAAAAGATGCACCCGTAAAAGTTGTAATTGATGAAGCGCTTGAACTTGCTAAGAAATATTCAACCGATGAATCTCCCTCTTTTATAAACGGTATTTTAGCAAAAGTGGTTGAAGTTTATGTTTAATAATTCAGGGTTTAAAAACCTAAAAGATGCTTTTTCAAAAACATCTTCAGCTTTGATTAAAAACATTCTTAATATTGCGGGCTCAAAAGATTCCATATTGGATGAATATGAACTTGAAGATATTGAAGATATGTTAATTAAAGCGGATATCGGGATAGATTTAAGTGTCGAAATTGTTGATAAAATAAGAAAAAATAAGGTTAAATCATCCGAACTCAAAGATTTTTTGAAAACGGAATTTTTAAATATATTAAGCCCCGCATACAGTGGAAACGAAAAGCTTTTATATGATAATAACAAATTAAATATTTATTTTATTGCAGGGATAAACGGTGCAGGCAAAACAACTTTAATAGGCAAACTTTCTCACAAATTAAAAAATGAAGGCAAAAAAGTTTTAATTGCAGCGGGAGATACTTTTAGAGCTGCAGCTGAAGAACAGCTTGATATCTGGGCAAAAAGGGCGGAAGTTGATATTGTAAGGCGAGATAGGGCGGATAGTGCCGCTGTTGTGTATGAGGCCATTAAAAAAGCAAAAGATGAAAACTATAATGTGCTTATAATTGATACCGCAGGGCGCCTTCAAAATAAATTCAATTTAATTGAAGAATTAAAAAAGGTTAAAAATGTAATAACAAAAAATGCTGCAGATTGTATTATTGAAAGCATTATAGTTCTTGATGCGAATTTAGGGCAAAACGGGCTCAGCCAGGCAAAAGTGTTTAATGAAGCGGTTCAATTGACATCTGCTGCTCTTACAAAGCTTGACGGTTCCGCTAAAGGCGGGATGATTTTATCAATTGCAAAAGAATATAACCTTCCGACAAAATTAATAGGTGTGGGTGAAGGAATAGAAGATTTAAGAAACTTTAATGCCGAAGAATTTATAGAAGCAATATTCTAGATTTTATGCGATAAAAACTGCCTTTTTAAAATAGGTTTTAAAAACCTAAGACCCGAGAAGTTCTTTTGCAAAAGTAAGAGAATTATCGCTTACATCCCCGAGAGCCATCTGCGCCAGAACATTTGGTTTTTCATTTTCTTCAAGTTTTCTGACGCTCACCTTTGTTTCCTCATCCTGCTCTTTTGATACAAAATAAAAATCGTTTGCTTTTGAAGCTATAATGGGCTGATGGGTGATGGCAAACACCTGTGCCGTTTTTGCAAGTTTGCTGATTGCATTTGCAACACACACTGAGGTTTTACCTGAAATTCCCGTATCAATTTCATCAAAGATGATAACGGAAATATTATCTGAATGAGAAAATACGGATTTTATCGCAAGCATCACCCTTGAAATTTCCCCGCCTGATACAGTTTTGCTTAATGGCGCAAGCTCTTTTGAAACATTTGTTGATATGAAAAATTCAACCCTGTTTTTGCCTTTAGCGCCAAAAGCCTCAATATCTTCAACGCGTACGTCAAATTTTGCATATTCTAAATTTAAGCCCTTCAATTCTTCTTCTATTAAAGTTGATAATTTTTCGGCATACATTTTTCTTTTTTCGCTGAGCACATCGGCCAAAGCGGAAACGGAATTATAAAGTTTTTCTTTTTGAATTTTTAAATCTTCATAAGATGTAAAGCCCTGTTCCAGTTCTTCAAGCTCATTTTTCAGTTTCTCATAAGTTTCAAAAATATCACCGTATTTTCTTTTTAATTTTTGAATTAATTCAAGTCTTTCATTGATTTCATCAAGCTTTTGCGGGTTTGCTTCAAGAGATTCCGAATAATTTCTTAAAGTATTTGAAACATCTTTTAAATTTTCAAGTGCATCAATAAATGTATCTTTTGTTTCATTTAAAGAATTGTCAAATTCGGATGCTTTTTCGATATTGTATTTAATTTTGCTTAAAACATCGATTATTGAAGAATCATCATTATTTAAATTATAATAAGCGCCGTAAGTTAATTCCTTTAAATTTTCAAGGTTTGATAAAATATCAAGCTCTGAATTTAATTCTTCTTCCTCATTCTCTTTTATGTCCGCCTGCTCGATTTCTTCTGTTTGAAATTTTAAAAATTCAATTTTTTCTCTTGCTTCTTTTTCGCCCGTTTCAATGATATCAAGCTTTTTGTTTACCTCTTTATATTCCTGATAATCTTTTTTATAATTTTCGAGCGTGGTTTTAAAATCCGCATCCGCATTTTCAATATAAGAATCCAATAACTCTATATGATATTTTGATTGCAGATAGGTATAAGTCTGGTGCTGAGAGTGGATATCAACAAGCTTTTCTCTCATCTGATTAATAATGTCAAGTGTTACCATAGCCCCGTTCAGGCGTGGTTTTGTGCCTGTTTTTGAAATTTCTCTCGATATAACAATTTCTTCGCCGTTTTCTAAAAATGTTAATTCGATAAGCGCATTTTTCTCGGAATTTTTCAAAACATCCCTGCTTGTTTTGGCGCCGAGTGCTATATCTATCCCTTTAAAAATAATACTTTTACCGGCTCCTGTTTCTCCTAAAAAAACATTGAAGCCGTCATTAAATTCAAGTCTTAATTCATCAATTAATATGAAATTTTTAATAAAAACTTCTTTTAGCATTTATTTGGAGCTACCCCCCAGTGAAGCTTTTGTCTTAAAATTCTGTAAAAATCCTGCTTATCTTTATTTAAAAGAAGAAGTTTTGCGCGGTTTTCATATCTTTCTACGGTAACCTCTTTTTTAAACATTCTGGTGTCCTGACCGTCTGAAGTTATTTGATATTCGGTATTTTCACAAATTTTTACCGTTAATTTTTCATCCGCATTTACGATAACAGGGCGTGCATTCAGCGTATGCGGGCAAATCGGCACGATTAAAAAACATTCAATATCAGGCGAAACAACAGGGCCGCCTGCTGAAAGCGCATAGGCTGTAGAGCCTGTCGGTGTTGAAATTATAACACCGTCTGCCATATAACTGCATACAGGTTCTTCATTAATAAAAAGATTTAAAACAGAAGTTCTTGTAGAAAACTCTTTTTTAATTACCATATCATTCAGTGCAATGTTTTGAGCGCCAGATTTCAGCATTAATCTTTCTTCAATTCTGAAATCTTTATCTTTAATTTTTTGAATAACATAATTAAGCTCGGATGGCAGAGCCTGTGACAGATACCCCAAACGCCCCATATTAAAGCCAAAAACTGGAACATTTAAGGTGCTGTAATGTCTTGCACATTTTAAAAGCGTGCCATCCCCGCCTATAGGGATTGCAAAGGTGAGATTATCAGGCATATTTTCCGTATCAAAAACGGAAGGTTTGTTTGAAGTCAGCTTATTTTCAAAAAAAGCATCCGAAACAAGGCGGGCAAAATCTTTGCTCCCTTCAATTTCAGAATTATAAATAATTCCGGTATTGCTTAAATTCAAGCTTTTATTTGAATTTTCCATAAGTTAATTATCTGTAATTTGTAAATTGCAAAGGCACATTCAGGTTGTCTTCTTTTTCCTTTAAAAGTTTAATTACATCCTGCAGGTCATCCCTGCTTTTGCCTGAAACTCTAACCTGTTCTCCCTGAATTGAAGCCTGTACTTTTAATTTTGAATCTTTAACGGCAGCAACGATTTTCTTTGCAAGTTCCTGAGTTAACCCTTTTTTTAATTCAAAAACCTGTCTTACATTACCGCCAAGAGCGTTTTCAGGAGCCTTCGGGTCAAGAATTTTAATGCTTAAATTTCTTTTAATCATCTTGCCTTGAAGAATATCAACAATATTTTTTAACTTCATATCGTCATTTGTTGTGATTGTAATTGATTTATCGCTATCCAGCTCAACCGTTGAATTAGAATCTTTTAAATCAAAGCGTGAAGCTATATCTTTTTTAGTCTGTTCAACAGCGTTTACAAGCTCCTGCCTGTCAAATTCGGATACCACATCAAAACTGCAATCTTTTGCCATTTCTTACTCCCTTGCCCCTTAATTTTACACCTTTATTTTAAAAAAGGGGATATTTAAATCCCCAGTTTTATAATTTTATCTAAACGCGTCTTTTTCTTGCTGCTTCAGATTTTCTTTTTCTTTTTACGGACGGTTTTTCATATCTTTCTCTGCGCTTGATTTCAGATAAAATACCGGCTTTCTGGATTTTTTTCTTAAATCTTTTAAGAGCGCTTTCAATATTTTCGTTTTCACGTACTCTTACTTCAGGCATTGATTTTCACCTCCTTAAGGTGCCAATTTAATGGTTTAATACTATTTACCTGCTAATATAGCAGGAACGCATTATAAAGTCAACCAATGGGGCTTTTAATCCTTATATTTTCTTGTGTTGTCAATATAATTCATTGTATTTAAAATCAAAATTTTCTAAAAGTTTTGATGGCGGAATATCTAATGCATTCGCTATTTTTATTAAAGTCGTAAATTTTAAATCAACAAGCCCGTTTTCAACACGGCTTAAAGTTGCGGAAGTTATCAGGCAGTCATTAAAAGCAAAGCTGTTTAAAGATTTATTTTTTTCAATGCGCAGTTTTTTAATTCTTTTGCCTATTAATTTTAACAGTTTTTTATCCTGCTGTTGCATACATGTAATTCTAGTGCTATTATGATAATATTCCATTACACACATGTAACACCATGTGGCTAATATTCAAATACCATGTATATTTTCGGCAAATTTAAGGAGAATATTAAAATATGCTAAACGGTTTTAAAATTTGCAAACCAGATTTGTGTTTTCAAAGCAAAATATTTAAAAGGTGCGCCTTTTCATTAGTAGAAATGCTTATGGCACTTCTTGTTGCTTCATTGTTACTTGCCGCTCTTGCTCCCGTTATGACAAGAAGAATGGCAGATC
>CAJULX010000024.1 GCA_910587245.1 Candidatus Gastranaerophilales bacterium
CTGCCCTTTTTTAACATAATCTCCTTCTTCAAAATATAATTCCTTTAATCTGCCTGAAACCCTGAATGAAAGCGCTGTTTCCCTGATTTCAATATTTCCGTAAAGTAAAACTTCATTGTCGTTTTTCTTTTTAAAAAATAAAAAATACACGACAGCAAAAACAACAGCCGCAAGAATTAAAACCAAAAGCCATATTTTCCGTCCCTTCATAAAGCCTATATCTCACCCCCGAGCGCCTTATACAGGGAAATTAAATCAATAAATTTCTGCACCTTGGAATTCAGTACTTTTGATTTTTCATACAAAAATTGATTATTCTTATCAAGAACATCCAAAACTCCCTTCACCCCTAAATTATAAGAATTTGATACTCTTATAAAATTATCCTCTTCAAAATCTAAATTTGAAAGATTTGCCCTATAGGTTTTTTCATCCTCTTTTAAATTATACAAAGCGTCATTCACCTCTTTTAAAGCCTTAAGGTCTGTATCCAGATATTCATTAAGCATTCTTTCGTATGCAATTTTTTTCTGTTTTAAATCAAAAATTCTTTTTCCGCCCGTAAAAATTTTCTCATTAGCCCCCGCCATTAAATTTGCAACAGCTCCTTTCCATAAAAAATTCGGCGTTAAAGTAGAAAACATCAATACGCCAAAAACATTTATATCGGGCAAAAATTCCTTCCTTGCAAGAAGTATATCAATCTTTGCCTTTTTTAAATTTGCCTCTTTTTGAAGAATATCGGGCCGTGCAAGAATTTCATCCGATTGAATGCACACAGGGATATTTCCCCCGTATTCAATTTTTTCAATATTTGTTATTTCATAATAATTTGAGGGCGCCTCCCCTGTTAAATAAGAAAGCCTTGAATTAAATTCTTCAAGCCGTTTTTTGTAATCATTCAAAATCGTTTCTTCTGAAAACACCTCTTTTTTAACATTATTAAGTTCAATTTTCCCCAAAACTCCTCTATCAAAGCTTTTTTGAACCCTTTTTAACCTTTCTTTTTTGTTTTGAATAATTTTATTTTGAATATTAATCTGTTCATTTAAATTTGCAATATTAAAATAAGCCCCCGCAATCTCTCCCGCAAGCGAAATTGCCGCCCCTTTTTCTTCATAAATTGCGGCATTGATATCTTCCCGTTTCATTTCTATTTTATTTTTTCTTTTGCCGAATAAATCAATCTCCCACATAGTCATAAAAGGAAGTGCAAAAGCATTATCCCGAAAGCCCTGATAGGGAAAAGCAACATGCGGAATTTTCACCCCGAGATAATTTGCCCCGACGCTTAAACTCGGGAATTCTTTTGATATTTCAATATTTTTAACCTGATAAAGTTCATTGATTTTAAGCCTTAAATTTTTAAGATTATAATTATTATTCATCCCGAGGATTACATATTTTACAAGGCATTCATCATCAAACCTTTGAAAAAAATCTATATTAATATATTCAACCCTGTCTTTTTCTTTTAATTTTTCGGAGCAAAACCCTGTGTTTAAAATCTGAAAACACATAAATATAATAAAAAACGTTATTAATCTTTTAAAACGTGTTTCCAATTTTATAACCATCCTTATAATCTACAAAAAGATAATATATGCTATTATTAAAAATAGTTATTACCGATAGGGATAATACCCGATATAAAAAGGGAAGGAGAATTTTTAATGAACAATTTTGAATTTCAGGCGCCGACAAAAATTATCTTCGGAGCTGATACAATTTCAAGAGTAAAAGATGAAATACCGAAAGATAAAAAAATCCTCATGACATACGGCGGAGGCTCCATCAGAAAAAACGGGATTTATAAACAGGTAATGGAAGCACTTTCGGAACACACCGTAATGGAATTCGGCGGAATTGAACCAAATCCGAAATTTGAAACTTTAATGAAAGCGGTTGAAATTGTAAAAAATGAAAAAATTGATTTTCTTCTCTCTGTCGGCGGGGGTTCAACGCTTGACGGTACAAAATTTATCGCGGCAGCCGCAAAATTTGAAGGCGACCCCTGGACTATTTTATCAAAAGGTGCCGAAATTAAAGATGCGGTTCCCCTGGGCGATATTATCACCCTTCCTGCTACAGGTTCAGAGATGAATAACGGCGCTGTTATATCAAAACTTGAAACAAAAGAAAAACTTGCCTTCCATTCAAATTTTGTTTACCCTAAATTTTCAATCATAGACCCGAAAACAACCTATTCTCTTCCTGAAAAACAGACGGTTAACGGCATTGTGGATACTTTTGTACACACAATGGAGCAGTATGCAACATATGAAGTAAATTCTCCGCTTCAAGACGAATGGATGCTCGGGCTAATTAAAACTTTAATGAAAGAAGCCAAAAAAGTTCTTAAAAAACCCGATGATTATGAAGCAAGAGCAAATATTTTCTGGTGTGCAACCTGCGGGCTTAATTACTGGATGTCTTTAGGCTGTGTACAGGATTGGTCAACCCATATGATAGGGCATGAATTAACCGCGCTTTACGGAATTGACCATGGAGAATCTTTAGCTGTGGTGCTCACCCGTGTTTGGAAAAACAGAAAACGCGATAAAATGGATAAACTCGCTAAAATGGCGGTAGAAGTATTCGGCGCAAACGATTTTCTGCCGAAAAACATTCTTGCCGATATCACAATTAAAAAAACAAAAAAATTCTTTGAATCTTTGGGAAGAAGAACAAACCTCTCGGATTACGGCATAGATAAGCTTGATGCCGCAAAAAAGATATCCGAAAGATTCAAAGAAAGAGGATTTATTCTTGGTGAAAGAAACAATATCACCCCTGATGAAGTTTATGAAATTTTAATGAACTGCTAACTTCAAAATAAAAGCAGGAGCTGGTGTCCGCTCCATGTATTTTGTTAAAAGTTATGATAAAATATCCTATATTTATTTGCACTTTTAAAAATATTAATAAAGGAGAAAAATTTATGAAAAAACTCGCAGTCTTAATTGCAATGCTTGTTATGACATTCAGCGTGCAAGAAACTTTTGCACACCATCATACAAGAAATCTTCAAACCGAATATCATCATTACGATTTTGAATACATGCCGGGCGACAAAGGCGGCTACACAGGCGCTTCAGACACTGAAATCGTAAGTGTTTTGCAGGCTAAAAAGCTTGGAAGCAGCGTTTATGTTAAATTAAAAGGCAAAATCGTATCAAAAATCGGCAAAGAAATGTATTTATTTAAAGATAATACAGGCACCGTTAAAATCGAAATTGATGACGATGATTGGAAAGGCGTAAAAGCAGGCCCCAAAGATACCGTTATCATTGAAGGCGAACTTGAAAGAGAACAGGGCGGCGTTATTGTTGATGTTGACAGGGTAGAGCTTGCAAACTAAATAATATATTCTTCCGTAATATTAAACAAATATTAAGAATTGTAACAAACAAAATGAATCTTGAATTTTCGGGGTTCATTTTGTTTTTATATATACATAAGATATGTGAAGTATATACAATCTGAAAGAAAGTCGGTTAGTGATGACAGAAGTTTATGTAATTCAAAAAGGCGATACGCTTACAAAAATTGCAAAAGAAAAATATGGCTTAAGCGGAAATGCAGCCTATCAAAAAGCCCTTGAAATTGCAAAAGAAAACGGTATTCAAAACCCGAATTTAATATATACGGGGAACTCTTTAAACCTTAACGGTCTTGGCGAAGAAGAACCGAAAGCCGAAGGTGATAATTTTCAGCAGCAAAATGCCGAGCAGGCTCCCGTTGAAAATACTTACAACAATCTTTTATGTGCTCAAAAGCAATATTTTCAAGCTCTTGCGGGTTTAAACGAAGAAAATAAAGAAGTACCGCAAAGCTTCCAAATTGCGGAACTGACAGAAGAAAATACCGAGCAGGATTATATTAACGCCATTTTAGAACTTACCGAACAGCACATTGAAGAAAATGATAAAGAAGATGAAAACGGCGTAAAAGACGGCGTTATAGATTATGAAGAATTTGCGGCACAGCAGATTGCCTTCTACCGCAGCACATACGGCGATTTAGACACAAACGATGATGAACTTGAACAGTTAATGGGGCTTCAAAGTATATTCAATATGTATGATATTGATGAAAGCGGTGTTTTGGAAACAAACGAAGTGGCGTTCTCATACATTGCATCGGATATAAACCTTGACGATACAACTTTCGGACAAAAAGCGGGGATTAATATCGGAGGCCAGGCAGAGCTTGACGGAGTAATAGATTTTGAACAAATGAACATTGCTGCAATGCTGTTCAACGACGATATGCTTCAAGGCGGCAAAACCTATTCAAATATCTATAACAAAATATCACACCTGTTTACGGATAACAAAGGCGAATAAACAAAGGCAAACAACAAATAAGCCTATTATAAACCGTCACATGCAGATGCAGTCTTGGCTTAATAATCATTTTCCAAAAATTCAAAAAGCTTCTCGAAATTAAAATATAGTTGATTTACAGGGATATCCTCATCCACTTCAATAGTGATAACGGGGATATCCCTTTCAACACCGGCATAAGTTCCAAAACTCCCCGGTGTAGGGTAACCTATATCTTTTTGAACAGGATACCCTGTTATTTCAGATACCTTTTGTGCAAGTCTTAAGGCTCCGCCGTTTTTATCCCCGTCATAATTTACGATTTTATAGGGAGCATGAATAGTTATAACGGCATCAAAATTAATCTCATTCATTAAAGATACGACAAATTGCGTTTCTTCTTCGCTTCCTGCTGTCTTTCCGCCAAAATAATCGGCAGCATTTTCTCCCGCGGCAGATGTATCTTCCCCCCAGTTTTTAGTGGGAAAATTCCTGTTTAAATCTACCCCGTTTTTATTTACGCGTGTTTTAGCCGAATTGAGCCTCGGAATATAGTAAAGATTATTCTTTCCCTTGTGCTCCATACTAAAAACACCTTCCGCTCCGCAATTATCAGCCTTTATATTGCGCCCGAGGTATTTATTTATAAAAAATTCACCCTGTTCTTCATCACCATGAAAAACACCGATAACAAGGATGTTTTTTGTTTTCTTGTTATCGGTATTTAATCTTTTTATTAATTCTATCGGCATACAATCTTAATTAATTCTCTGGAACATATACCCTATGCCGCGTGCGGTCAAAATTAATTCAGGGTTTGCAGGGTCTGCTTCAAGTTTTGAACGTAATCTTGAAATATGAACATCCACAACTCTTGTATCAATTCTGTGATCCGGCGGATAAGCCCATACATGCTGCAATATTTCATTTCTTGAATAAGCTTGTCCTGAATTGTTAACCAATAATTCAAGAAGGCTGAATTCCATGCCTGTCAATCTTATTCTTTCATTTTTTCTGTATACCTGACGTCTTGCGGTATCAATTTTGATACTTCCTGTTGTAATAACGTTCTTGGCGGTTTTACCTGAAGGTACGGAAATCTCTTTTGTCGTAGTACGTCTTAACACCGCTTTAACTCTGGCTTCAAGCTCTTTCGGGCTGAAAGGCTTGATAACATAATCATCGGCACCTAATTCTAACCCTGTAATTCTTTCGGATACATCGCCAAGGGCTGTTAATATAATAATCGGAACATCTGATGTTCTTCTTATTTCTCTTGTAACGCCATAGCCGTCCATTTTAGGCATCATAACATCTAAAATCACAAGATCAGGCATGGTTTTATTGTATACTTCAACGGCCTCTTCGCCATCTTCAGCTGTCACAACGTCATAGCCTACCATTTTAAGTCTGGTTTCCAAAATTCTTCTGATACTGGCTTCATCGTCTGCCACGAGAATTTTTTGTTTCACTTCACCCGTTTCATTTTGCAAATCGTCAGTCATTCTTAAAAAAATCCTATCTTTTCCCTTTTGTTATTCCAAATATTCCATTACGAAATATTGATTTTTATAAACATATATTAACACATATTAAGTTTTTTTGAAAACAAAATTTAATGTTTATAAATAAATCTTAAGAGAAAATAAAGTCAAAATCAATAGCACATTTAAAATATTTTCACCATTTATCATAAAAACCCGCCGTACAAACAAAAATAAAGCCAATCGAAAGACGATTGGCGAATTAAGGTTATAAGTTTAATTGATTAGGAGTTAAACTTTTTTATGCGGAGAATTTAATTGCATCTCTTTGAATATTTGAATCAATTCTTTGAGATAAGTTGTTATATTCTGCTTCTGCCGCTTTTAATTGAGTCTCAATTCTTTCCTGTTCCGTTTGAAGAGCTTTTTCTTCTTCATTCAATTGAGCGCTGACTTCTTTTGCGTATTCTTCCAATTCTTGTTTATAAATTTCATTAAATAATAAATATGCCTGTTCTGAATTTGCATAAGTGGCATCAATTGAATTTTGAGCGTAGTTATATTGTCCGCCTGTCTGCATTTGAAGCCCCTGCATCTGCTGGATATAAGCATCTGTTTTAATTTGTGCGGATTGATAAGCAATTCCTGAAGAATTTGCCATAAAATCCATTTGAGTGCCAAAGAGAGAGGAAGGACAGGTAGCAGCTTCATTGTAGGTTATAACACCATCGGCGATGTTATTTGCATAACTTTGCAAATCCTGCAGTCTTTGAGATATTTGAGTTAATTTCATTTCGAAGTTGCTCATTCTTTGCTTCAGCGCAACTTTCCTTAACGACAACATTACCCAAGACATCGTCTGCCTCCTAACCTAAGTTCTTCCTTCATTTGCTTAAACTTAAAAGTTCTTTGTTTTCTTTTCCTAACCTGAAATTTTAAATTTAAACCAACCTTACATTATAATAAAGAATTTCTTCCTTAAAAAATTGCCTTTTGTTTTTCGTTATGTAAGGTTTTCTTTACAATTCTTAACATGTCAAAACCCATGGGACACATGGGTTTCCATGATTTTAAACTTACAAAATTAAGATACCGGGGGTTCTTAAAAACCCTAAAATATCAACTGAAACTAATACTTTGCGCCGACCCTGTCTTTATGCGCAAAGCCCTCAATATCATCATTTAATTTCAGCAAAGGAATATCGCATTCATATTTTTTCTTCAGGGCTAAACTTATCAAATAATCGCACAATTCAGGATTTTTCGGCAATAAAGGCCCATGCAGATATGTTCCGAAAACATTTCTGTTTCTTGCCCCTTCTGTTTTATCTTTCCCGTTGTTGCCATGCCCGATTTTTACCTTCATAAAAGGTTCGGCACCCGCATTTAAAAACGTAAGCCCCGAATGGTTTTCAAACCCCACAACCGTTTTTTTCTTTAAAAATTTGGCCTGTGCGGTTACATTGCCTATAAATCTTGTTTCACCTGCTGTTGTATAAACATCCAAAAGCCCGATACCGCTTAATTTATCCCCCTGAAAGGGCTGATAATAATGCCCTAAAAGCTGATACCCGCCGCATATTGCAAGAAAAACCGAATTATTATCAAGCGCCGCTTTAAAAATAGCATCTTTATTTTTCTGTAATTCCAAAGACGCCATAATCTGCTGCTGGTCCTGCCCTCCGCCTATAAAATAAATATCATGTTTTTTATAATTTATACGCTCGCCCGCTTTAACTTCAATAATTTCAACTTCAATATCGCGCCATTGCAATCTGTTTTTAAGAGCGAGAATATTCCCCATATCCCCGTATATATTTAATAAATCGGGATACATATGACATATTGAAATCTTTAATTCGGAATTTAACAATTTTTACATAACCTCTTTTGCTTAAAAATACTTAAAGTTATTTTATGGCGTTAACCTTCTCTGCAACGAGCTTTACAGCTTCATCCGGAGTTAATTTTAAAACATCTTTTTCATCACGCTTTTTAAATTCCACAAGCCCCTCAGAGATTGTCTTTCCTACAGTTATACGGAACGGATACCCGATTAAATCGGCATCTTTAAATTTAACTCCCGCTCTGTCGTTTCTGTCGTCTAAAACTACCTCTACGCCTGCATCTTGAAGCTTTTTATAAATATCTTCCGCCAAGTTAACCTGCTCTTCATCATTAGTATTTACAGGCACAACCACGGCATGATAAGGCGCAATCTCAAGCGGCCAGATAATTCCAAACTCATCATGGTATCTTTCAACCGCAGCGGATGCGGTTCTTGAAATACCGATACCGTAACAGCCCATAATATACGGGTGAGTTTTTCCGTTTTCATCCGTGTATACGGCATTCATCGGTTTAGAATATTTTGTTCCGAGCTTGAAAATATTACCTACCTCAATTCCCCTTGTAATTTTTAAAGGCTCGCCGCAGTCAGGACAGCCTTCTCCAGCTTTCACAAGGGAAATATCATAAAATTTAACTTCCTTAACGTCATCCTTTGTAATATCAGAGAAATTATACCCCGTAATATGCTTATGGGGCTCATTTGCACCGATTACAAAATTCTTCATTCCGCGAGCTGTTTCATCAAATAAAATTTCAACATTTTTATTGCCTGCACCCAGAAAGCTTAAATAACCCGCCTCACATCCAAGGGCTTCAATAACTTCTTCATCAACAGCCTTGCGGATTTCAAGCGCACCAACAGCATTTGATAATTTTGTTTCTTCAACTTCCTTATCCCCGCGAATCATAACGAGCACGGGCTTATCGGGTGTCTTCTCATCCGCAAAACTTGCGATATACAATACCGCTTTTAATATGCAGTTTTCTTGAATGTTAAAAAACTTTGCCAAATCTTCAATTGTCTTAACATTTGGAGTATCAACGGTTTCAAGCTTTGTAAAACCGCCGTCTGTCTCCATTTCAGGCAATTTAGATATTGCATGGTTTGAATTTGCGCTATATCCGCATTTTTCACAATAAAATACATCGTCTTCGCCCACAGATGTATCCACAAGAACCATAAATTCATGGCTCACAGAACCCCCGATAGCACCTGAATCTGATTGCACCATGCGGGTTTCAAGCCCGCAGCGCTTGAATATTTTTCTATACGCCTGCGCCATATTATTATATTCTTCATCGAGAGATTCTTCAGAGGTGTGAAAACTGTACGCATCCTTCATTATAAACTCTCTGCCCCTTAAAAGACCGAATCTCGGGCGGATTTCATCCCTAAATTTAAGCTGTATGTGGTATAAATTAACTGGCAATTGCTTATAAGAAGCTAAAATCCCGTCCGCAACGGAGGTTACAACTTCTTCATGGGTCGGTGCAAGACACATTTCATTGTCGTGCCTGTCTTTCATCCTCATTAATTCTTTACCGTAAACCTGCCATCTGCCTGATTTTTGCCATAATTCGGCAGGCTGTACAAAAGGCATTAACAATTCCTGCGCCCCGGCGGCGTCCATCTCCTCTCTGGTAATCTTGGATACTTTATCCAAAACCCGCTTCATCAAAGGAAGATAGCTATATATACCGTTTGTTAATTTTTTTATAAATCCTGCTCTTACAAGCAGCTTATGGCTCATAGCCTCAGCATCATTCGGAAAATCCCTCAGTGTCTGTATAAAAAGTTTTGAAGCTCTCATAAATTCCTCATAAAATTTTATTATAATCAGGCGGTCAAATTTCAACCGCTATAAAATTATAACACTCTTTAATTAATATTAATATTTAATTTACAAAATTTGAAATAATTGCTATAAATTATATATAGAGATTTTAAAAACAGTACTGCAAAGAAGGAGAGAGGGCCGGTAAAACGCCTGTTTGAGATGGATTATCTGGTATTTTTCGGATTTTTATTTTTTTCAATGGTTTTGGGGCTTTTTGCCTGCTTTTTAAGCCGAATTTTAAGATATAAATCAAAAAACAGTGCTCAAAAACCGCCTATAGAAGGCGAAAACGAGAATGCGGAAGATTTTGGCGCCTGTTTTCAAATAAATTTTCTTCCCTACTGTATATGTTTTTTATTATTTGAAGCGCAGTGCGTGTTAATATTTCCTTTTGCATATCTGAGCAAAGTTTTAGACACATTTTATACTGCGGAAGTTATGATTTTTATTCTGATTTTAATTATAACTTTATTATTTAGTATAAAATCAGAATTCATAAAATACACAAAAAATTAATTTTAAGAGGATAAATGAACGTTATAATAAGCTCTATAGACCGAATTTTGAATTTCGGAAAAGCAAACAGCTTATGGCCGCTGGCTTTCGGCTCGTCATGCTGCGGTGCAGAGCTGATGCAAACGGCTTTTAGCGGATATGATTCAGGCGTGTTAAATCCTGAAATTTTTGCTGCATCGCCGCAGCAGGCAGATTTATTGATTTGTACGGGTGTTCTTACCAAAAAAGCCAAGCCTGAATTGATAAAACTCTATCAAAAAATGCCAAAACCCAAATATGTCATAGCATTGGGTGCATGTGCAATATCAGGCGGAATGTTTTATGATTCAAACAGCGAAATTCAAGGCGTGGACAGCATTTTACCCGTAGACATTTACCTTCCGGGCTGTCCGCCAAAGCCTGAAGCCATAATTGATGCACTTGAAAAATTAAAAAACGAGATAAAAACATCTTCGATTCTAAAAAGAAAAGAAGAGGAAAATACGCATGAAATCAAGCATAGAGAGGCATATAATAACGTTGAAGGGTTGAATGTAGAGTATTTCGGGGTAAACAAACTATGAAAACATCTAATATAGAAGCATTTGAGATGTTAAAGAAGTTTAAAAAAAACGGTTTTATTGCCCTGATATCCCTTGTAGCAGAGGATTTAAGCCCTAATACCGAAGGAGAAAACGAATTTAAACTCACCTACACGCTATATAACCCCGTAAACAGGGAGTTTAAAGAATTTGAAACCACCGTAAATGATACTGCCTGCAGCGTTTCATCGCTTTATAAAAGCGCAAACTATGACGAGCGTGAAATTTACGACCTTTTTGGCATAAAATTTAAAAATCACCCGAATTTAAAAAGAATTTTTCTTGATGAAAATTTTAAAGGTCATCCTTTGAAAAATTGCTTTAAAAGCGGCTCACAGAAAAGATTTACCACCATAGATACAGCCAATAACAAGGAATAGATGGGAAATGAAGGATATTAAACAAAATAAAACAGTAATAAATTCAAATATAAATTGCCCTTCAACCCATGGCGCACTAAGGTTTTCAGCTGAAACAGATGGCGGAAAAATCATCAAATTCGTGCCCGAACTCGGTTTTACACACCGCGGACTTGAAAAAACAGCACAGAACAGGAGTTTCAGCCAATATTTACCTGTGGTTGAAAAAATTGATTACCTTGCGGATTTTTTCTATACACAGGCTTATTTATCGGCTGCAGAAGAGCTTTTGGAGGTCGAAATCCCGAAAAATGCCCAATATATAAGGGTTTTAACCATGGAGCTTAACCGCATATCCTCTCACCTTGCCTGGTTAGCTGATTTTGCACAAAGTTTAGGTATCCCTGCTCCCGTTTCTTATGCTTTTAATTTAAGAAACGAAATTTTAAATATTTTTGAAAAAATTACGGGCGGCAGAATTTCCCATAATTACTATGTTTTCGGTGGTGTAAGAAATAAAATTTCAAATGATATTTTAAATGATATTTTAGATTTTATTAAAAATTTCAATCAAAAGTTTAAAATATTAAAAACCGTTATGATGGAAAACCCCGTTTTTTTAGACAGAACAAAGGATTTAGGGATTATAACAACCGAAATTGCCCTTCCTTACTCAATTACAGGGGTAAATTTAAGAGCAAGCGGCCTTGCACTTGATTTTAGAAAAGAAAAACCGTATCTTGTGTATAATGAGCTTGAATTCATTATCCCTACAGCATTTGAGGGTGATTGTTATTCAAGATGTAAATTAAGAATGGATGAAATTGAAATTTCTCTAAATCTTGTAAAGCAGTGTGCAGAGTGGCTTTTAGCTAATCAAGACGGCGCAATTAATCTAAATATAAATCAAACGGATATAAAACCAAAAACAGGAAAGGCTGCAAGCTGGACAGAGAGTGCAAGAGGACTTGTTATGTGTAATATTATAACAGACGGAAGCAAAAAACCAAAACGCTTAAAATGGCGCACCCCATCATTTTACGCGATACAGCTTCTTGAAAAAATAGCCGTACACTGCGCTTTAGCTGATTTGCCAGCCCTTATAAGCAGTCTGGATATAGTAATAACGGAGGCGGACAGATAATGGAAATTCTTATTAATTTTATCATTACAATAATAATTATAATATCCGCCGTATTTATACTTTCATATCTGGAAAAGCGCATTACTGCGCTATTTACACTGCAAAACCGTCCTAAAGAAAATCGGAGCGGCATTTTTCAAAACGCCGCAAATGCTCTGAAAATGTTGATTAAAGAAGATACAGCCCCTGTTAAAAGAAAAAAAATTCTATACTTTGCAGCCCCGCTCATAATGTTCTGCGCCACGGTTTCAGCATTTTTCCTAATTTCGCTTAATAATTTTTACATAATTTCAGATTCGTTTCCGTCGGTTATTCTTTTTATGGCTCTTGTCTCAATCCCTGTAATAGCAGCATTTTTGGCAGGTTATTCAAGCGGCAGACAGCCTTTAATCTCCGCAATTCAAGCAATTTCCAAGGCTCTCGGTTACATAATACCAATGATTACAGGAGTTTTAGCCGCAGCATTTATGGCGGGAACATTAAATATTAACGGAATAATTCAGGAACAAAACAGCTCCGCAGGGCTTTTTGGCTGGTATTTCATACCTCAGATTATAGGATGCGCCGTATTTTTTATATGCACACTTGCCCTTTTAAACTGCTTGACGTTCAATTTATCAAAATCCGAAAACGCAATGATATCAAGCTGTGTAGATAAATACTCAGGCTTAAAATATGAATTTTTTATGCTTGGCAAAAGAGTTCTTCTGCTTTCAATATCCGCATTTTTTGTATGCATATATTTTGGAGGATACCTGAGCCCCTTTGGCACCTACATTTTGCCTGATTTTTTAATACCGTTGGAGCAGTGGTTCTGGCTTATATTAAAAACATTCTTGATAATTTTCTTTATAATTTTAATTCGAACAGCCATCCCAAAGCTAAGCTATGAAAGGTTTTTAGAACTTTCATACAAAATTCTGCTTCCTTTGTCCTTAATAAATCTTAACATCGTAATTTTAATCCGTCATTTTGCAGGTGTACAGTAATGAAAAATAATGATTTAACACTTATTGCAGAGTTTATAAAAGGTGCAATATCAATATTTAAAACGATTTTCACGGTTTTGTGCGAAAGTTTTAAAAAAAGAGCAATTTTTACCCACACAGGGCAAAATCCGCAAATTCCCGATAATTTCAGAGGATTAGCGGAGTGTGATTATGAAAAATGCACAGGCTGCGGCATTTGCACTGAAGTATGCCCTTCAATTGGTGCTCTTATAATAAAAAAAGACCAAAACGGAACAAAAAAGCTTGTAAATATTGATATTTCAAAATGTGCATTCTGCGGCAGCTGTGCCCATATTTGCCCGAATGGCGCATTAAATATAACGAAACAATACAAACTTGCAACAAATAACAAAAAAGATTTAATATTAGATTGTAAAGAAATTTACAAAGCAAATATGCAAAAACTGCAAAATAAGGTCGAAACGCCCGATGTACCGGCCTTTGTAAACGAAGAAGAAATTTAAAATCCAAGGGGAAAAATGGAGATTTTGAATACCGTATTTTTTTATATTTTAACGGCAATTTGCGCACTATCAGCGCTTTTTTGCCTGTTTCAAAAAAACACTTTTAATTCTGCGGTAAGCGCCGTCATCTTATTTTTAGGATTTTCGGGGTTTTATTTTCTTTTAAATGCACCCCTGATAGGTACGGTGCAAATCCTTCTTTCTATTGGTATTATAACCGTATTTATGCTGTTTTCCGCAGCAACGGCAAATTCAAACAGTGATAAAAAATTCGGATTTTTATTCGGTTTAAAAACAATGTTTACACCGATTATCGCCGTAGTTTTCGCTTTTTTAATTATTCCTTTTATTTTATACCAGTTTAAGGGCTATAAAACACTTCAAAATTACCCGCCGATTGATTTTGCGCTTAATTTATATAAAAATAATTCCCTTGCGTTTGAACTTACGGGTATGCTTGTTTTCACCGTGTTAATAGGCACTGCGGCGGTTATTACAATTAAAAATGCCCGCAAATCAAACAATTCCGACACCCAAAAAGGAGAAACCAATTAAAAATGTTTAACGAAATATTTTCTTTAATAAATATGCAAAACCCTGAAAATTGGCTTCAACCGGGGCTTTGTCATTATTTAATAATTGCTCTTTTTGTTTTTTTAACAGGGCTTATGATTACAATTTCAAGCGGTAATCTTATTAAAATCCTTATAGGGCTTGGTTTTATGATAAACGCTGCAGTTTTGAATTTTATAGCGGCAAACGCTTTTATAAATGAAGCAAATGCTCCTATAACCCTTTTAAATTCTGCAGTTCAAGAAAGTATAGCGGAAAATTTTGCTCCGCAGGAAAATATTTTCTTTAATTTTTCAATACCCGAAGGGCAGGCTATAGGGCTTATTTTAACGGTATTTTGGATAATAAATACGGCGGCGGGGCTCGGGCTTATACTTGCCGTTTATTCAAGATTTAAAAACATCGACGCTCCTGCACTAAACAGTCTAAAATCAGCAGATTGTCCCGATTATGACGATTTTAAAACGGAGGATGACATCTAAACTATGGATATTATTCAAAATTTATGGATGCTTTTAATACTTCCGCTTATGGCCTCATTTTTCATACTTTTTCCGCAAAATCAATTGTCATACCCGAAAAGACGTATAATTATGTTCTTAACGCTTTTTTCATCCGGAATGTCTTTGCTTTTAAGCTTAATTTGTGCACACCACCTCATAGTACACCCGAATGAATTTATCGAATCAAATATTTTGTTTTTAAATGCAGGTGCTTTTAAAATTCATCTCGGGGTATTTTTGGATAATATTTCGGCATTTATGCTTTTTGTGTTGTACGCCGTAAGTCTTCCCGTATGCGCTTTTTCATATAATTATATGAAAAACGAGGAAGGTTTTAACAGGTATTTTATATTTTTAAATCTGTTTATTTTTTCAATGGCAGGGCTTATTTTAAGCACAAATTTAATTCAATTCTATATTTTCCTTGAATTAATCGGGGTTTTCAGCTATCTTTTAATCGGATTTTATTATAAAAATACTGTTGCCCAAAGAGCTGCAAGAAAATCTTTCTTAATAAACAGAATAGGTGATTTTGCTTTATTTAGCGCTATTCTTGGTTTTACATATTTTGCAATGCAGGATAGAGAAGGAATAATATATCCGCTTTTAAGCCTGAATGATGTGAATTCATGGGGATTCCTTGCTTATGTACAGCTTGGAGCCGTTTTATACACAGGAATTTGCCTTCTTTTAACACTTTGCGCCTTTGTAAAAGCTGCCCAGATTCCTTTTCAAATCTGGCTTTTGGAGGCTATGCAGGCACCTGCGCCGATTAATGCTTTAATCCATGGTGCAATGATGACCGGAGCCGGAGTTTATTTGTTAATCAGAGTTTATCCCGCTTTAATATTATCTCCCGTAATTTTAAAAATAATTGCATTTATAGGCATTTTTACCGCCATTATATGCGGGCTTATTGCAATTACACAGAATGACGTTAAAAAAATTCTTGCCTTTTCAACTTCGTCACAAACCGGGCTGATGATGACGGCACTTGGCTGCGGAGCTTTCAGCGGGGCTGTTTTCCATCTTGGAATGCACAGTATAACAAAAGCGATGATGTTTTTAATCGCAGGGGTAATTATCCAAAAAACTTTAACCTCAAACATTAAATTTCTCGGCAATTTAAGGGAATATTTCCCGATACTTGCCGCAGGCTGGCTTTTAGGGGCTGTATCGCTGCCCGGGTTTTTCTTTAGCGGTTTTTATTCCAAGGAAATAATCATAAGCCATCTTTACAGTTCAAATCAGTTTTTATACCTCGGTTTGTTTGTATTTGCAGGCATTTTAAGCATACTGTATCTGTTTAGAAGTTATTTTTTAATATTCGAAGGACATTATAAAGGCTCTATCGACCTTTCAAAAAATGAAGAACTGCCGTATAACGGCATTAATATGTGGCTGCTTGCGCCTATGGGTGTCCTTGCCTTTTTAAGTGCATTTTTCGGCGGATTTCTTGCACCCGATTTTCAAAGATATATCTATATCATAAGACAGAAATTTTATCTTATAAGACATCCTGAGCTTGAAATTTCACTGTTTATAATTGCCGCAGCCATGATATATATCATGTGGCAGATATATGGAATGAAAAGATTTAAAATAAAGAAAATCCGTTTCGTATACAGGCTTATCGTATTTCAATTCTATATTAATAAAATTTTCGAAGCCTTATATCAAATTTTAATAAAAGGAATTGCAAAAACAGCGGAAGCTATAGATAAATATGTTATAGGCGGTTTTTATATCCTGCTTTCACAGATTGTGCGCTTCGGCTCATATTTAAGTTTAAGAAATCAAACAGGCAATATTAATTCATACATCTTCTGTTCGTTTGTTTTTATCACATTAATGCTTTTATGCGCTGTAATGGTATATTTTAAGGGGCTTTCTAACTATGGCGGTTAATTTTATCTTTAGTTGTTTAAATATTTTTGCACTTGTTTTATTACCTGTATTTGCAGGTTTAACGATAGTTTCACCATTTTTCCCGAACAGCGTTGTAAAAATAAGACGCTTTGCAAAGGGTTTCTGTATTTTTAACCTTATCTACACAATGTTTTTTATGCTCTTTATAAATACCGAAGCCGCAGCTTTCGGTTTTACAAAAGCTTTGCCCTTTGATATTATTCCGCAATTAAACATATCAATATCTTTCGGGCTGGACAGTTTTTCAGGGTTAATGTGCCTTTTAACTTCTTTCATTATGCTTTTGGCTCTGATGGCATCAAAAACAATGATAAACTCCAAATACAAGTTTTATTATTCGTTAATGCTTATTTTGCAAGGTGTAACCACGGGAATTTTTGCCGCAAACGATTTATTTACATTCTCAATATTCTGGCTGCTTGAAATTCCTGTTGTATATTTTCTTGTTTCAATATGGGGCGGAAATGCCGCAAAAGAAAGTGCTTTTAAATACGCAATATTTACTTTTTCAGGCTCAATTTTAATGCTGTTATCCGCTGCTCTTATCTGCGCCTATGGTAAAGATGCCGGAATGATTTTAAATTTTGGAGAATTGATAAAAAATGCGGTTAATTTCCCGATAGTGCTTCAATTAACGGCTTGTACGGGATTTTTAGCAGCTTTTATTTTAAAAATACCGGTATTCCCGTTTCATATATGGTTAAAAGATACTCTAAATAAAGCACCCGCGCCGGTTTCCATGGTTCTTGCCGCAATTACGCTAAAAACAGGCGCATACGGATTAATCAGAATAAACCTTCAAATGTTTTATGAAATTTTCCAGCTGATGGCACCGGTTCTTATTATCCTCGGTGCAATAGGCATGGTTTATACTTCATACTGCGCCTTGAATCAGAATGATATTAAAAAAATTATTTCATATTCTACAATTGCACATATGGGGGTAATCGTAATCGGGATATGTTCATACACTGAATTCGGGCTTAACGGCGCAATATTTTATATGATAGCCCACGGGCTTATTTCAGCGGGGCTGTTTATGGGACAGGGAATAATCCGCCAAAAATTTAAAACAGGAAAACTTAAACTTCTTGGCGGAATTTCGGCTTATATCCCTGAAATTACAATATTAATGCTGATTTTATGCGGCTCATATATTGCAATTCCTTTTACAATGGGCTTTAGCGGGCAGATTTTATCTCTTGCGGGCGGATTTTCCTCTCCGCTAATTGAAAAAGGATTCTTCGCGGCAAATTTAATACAAATGTTTGTTATATTTGCATCTTTATGTATAATTCTTTCTGCCGCATACACTTTAAGACTGCTGCATAAAACCTTCTTTTCTCTTGAAGAGTACGATTTCGGCAAAATACAGCTTTCGAATCATCAGACGGCTATACTTGCCCTGCTTGCATTTGCTGTAATTATTTTCGGAATTTATCCGAACGGAATAACGGATAATATTTCGTTTTTCTCAAATTTTAATATAAACACCATCTTAGAAAATATATTTTAAGGGAGCATAAGCTTAAAATGAATACTTTTGATATTACATATTTTATACCTGATTTTATACTGTTTTTCGGAATTATCTTATTAACTTTTATAGGTTTCAGAGCAAAAAATCTTGCCCCGAAATGGCACCTGAGATTATTAAATACGGTTCTCTGCCTTATGCTTTTATCTTATATACCGTTTTTATCGGGGTTTTTAAAGTTAACAAATCTTGATATATTTTCAAACCTTGCTCCGTTTAAAGATTACAATTTAACCTGTCTTTACGGTTCAATCAATATCACCCCTTTGAATTTATTTTTCAAATTTTTAATTACAATATCAGCATTTTTAGCTTCGCTTTTATCTTTTGGTTTTGTAAAAAAATTAAACAGAAAAATATCAAATTTTACATCCCTTTTCCTCACGGCGCTTCTCGGAGGATACGGGGTTTGCATTTCCGGAGATTTAATAACACTTTTTTTATCGCTTGAAATTTCATCTCTGGCGCTCTGTTTTTTAATTTCATCTTTTTATAATAAAAAAGACAGAGAAAAAAATTCCCTTGAAGCAGGGCTAAAATACTTTATTATAAACGGAGTTTCAAGCACCTTTATCCTTCTTGGAATAAGCTATATCTATATGACACTGGGCACGGTGAATTTTTCCGATATAAACACAATGATGATAAATAAAATTCTGCCCGCATCGCCCCTTCTAAATGCAGGCAATATTTTATTTTTCCTTGCGCTTACATGTAAACTCGGAGTCTTTCCTTTCTACATCTGGGTTATGGATATATTCAAGGGGTCAAATTATGCGGCGGGACTTTTTATTTCATCCGTTATTCAGCCGTTGGGTGCTGTCGCTCTTATTAAAACCGCCTGCACGCTGGGATGTTTCGGCAGTATTTTAAACTTTGCGCTCATTTTCTGCTCAATAATTACTCTTATTTTAGGAAACTTTATTGCGCTTCGAATAGTAAAAAAAGAAGGTGATATTAAAGATTTTCTTGCGGCGTTATCCGTTTCAAATCTCGGATATATTTTCCTTGGCACGGCATTTTTTACAAAAAGCTCCATTATGGCTTCAATATATTTTCTTATTATATATTTAATTACAAATTTCGGAATATGGGCGGCTTTTATGCTCATAGCGAGAAATTTAAGAAAATATACGGTTAAAAATGAGATTTCAAAATATGAATCGCAGTACGGCTCAAAAAAACTCTATGTAGATGAAAATTTAGGTTCAATCAGGGGTATAGCCTATATAAGTCCGTTTTTTGCGGCAATTTTTACAATATGTATCTTATCAAATGCAGGTTTGCCTGTTATGGCAGGTTTTAACGCTAAGTTTTACATTTTTGCAAATATCTTAAAATGCGGTATATGGAGCGTTAATACTCTTGTTTTTGCAGTATTTGCAAGCATTATCTCCGCCTGCTGTTCATTCAGATTAATACATATAATATTCCAAAAACCGGATAACCTTAAAATTTACAAAAGAAAGCTTATATTCGATAAGATAAACATCTATGTTTTTATACTCTCATCTGCGGCATTTCTTTTAATAGCAGGTTTTTTCCTATCAGCTCCCGTTATCAATATAATAAATAATCTTATATAATTTAAAAAGCCCTTTTTTAAAAAAGGGCTTTTTTGTTTAACTTATTTTTAAATTAATTACAGTGAATCAATTTCTTCATCGAGCGTTGTTGAGGCTTCTTCTTCAATAACCTGGTCAACGTTAACATCTTCAACTTCGCCTTTTGCTTCTTTCACTTTCTTTGTTGAAACAGCGGGCATATCACCTTCCATCCAGCCCCATTCGTTGCTGAAATTAATGTTGTGTCTGCCGAACATTTCATCATCCTGATTAGGGTCAAACCATCTTTTAATGAAGCTGTACCATTTTAGTTTATCGCTTCCGTTGCAATCAGCATAAGGGTCATGGTTATAATATGTATCAACGGTGCCTTTAGAATGATTATATCTTACAACATCGGTTACTTTGCTCATTTCTTTAGAAAAGCCTTCAGATTGAATAGAGGGAACGGTCGCCATATCTTCAGCCTGAAAAGAAGCAAAAGCACCTGAAGTTAATCCTAAACTGCCTAAAATGCAAAGCGTTATTGCAAATTTTTTCATAATGTAAAATCCTCAAATTAAATACTTTTTATTTATTACTATTATTATATATTATTATCAGTTTTTAACCAACCGTTTAATGTAATTTTTTTAATTAAAATCTTGAATTATTATATTTTCAAACTCATCGAGCAAGTTTTCTTCTTTAACTTTCTTAATTAAAACTCCTTTTTTGAAAATATATCCTTCGCCGATTGCGCCCGCAACGCCATAATCGGCATCTTTTGCTTCATTGGGGCCGTTAACGGGGCAGCCCATTGTTGCAATTGTAACAGATTTTTTCATTTTTTTAAATCGTTCATCAAATTTATTTTTAAACCTGTCTTCCACCTTGTGCGCAAGAGAGATTAAATCAATTTGGCATCTTCCGCATGTGGGGCAGGATACAAAATTTATCCCCTCATTCCTTAATTTCAAAGCTTTTAATATATCAAGCCCTGCGTGCACTTCTTCAACAGGGTTTTCCGTTAAAGAAACCCTTATTGTATCGCCAATACCTTGAGATAAAAGACTCCCGAGCCCTATAGCGGATTTTATTATGCCGCCTCTTAAAGTTCCCGCTTCCGTCACCCCTAAATGCAAAGGATACGGAATCTCTTTATATATCATTCTATAGGCATCAATTGTTGTCTGCACATCAGATGATTTTAAAGAAACTTTAATTAAATGAAAATCGTTATCTTCTAAAATTTTAATATGTGAAAGTGCGCTTTTTACCATCTTCTGTGCGAGAGTTAAAGTTTTATCTTCAATTAAATATTTTTCCAAAGAACCGCCGTTTACACCTATTCTTATGGGTGTCTGCGTTTTTTTTGCCATATCAACCACCCTTTTAACGTGGTCTTCTCCTCCTATGTTCCCGGGGTTTAGGCGAAGCGCGTCAATCCCCGCTTCCATAGCGGAAAGCGCCAGTCTGTAGTCAAAATGAATATCTGCAACAAGCGGCACGGGGCTTTTTTGTTTAATTTCTTTAAGAGCAGCTGCACAGTCTTTATTTAAAACAGCAAGGCGTACAATATCGCACCCTGCATCCGCAAGCTCGTTTATCTGGGACAAAGTGGCTTCAATATTGTCCGTTTTTGTATTTGTCATAGATTGAACGGAAACGGGTGCACCGCCTCCTATTTTTATATCCCCTATTTTTATTTGAATCTTTTCCATAAAATTTACTTCTTTCTTTTGTGTTTTTATGATAAAATCATACCATGAAAATTGCTATTATATCAGATGTACACGGAAATAAACTCGCACTGGATGCGGTTTTAGACGATATTGAAAAACAACACTGTGATAAAATATTCTGCCTTGGCGATATTGCAATGGCAGGATATGACCCGAATTACACCATTGAAAAAATGATGGAAATGCAAATTACCATGGGCCGCAATTTTGAAATCATTCAAGGCAATACCGATAAATTAATTACACAATATTCGGATACAAAATTTCTGGAAGTAAGCAAAAAATCTTCCCCCATGGCACACGCTCTTGCAAATGATGTATTAATCATCAAAAAAGAAAATGTTAATTTTTTAAGAGGTCTGCCGCAGGATAAAATGGTAGATATAAAGTATAAAAAAAGAACAATGAGGCTTCATCTGGTGCACGGTTCGCCGAGACGCCAGGATGAAAATATTTATCCTTATCTTGAAATGAGCAAGGTTGAAAGCATTGTTTCAAGGTCATTTTCAGATGTTGTTTTTTGCGGGCATACGCATATCCCATGCGGTTTTGTTTTAAATTCGGGACAGCAGGTAATAAATGTCGGCAGTGTAGGACGTTCCATGATTCCTGCAAGAATGCCCGTTTATGTTGTTTTGAAAATTAATGACAACGGAACATTTGAAATTGAACATAAATTTATAAATTACGATAATAAAAAAGCAAGCCGTCTAATAGCAGACAGGGGCTTTACGGGCGCTGATGAACTTGCAAAGATGTTTTTAGCGGAATAATAGAGTTTTTAAGGATAAATAATGGCACAGGATTTACAAGATATTCATAATAATGCTTCAGACGCTATGGCTGAAGGCAACACGCAAAAAGCGATAGAATTGTATAACGAAATTTTGACTATTGAACCGACGGACGAAATTGCTCTCGGGCAGTTGATGGATTTATATTTTGAAACCGATAAATTTCAATATTATTTAATGCGCGCAAATTATAACGTTGTAAATCAAAAATTTGAACATGCTATAAATGATACAAAAAAAGCATTAAATATCGACCCGAATTCAATCGATGCAAGGGTTAAGCTTGCCCGTCTTTACCGTGTTGCAAATAAAAATTTAAAATCAATTGATGAATTTAATAAAATAATCGAACTTGAACCTAATTCCAAAGAAAGCTATCTTGAACTTATTGATTTATATACACTTGAAGATGCAAAAGAAAGTGCCGTGGGTATTGCAAGAAAAGCAGCGGAACAATTTCCTGATGATATAGGCTTTAAAAATGTTGTTGCAAAACTGTATTACGATTTAGCTATGTATAAAGAAGCTCTTGATTTTGTAACGGATAAAAATTTAAAAACCAAAATTTTATTGCAGGACGGACAGAATGAAGAGGCTAAAGCCGTTCTTGATACAATGAATCCGCAGATTAAAGATGAAAAAGCGGCATACAAGCTTTTGCTTGCCGAATATTTTTATAATAAAGACGATTTTAATGCTTCCCTTGAAGCAATTGAGGATTACATTAAGCTTATGGGGCCAAATGCTATATCATTCCAGATGAAAGCGCTTTGCTATGAAGGCTTGAATGATGAATTTATGGCCGCCGTAAATTTCGGTTATATGAAAAAAGCACAGAATAAAAACGATGAAGCTATTGTTGAATTCAACCATGCACACTCTTTAAATAAAAAAGATAAAAATGTTTTAATAGAACTTGCAAATCTTTATATGAACCTCGGCGAAAAATATACGGCAATGGATTTTTGGAATGCCGTATACGAATTGGATGGAGATTCTCATGCTAAAGAAATTCTCGGAGATTTTTATTTCAAAGAGGGTGATTACAGAATGGCTGAAAAATACGGCAAGGTAAAAGAAGGCAAAAACATTCCCGACCCTCAAAACAAAAATTACAATGAAGCAGAAGTTGAAGACGAGGGATTAATAGAAAAAATTATCGGCTTCTTCACAAGAAAATAAGGTTTTTAGCAGGATTTTTCACCATTTAATATAAAATCTTTATGTTTAAACTTTTGTAACGCTTTTGTTATAAAAGTTTTCAAATGCATACTTTTTTATTTTTACGGGTTTTATAGCAAATACAATTTACAACATAAAAGGAATACTCCTAAAATACCATGAGAGTGAATTTGCAAACAAGCCCGTACAGCGCATACCGGGCGTATAATAACAGCACCCGAAACATCGTATCATTTCAAAACAAACGTAAAGACGACTGCGGTAAAGAAGGCGAAAAACCCGATAATATATTATTTTTACAGAATCCCAAAACCGATGAATTCCTGCACACAAATCTTGAAGATAAGCTGGATGAAGCCTATGAAGAAGGATACAGAGACGGCAAAAAATTTAAAGGTTTGTTAATGGGTTCAGGAATGATACTTATCTTAATTATGCAAGCATTAGGTATTTATAACGATTATGAGATGCAAAATTCTCTTATGGAATATCAGAATTTACAAACAGAAGGTCTTGAAAGACAAATTGAAATTTTATCGCAGGATATGGAGCTTAACCATAAAATAATTATAGAAGCTCTTGCTCGAATAATGGTGCAGCTGGATGAATTAAGCCAGCAAAAAAATAACTTAATCGAACAAATTAATGCGCTTCCTGAAGACAGCGAAGAGGCTCAAGCCTTAAAAGAAGAATTGAGCAATATTCAAGAACGGTTTGATATCCTTAATCAGCAATATCAAGATTATATGTCAGAACTTT
Organism: Candidatus Gastranaerophilales bacterium; assembly: GCA_910587245.1. Taxonomy (GTDB): domain Bacteria; phylum Cyanobacteriota; class Vampirovibrionia; order Gastranaerophilales; family Gastranaerophilaceae; genus MGBC122484. The sequence goes on from CAJULX010000024.1 coordinate 24,142, forward strand.
ATAACAACAAGGAAGAGGAAGGCGAAAACAAAAAAGATAATCCCGCCATACCGCATAACGGCCCTGTAATACCTGTATAATTTAAGCTTTCAGTCCCCGTTTCAATAATTTATCTTACAAGATATTTTACATCCTGTATTTTAACCATAAAATAAGGATTTTTCCGCCCTTCTTCCTTTATAAATAATACAAACGGTCTGTTAAAATAAAAATATCTGGGTTCAATTTCAACCCTTAGTGCACAGGTTTCAAGCATCATTAATGCTTCGTTTTTTAATTTTGCACCTTTGTTATCAAGCAAAAATTCAACACTTTCTATCGCTTTTGAAATTTTATAATCCGTTCCTTTGATTTCTCTGTTTGAAAGATCGTCATAACTGATAATTTCCTTAATCTCTATAAAAGGCGCAAGGAATTTATCATCCTCTTTAAAAGTTTCAGGGTTCATTTTTTTGCTTAAATCGTTCCATAAAGCGCTCACTGATTTTTTTGCCGTATTTTCATTCATAGTATACAGTATCACTTCATCTCCGGTTTTGGTTTTAAGCAATACGGCATAATTATTTTCATCCTTATAAAAAACAGGCTGAACCTGTGCCCTGTATTCTTTTGATTTATCTTTGGTGCCAAAATATTTAAATTGTTCATCCGAATTATCAAAAGCCATCAAATCCAATATTTCAAACTGCTTTATAAATTCAATATTTTTTTTCACCATAGAATAAAGAATAATTTCATCCTCATTCCCCGGCTCCCACTCAACCATATCAAGTATTGAACTTTTTTCATTAAATTTTTCTTTAATATCCGCTTCAATTTTTTTCTTAAATTCGGGGGTTCTTTTTGCAACCGTATTATAGTAAAATTCTTCGCCGAGACGATTTTTAGGAGATTCAAGCGAATCTAAAGTATCAATCATTAAAGAATGATACCCGGCAAACTCCACCTTTCCTTTAACGATTTTCTCCTTCAAATCCTCATAAACAAGAGGAAAAGCAGGTGTATACATATTCATTCCGTAATCTGAATCTTTCATATGCACATTTTGCAGTGCAAATACTTTATGTATTGCAAAAGCGCCGATAAAAAATGTAAATATCGTCAAAATTATAAATATTTTTTTCATCATTTTGCTCCTTTTGTAAACTCTGCAAATTTGCAGGTATTCTTTAATTATGTTATTATAACATCATTCATTTTAATAAGGGGAGTATTTTTATGAAAAAGACTTTATTAACACTCACAATTTTTGGAATACTTTTAATGAGTATGCCCTCTTTTGCGGGAACACACGGTAAAGATGGCGAAGTAACGGGAAAATCCGTAGGTGCTGCAGCTTTATCTCTTTTGATTTGGCCCGGTATCGGACAAGCCGTAAATAAAAACGAAAGCAAGAAAAACATAACTCACGCAGTTTTAGGTTTAACCGGCATTTTCAGAATTTGGTCTTGCTATGATGCCCTTGTAGACAGAAAAGGCGGAGTTTGGGAAAACAGAATTTAACATTAGCAAAATTTTATATTCAGCAATTTTATAAAAATATCTTTATAAAGGAAAATATTTTTAATGAAAATTCTGAATAATGTTTTTATTATCAATAAATCCACGGATACAAGCTTCAAAGGTTATTACGATGAAGATGAACCCGTGGATTTATTTGAATGCCTGTCACGGGATATATATACAAAAGATGCTTTTATAAAAGCCAAAAGAGAGCTTGAAGAATTTGAAGAAGCAGACGAGCAGCAGCCTGATATTGAGCCTGAAGAAGCCGACATTATATCAGAGGAAATAATATCTGATGAAACCGCCTCAGAAGTTGGTGAATTTGAATACGAAGAAATAAGCGATGATTATATCCAAAGAATGCAGGCGATGGAAAGTCTTGCAAGAAGCACCGATACAATTGCAGTGCAAAAAAGATTATCCGCGGATGACTTTACCGTAAAGGCCCCGAAAACCCCAAAATTCAACAGGCTTGCATAAATTTTTAAGGGTTATAATAATCTGCAATATCATCTTCCGTGATTTTATCTGTTGTGATTCCCTTACAATCATAAGAAGCAAGGGTTTCTATTTCATCACAATCATCTACGGTCCATACTTCAAAATTAAAACCCGCATCCTGCAGCATTTTACTTGATTTTTCAGATATTTTTGCCGATTTTATATCAAGAAATACTTCGTTTTCACCTGTTTGCAAATCCTGCAGGGTTTTAACCGTATTTTGACTTACGTCTTTTTTGGTAAGATACCCGAGCCTGGAATTTGGCATAACTTCAGCCATTGTTTTTAAATAAGAAGAATTAAAGCTTATCCAGGTTACTTTATCTTCAAGTCCTGCTTCTTTTACTGCATCTGCAAGCGTTTGAGCTTTTTCTGCACTAAAATCCGTTGTCTCTTTTAACTCTACATACAAATTTAAATTATTATCATCGGCACAATCCAAAACCTCATTAAAAGTAGGAATCTTTGTGCCTTTAAAGTCATCTGAAAACCATGAACCAAAATCATATTCCAACAATTGTTCATAGGTTAAACTTGAACATTTTTTAGGCCAGAATGGCTTCTGCCCGTTTTCTTTTCTTGCGGTTCTGTTTATTGTAGCGTCATGCAAAATAACGGGAATCCCGTCTTTGGTCCATTCAACATCACATTCTATTGTATTGTAGCCTTTTTCGGCAGCTGCAATAAAAGCAGGGATGGTGTTTTCGGGCGCATTTTCGGTATATCCTCTGTGCGCAATTATTTTTATTCTATCATCATCAATTTCATTAACATTTGAAACACTATCAGTATTTTCAGCACTTTTTGTTGAAAAAATCACTTCATCAAAAACCTGATTAAAAGGCACACTGAAAGACGGGGCAGTTTTTTGAATATTTCCCGCATTGTAATAAAAATTACCGTTTATGCCGTTTATGCTCAATAAAAATTCCTCTTTATATTAATATAAACACCCGCCCCCGAAAAAAATTGCTTATTTTGCATACATTTTACTATAATCCGGATTTTTAACAAATAAGACAGTTAAATTAATAACTGTCTTATTACCCTTTTTGACCTTAAAAGTGTTTTTATTACATTCTTTATATATAAAATTCCCGAAAAATATTTTTTATAACAATGTTTATTTTGTAATAAAATACCCGAAAAACACAAACAAAAGCCCGATAACACAGCTTAAAAGCATATATAAAAGAGCTTCCGCAGTTTTCCCCGTCCTTAAAAATTCAAATATTTCAAGGTTAAATGTGGAAAATGTTGTAAGACCGCCCAAAAACCCGACGGTTATAAAGATTTTTAAAGTTTCGGGCATATTGTTAAATTTGTTTAAGGTTAGTCCAAAAACAAGCCCCAAAAGAAAACACCCGATAATATTTACAAAAAATGTGCCAAAAACGGGGTTTAAAAAATATCTTTTAGACGCCGCAGAAACTGCAAAACGCACCGCAGCCCCTATCCCCCCGCCTATAAAAACTGAAATAATCTTATAAAACATAAAAAAATTATACCATGGTTCTTTTGGTCGAATTTCATAAGATAATTAAAAATATTAAGGCAAATTCCAAATTTCAAAATTAATGAAAAAGTATTTTAGAAAAATAATAAAAAATTTTAACAAAGACAAATGTAGTAACAAAAAGCAATAAAGCTTCCCATTTTAAGTAAAAAATTTTCTTTGGGATAAACAACAGGGTTAAAAACGTAGAGTGAATAAACACAGCATAGCACAGCCTAAGAAAGATTTTAATTGGAAATAAAAAATATAAAATTAATCCAAATTGGTGTAAAATAAAATAGTTTAACAAAATTGTATAAATAGAAGTAAATACTAAAAGAAACAAAATTCTATTCTTCTTTGATAATATTTTTTTAAATAAAACCCGAATAAATAAAAAATACGGCGAGTAGCAAATTAAGGCAAGTAACAATATAATCAAAGGAATAAATATTACAAATAAGGCACAGTTGTCAAAATTTGAAAAAAGATTTCCTTTATATATAAACCACAAAAGAGTACACATAGTAACGAAAAACCAAACAACAAAAATTTGAGCAAATTCAATTATTATATTTTTCTGTTTAATCTCAAACAATAAAGACATAAAAGGATTATATAGATTAAAAATAAATTAGTCAAATTACAAAATTATTTTATATATGCCAATATTTAAAAATTAACAATTAGACAAATACACGACACAAAAAATACAGTTAGTAATACCGTTAAAAATACAGACCACTTTAGAGGAAATATTCTTTTTGGAATAATTAATAAAGCCAAAAATATGCTTGGGAGCACCATAAGCACATAGACAGGAAGAAAAAACAAAGGAAAACCAAAATTATTATCAGCAAGCTTACCACTTAAAGCGACATGAACTACAAGCACATGATTAAAAACCATATTTAACGCCGCCAAAGACGAAACAAGTAAAATTCTGAGTTTTATATTCTTTATTTTCAAAAAAGCAAAACAAGAAATCGCAATACTTGGAAAACAATATATTATCAAAATTAAAATAATACATATTGGAAAAAAGAGCGTCCCGAAAAAATGAAATTCTCTAACAAAAAGAATATTTTCAATAATCCATAACAACCACCAAATTCCAAAAAATAGCAAAAATTGTTTTACCAAAGTTTTCATATCATCATTTAATTTTAAAAAACACATAAAACGATTATATCACGTTTAAAAAAAACCTGCAGGTTAGGCTTACCAGCCCAACATTATGAACAACAAAAATGCTCTTCGCATTACACAAAGAGCATTTTTTCTAAATATAGAATCCGGCAGCTACTTATCTTCCCAGGAGGCTACCCTCCAAGTATT
>CAJULX010000025.1 GCA_910587245.1 Candidatus Gastranaerophilales bacterium
TGCGACGGGGATGTTATTGAAGATAGAAGCAAAAAAACAATGTTTCACCTTGTGCTTCTTGCAAAAAATCAGGAAGGCTATCATAACCTTTGTAAAATGGATTCCATAGCTTCAACCGATGCTTATTATTATAAACCCCGTATTAACCATGAAATTTTGGAAAAACATAAAGAAGGTATAATCTGCCTTTCTGCCTGCATTCAAGGGGAAGTTGCAAGAAATTTTCTGGACGGTCACCAAACAGTTGCCGAAGAAGCCGTTAAATATTATAAAGAACTTTTCGGGGAAGATTATTATATTGAACTTCAAGACCACGGTTTGCAAGAACAGAAGGATTCAAATCCCTTCTTAATGCAGATGGCGGAAAAATATGACGTTAAAACGGTTATTACAAATGACTCGCACTATTTAAGAGCCGCAGATGCCCTCTGGCATGATACCCTGCTTTGCGAACAGACAAAATCTTCAAAAAATGACCAGAACAGGTTTAAATTTTCCGTTAATGAATTTTATGTAAAAACGGTGGATGAGCTTCGTGCGGCATTTGCCTGGATGGATGAGGATTATTTCAATAAATGTATTGAAAATACGGTGGAAGTTGCAGATAAAGTTGATTTTCAGATGGATAAACTGGAATTTGGCAAAACAAAAGAATATCTGCCGCAATACCCCTGTCCTGATAACTTATCCGAAGAAGAATATTTCGATGTTCTTTGTAAAAAAGGCTTAAAAGAAAGATACGGCGACCCTATCCCCGAAAGTATCATGGAAAGATATGAGTACGAAAAAAGCGTAATCTTTAAAATGGGCTTTCCTGCATACTTCCTTTTAACGTGGGATTTTATCAACTGGGCAAAAGAACATGATATCCCCGTAGGTCCGGGCAGAGGTTCCGCCGCTGGAAGTATAGTTGCTTATTCTCTTGGGATAACGGAGCTTGACCCGATTGAGCACAATCTCTTGTTTGAAAGATTTTTAAATCCTGAGCGTATATCTATGCCTGATATAGATATTGATTTTTGCAAAAGACGCCGCGGTGAAGTTATAGATTATGTTTCAGACAGATGGGGCGCAGACCATGTATGCCAGATTATAACCTTCGGTACGCTTGCCGCAAAAGCTGCACTGAAAGCAGTTGCGAGGGTTTATGATATTGATTTTTCAACCGCAAACAAATGGGCGGGCTTAATTCCTTCAATGCCCGGAACTAAACTTAAAGATGCCCTTGCGGACGGTACGGAATTCAGACAGCTCCATGATAACGACCCGCAGGCAGGAAGGTTAATTGATGAAGCATTGAATCTTGAAGGTTTGAAAAATCAGGTAGGCACCCACGCTGCGGGCGTAATTATTGCGCCAAAACCGATGAGCGACATTATCCCTGTTGCCCTGTCAAAAGAAAAATCCACAACAACGCAGTATCCTATGGCGGGTATTGAAAAAATCGGGCTTTTGAAGATGGATTTCCTCGGTCTTGAAACTTTAACCATCATAAGAGACTGTCTCGATATGGTGAAAAAGCGTACAGGTGAGGATGTCAATATAAATAAAATTCCGCTTGATGATAAGGAAACTTTTGAATTATTAAAAAGAGGAGAAACAGACGGCGTATTTCAGCTTGAATCTCCGGGTATGAAAGCGCTTGTAAAAAGGCTGAAACCTACGGTGTTTGAAGATTTAGGCGCTCTTGTCGCACTCTTTCGCCCGGGGCCTCTTGAAGCAGGGATGGTGGACGATTTTGTGGACAGAAAACACGGCCGCCAAAAGGTAAACTATGCTCACCCCTTATTGGAAGACATTTTAAAGGATACATACGGTACAATCGTATATCAAGAGCAGATTATGCAAATCTTCCAAACCCTTGCGGGATACACACTCGGCGGCGCCGATATGGTTCGCCGTATGATGGGTAAAAAGAAATTACAGCAGATGGCGGAGCAAAAATCAATATTTATTGAAGGCGCCGCTAAAAATGATATGCCTGAAGACGCTGCCGCTAAGCTTTTTGAACAGATTGAAAGTTTTGCAAAATATTGTTTCAACAAAGCGCACTCTTCCGCTTATGCTTTTGTAGCTTATCAAACAGCCTATTTAAAAGCGCATTACCCTGTTGAATGGATGGCGGCGATTTTAACATCTCAGGCAAACGATCAGGAAAAAACCCAGCAATATATTCTTCAATGCCAGTCTTTGGGAATTCCTGTTCTTCCCCCCGATATCAATAAATCCGACGCTGATTTTACGCCTGACGGAAACGCTATAAGGTTCGGGCTTGCTTCCGTTAAAAATGTAGGCCGCGGCGTGGTTGAACTTATTATGGAAGCAAGAAAAGAAAAAGAATTTGAAAGCTTCTATGATTATTGCTCCAGAATGGACGGCAGATGTTTAAACAAGTTGACGCTTGAAGCATTGATTAGAGTAGGTGCATTTTCCAGCATTGAAAAGAGCAGAAAACAGCTGATTGAAAATTATGAGCGCGTTTTAAAAGATGTTAACAGCAAAAAAAGCGCCCAGAGCGCAGGGCAGGTAAGCCTTTTTGACGCTCTCGGCGATCAGGCGCAGGATTTAGGTATTCCGACATTTGAACTTACCGGTGATTCAAGTGTTGAATTTCTTGATACCGAAATTCAACAGTTTGAGCACGATTTAATGGGCATTTATGTAACAAGCCACCCGCTTTCAAGCATTAGAGAAACTTTAAAATATTTAACAACGGATACAATCTCTGAAATCCTTGATAATCCGCAAAATGACAGAACCGTTACTATCTGCGGACTTTTAAGTCGTGTTGCATCAAAACCCACAAGAAAAGACCCTTCAAAAATTTTAAAAACAGGCATGATTGAAGATTTATCGGGCGGCAGAGCCGAATTTGTGACCTTCCCGAAAACCGTTGAAGCCTGCGGGCATATGATTCAAAGCGAAGAAAAACTCATTATGACAGCTAAAGTGCAGGTGAGGGAAGAAGAAGTAAATCTTATTGTGCAGGAAGTAAAACCGATTCAAAATGTTAATCTTGTAACTTTAAAATTGCTGGAAGACCTTGCTTTTGAAGAAATGATTTATTTGAAAGAATTACTTGCAAAAAATAACGGTGAAGACCCTGTTGTAGTAGATTTTGAAGATACGGAAAGCCCGAATGATGACCATAGGGTGCAGATTTTAACCAATAAGAAACTCTGGGTAAAAGCATCGCCCGATGTTGAAAACGTTATAAACAAAGCTTTTAAAGGTAAAGTTGAGCTTGCAATAAAATCTCTTGCAGGGTAAATTTATTTGGCTGAAATGCAATAGTTTTAACGCTTTTTAATATAATATTAATTTTTTCTTCAAAAAACTTTTAATTTTTTGGCAATTTTTTTGTGTGTAAATACTTTATATATATAAGAATAATAAAAAACACATAAAAGAGAGAGAAATTAAGAGGATTATATTATGAGCGACGTAACCGGTGTTAGCTATTCAAGCGGTGTAAAACAAAGTTTTATGCAAAAAGCTGCATATATGGCGGCAGATGAATTTGGCGGCGATGTAAGCATTTTTATGAATGCTATGGAAAAAGCAGGAATGAAAACCACAATTGATGATTTATTAAAAGAATCAGGCGGCGAAATTCCGGATAATTTTGAATGCAAAAGCTTTGCCGAAAAATTAATTGACTCCGTTAAAGGATTTTTTGCCCCGAAAACGGATGAAAACAAGCCCGCTGATTTAACTCAGAAACAGCAGGATGAAAAAGATGAATTAAACTTCACCTTTGAAACCAAAACAGATGTAGAGTAGTTCTTTTATAAAATATGTTTTACAGGGCAAATTTAATATTTGCCCTTTTTAAAATTTAAAATCAAAAAGTGTGTGGATTTCAACTTCAAGAGCATTTGCAAGAATTTTCATTGTTTTTATGGTGACATTAGCCTCTCCGCGCTCAATTTGTCCTATGTAATTAAAATTCATGTCAACAATTTCAGCGAGCTTTATTTGTGAAAGTTTTTTACTTTTTCTTACATAAGCAAGTTTTGCACCAAATTTTTTCTCAACATCAATATTAAAATCCATAGTAATAGTAATTATATACTTGCTTTTGACAGATTTCTAACTGTTATTAATAATTAAATACCAGCTAATAACTATTAATTTTTGTAAAAATTTGCTCAAAAATCATAAAGTTTGAAAATTACAAGCCCGATAAAAACCATGTGAAGATTATTGAAAAGAAAGGACTTTACTATGACAAACTTTGAAACTAAATTTTCTGATTTTGGTGCAAAAATCGGCGGAGCACTGGACAACGGAATAGGCGCGGCAAAAGACACGGCAAAAGCGGTAGGTGAAGCCGTAATTAACACAAAAGACAAAGCTGTGGAAAAAGGTAAAGAGATAATAGAAACAGGAAAGGCTGCAAAAGAACAGGTTGAAAATGAGCTGACGGAAATAGCGGATACCATAGAAGATTTTATAGACGACAGAAAACAGGATATTAAAGATGGCGTTAAAGCCGCAGGTGAAACAATTAAGGACGGAGCAATGATAGCAGGCGGTCTTGTGATTTATGGCGCAGCTAAGGCTGCAGAAGGTGTAGAATCTGCGGTTGATAAAGGTATTGAATTTGCAGGCGATGTTAAAGAAGCTGTTGATACGGGCAAGGCATTATTTAAAGGTATCGGCAAGGGTATTGCAGGTTATATTAAAGATGAATTCCAGGAAAAGGTTGATAAAGTAAAAGATAAAGTAAAAGAAGAAGCAGCCGAATTGAAAGACCATATAAAAGAAGGGGTGCAGGAAGAATTCAAAGATAAACAAGCTTAAATTTTCTTATAAACCGCTCCTTTGTAAGAAAATTTTATAAAATAAAAACCGGCTCGCAAAATCAAGCCGGTTTTTTTAAATCTTTAATCCACTGAGAATATATCTTTAATATCCTGATATGTAAGTGTTTTAGCTATATTTCTGTCAACAGATATAACGGAATCCACCAAAGAACGTTTTTTGGATTTCAACCTTTGAATTTTTTCTTCCACAGTACCCTTTGTAATCAAGCGATATACAAACACTTTTTTGGTCTGACCGATACGATAAGCCCTGTCTGTTGCCTGATCTTCAACCGCAGGGTTCCACCATGGGTCATAATGTATAACATAATCCGCCCCTGTTAAATTCAAGCCCGTTCCGCCCGCTTTAAGTGATACAAGGAAAATAGGAATTGTGGGGTCGGTGTTAAATCTTTCAACAACAGCCTGACGGTCTTTTGTTTTTCCTGATAAATATTCATGCTTAATACCTTTGGATTCAAGCCAAACCTTAATAATATCAAGCATTCCGACAAACTGGCTGAATAATAAAATTCTGTGGCCTTCCGATATTATTTCTTCAAGCATATTTTGAAGATGCTCGAATTTGCCTGATTCTGAAATGCCGAGTTTTCCTTCGGTATCGTATAATCTCGGGTGGCAGCAGATTTGTCTTAATCTTAAAAGGGCAGAGAATATTGACATTCTTGATTTTTCCAAGCCCACGGTTTCAATTGATTTAAATAATTCTTCTTTTGTTGAATCCAATACCTGCAAATAAAGGTCTTTTTGCTCGGGCGTAAGTTCGCAGTATGCAACGGATTCAATCTTATCAGGCAGGTCTTTTGCAACATCTCTTTTCATACGGCGTAATATGAACGGGAAAATCTGGGATTTCAAACGTCTTTCAACGGATTTATCCTCTTTTTCCATAATCGGATAAACGTATCTGTTGTTAAATTCAGGCGCATCAAACAAGAACCCGGGCATCAGAAAATCAAACACGCTCCACAGCTCTTCCAATTTGTTTTCAATAGGGGTGCCCGAAAGTGCCAGCTTGTGTTTTGCATTCAGCATTTTAACGGATTTTGAAGTCTGGCTTTGATAGTTTTTAATGTTTTGTGATTCATCCAAGATAATATATCTGAATTCTTCTTTTTTATAATCTTCAATATCCCGCCTGATTAGCGCATAGCTTGTAATAACAATATCGTATTTTGAAATATTTTTAAATTTGTTTTTCCTGTCTACCCCTGTAAGATTTAAAAATTTCAGGTTCGGGGCGAATTTTTCAATTTCGTTTTCCCAGTTAAAAACAACAGATGTAGGGCAGATTACAAGGGATGTTTTCTTTCCGTCTTTTTCTTTTGCTTTTTGAAGAAGGGTCAGCGTTTGAAGCGTTTTACCGAGACCCATATCATCCGCCAAAATTCCGTTTAAGCTGTATTTATATAAAAACCACAACCAGCTGTAGCCTTTCAGCTGATATTCTCTTAAACTTGCTACGGTAGATTTAGGAAGCGGAGTATTTTCCATATTTGAAAATGTTGAAATTTCTTTCCAGAATTTTGAGAATTTGCGGCTCATTTTTAATTTCACCTTCATATTCTCCATTTCTGAAACCACGCCTGCACGGTAAGTTTTTACTATGAATTTATCTTCTTCGTTTCTGTAAGCATCATACGTATTAAAAGATTTTAACAGTGAATAAACGTCATCCACGGGGATTGAAGCCTGTCCTTTGCCTAAAACCTGATAATATTTTGCCCCGTCGTATACAAGTTCCTGAATTTTATCAAGCTCAATCCGCTCGCCGTCAACATCTCCGTATAGTTCAATTTCAAAAATATTTGTAGTATCGGGTGCAAAATCAATATCCGCACACAGCTGTAGTCTTTTTGAAGCCAGTTTGTATAAAGACATATCGTCCTTTTCAATAAATTTCCAGCCGTCTCCCGCATTTTGTATGTAATAGTTGTAAAAATCTATCGCATTTTCTTTTTCAAGCGCTAAATTATTTGTTTGCATAGGGTGAAATTTGCAGGCTAAAAGCATTTGATAAGCTTTCTGTTCAAACGCGGAATCCCTTTTTACCCAGTATAATAAATCTTTTGCGGGGTCTTTAATTGTAACGTAGGGGGTTTTGGGCGTTCTTGTATAGGGAACTTTTACCCCGTCATATTCAAATTCAAGCGAAGCCTTTAACGATTGGTCATAATCTACGCCTAATTCCACAACGCACTTTGGCGGTCTTTTTTCAAAAGCTAGGCGCTCCATTTCTTTTGAAAGTTCAACCGTCATCATCTCTCTTAATTTCGGCAGCTCTTCATATACAAATTTTCCGCCTTCGGCATCTTTAATATCCGTAAATGAAGCTTTTGTTAAATATTGCGGGAGAATTGAAACCTGAACATCCGTCGGGAAGATTACATCTTTATATCTTGCCCATTTCAGCTGTCGGGAAAAATATCTCACTTCTTCAAAAGGATAAATTTCGGAATCATCAGGGCGCTTCCAGTATAAAGAAAGAAGCACGTTTCCGACATAAGAAATATTTACGCTTAAACACAATTTCCAGGTTTCATCCATAAATTGAATTTTTTTGTGCGTTTTAGCGTCAATTACATCTTCAAGCCTTGATAACATTTTGAAAAATTCGTCAAATTTGTTAATTTGAACATCATACCAGCCTGATTTTTTATCAAGCCTTGATTGTTTTAATAAAAGCCGGAACATCATTACTTCAAGCTTTTGAGCTTCGTTTAAAGTAAAATCGGGGTCATTTTTTTGTGCTTCAAGGATTAATTTTAAAGGCCCTTCAAGGTCGCGCATTACCCTTTTTGTATTTCTGTCCATAACAAGGATGGAAAAGAAATTCTGCCGCCTTTTAGGGTTAAAATGGAAGATATATCCCCCTTGCGGATTTTCTTTCATGGGAAAATCTTCATCTTCAAAGACGGGCGGGATATCATGCTTTTCATAAAGAAATTCATCCCATAAATGTCCTTTTAGTGCGCTTAAAGCAACGGCAACGGTGTGTTTACACCATGGTTCTTCAAGAGGACAGCTGCAAGAAGGCTTTATGCTTGTTTTGTTAAATTTTAAAGCCACATCGTAGTGAGATTTAAAATTCCCTTTTACCTGCGCTTTTACAACGGCATCTTTCAGCTCAACCGATGCTACCTGCCCTTTTTGAAAATACTCGTATCCCCGGCGCCAGCTGCCCGGTTTTGCATTTTCCTTTATATATTTGTGGTTAAATTTATACTTCAAAAAATTCCTTTTAACAATTAAAATTTAAAATAATCAATACAAAAAGTGTGAATTAAAAGCTCCATACCACGCCGATTAGACAATTCCAAAAAACAATTATTATATCGTTTTATATCGGCTCTAACTACTTTTAAAAATACCAGAAAATAAAATAAAAAGCAAGCGCAAATATAAGTAAATATTAAAGCTTTGCAATGACACACTTTATATTGTAAACTAAAGTTAATCCAGCGGGGTAAATTATGAGTGATTTTAAAGATTTAGGGGCAGGAGTCGATATTGAAGAAATCGAAAGATTTGAAAAATATAATACGGCAAATAACCCCTTTGTTTTAAGAATTTTTACGAAAGATGAAATTGAATACTGTTTTTCAAAGAAAAATTATGCCGCACATCTTGCGGCAAGATACTGCGCCAAAGAAGCATGTTTGAAGGCTGTATGCTCATTCGGATATGAAGCTGTAAGCTATGCGGATTTTGAAGTATACCATGAAAGAAACGGAGCCCCCGAGGTGCGGATTTTGAATGAAAATCTGGCAGAAAAGGTTGAGCTTAAAATATCTCTTTCGCACAGCAAAACAAATGCGGTTTGTTATGCAATCGCACATAAAAAACCTTTCCAATTGAACTATAATTCATCCGATACGGAAGATTATAAGAACGATTTTATAAATAACAATTTCGGGGAAGATTTCAGAAAGGATGTTTATGGATCAGCGGAAATTTAATAAATATTCGCCCCTTTTATATCTTGTAGCCTTTATTGTGGCGCTTGGCGGGCTTTTATCGGGTTTTGATACGGGTGTTATCTCAGGTGCTCTTTTATTTATAAAAGATGAATGGAATCTATCTGATTATCTTCAGGGTATTTTAGTATCTTCTACCCTTGTGGGTGCTACAATAGGCGCTGTTTCAAACGGATATCTTGCAGATTTATTCGGCAGAAAAAAGATTTTAATTTTTACGGCGGTTTTATTTTTTATAGGGTCAATCTTTTGTGCAATAGCACCTGATATTAAAATTTTAATATTATCAAGATTTATCGTGGGGCTTGCAATCGGGGTTGTTACTTTTGCAACGCCTTTGTATCTTTCAGAAATTTCCCCGGAAAAAATAAGAGGAACCCTCGTTTCATTGTTTCAGCTTGCAATAACAATAGGTATTTTATTTTCATACCTTGTAAATGCAGGCTTTTCAAATGTTCAATACGGCTGGAGATGGATGCTTTTATTCGGTATATTTCCGGCGCTTATTTTAGGCACAGGGATGGCTTTTATGTCCGATACCCCGAGATGGCTTGTAAAAACGGGGCGCGATGATGAAGCAAAAAAAGCTTTTCAAAGAATAGAACCTGAAATTGATGCGGATAAAGAAATAAATGAAATTAAAAAAGTATTAAAAGATGAAAATGCGGATAAAAAATTTGAATTTAAAAAATGGATGCTTGCCCCTTTGTTTTTAGGAATAGGCGCAATGTTCTGCCAGCAATGGACAGGGATTAATACAATAATTTATTATGCCCCCACTATTTTAAAAATTGCAGGTTTTAATTCTAATTCAAGTGCAATATGGGCAACTGTCGGAATCGGTGTTGTAAATTGCTTTATGACATTTATTGCAATATTTTTATCGGATAAAGCGGGAAGAAAACCTTTGCTTTATGCGGGGCTTTGCGGTATGGCAATATGCCTCTTTATTTTAGGCTCCGCTTTTCAATTTCAAAATGAGCTCGGCTCCTCTTTAAAATGGCTGTGCCTTTTTTCTTCAATGTTTTATATTGCATTTTTCTCATTCTCTTTAGGGCCCATAATTTTGCTTCTTGTATCCGAAATTTTCCCTTTAAAATTCAGGGGACTCGGGATGAGTATATCAACAATGTCAAACTTTCTGTTTAATTTTACCGTGACTTTAAGCTTTTTACCCTTGATAAATAAAATATCGGAAAGTTATACATTTTATTTATACGGAATAATTGCTATAATCTGCATATTCTATGTTTATTTTATGGTGCCCGAAACAAAGGGCATAAGCTTGGAAACCATAGAAAAAAATTGGAAAGATGGGGTTTCCCCGAGGAAATTTAAATAAAAATTATGTTTAAACATTTTAAAGAATCAATATTTGTTACAATCTTTGGATTTATAGCTGCATTTCTGTGGGCGGAGCATATTGTGCCCTCAAGCGGTTTAAAAATTCTTTTTGTAACGTTTTTTCTTGCAATATTGGAAATAACGCTATCCTTTGATAATGCTGTTGTGAATGCTTTAATTTTAGAAAAAATGACCCCGAAATGGCAGCATCGTTTTTTAACCTGGGGTATTCTTATTGCGGTATTTGGGATGAGGTTTTTATTCCCCGTTTTAATCGTTTCAATATTTTCAAAATTAAGCCTTATAAAAACAATTCACCTTGCAATCGAAGATGTAAATCAATACACACATTATCTTCATATAGCGCATGCGCCGCTTGTGGCCTTTGGCGGGGCATTTTTGATGATGGTTGGTCTTGAATTTTTCTTTAATGAAAATAAAAACCCCTGGATTAAACCTTTTGAAACAAAACTCGCAAATTTAAACGTAAAATATCTTGATATAGCACTTGCTGTTGCCTGTGTTGCTTCCGTGCAGCTCGCGCTTCCTTATGATATAAGGTTTGGCGTTGTGATTTCAGGGCTTATAGGCATTATTACCTATTTAATTGTTAAATTCCTCTGCGGAATTTTAGAAAAAAGCCAGCAGAAAACTTTGCAAAACGGGGTAAAAGGCGCTGCAACAGGCGGCTTTATGATGTTTTTGTATTTAGAATTAATTGATGCTTCATTTTCTCTGGATGGTGTTTTAGGAAGTTTTGCAATAAGTAAGGATATCATAATAATCACAATCGGGCTTGCAATAGGTGCTATGTTTGTAAGGAGCCTTACTCTTCTTCTTGTTGAAAAGAAAACACTGCAAACATATGTATATCTTTCTTCAGGCGCACATTATGCAATTCTTGCCCTTTCAATCATTATGTTTATTTCCGCATTCCATGAATTGCCGGAAATTGTAACTGGTTCTTTAGGGCTTTTATTTGTAGGCTCAAGCTTTATATCTTCTTTAATTGAAAATAAAAAAAATAATCATCAATACCATATTGAATAAATAACCGTATAAAATCAGGCAAAAAATTTCTGTTTTATGTTTTGTAGATACAATTAAAGAATTAAGAGAGAAATTTTATGAAAATCGGCGCAATTGCTCCTTTTAGAATATATAATACAAATAATTCCAAAAGTATTCCCGCTTTTTTGGGAATGAAATGTTCTCACAGCATAATGCCTGATGTTTCAGGAGATGAATTTTTAAGGCAGCAGGCAGAGCTTGATAAAGAAGCGTTGCAGGCGCAAAAAGCAAAGCAAAGACAGGTAAATGTACCAAAGTACAATATAAAGAAAACGCAGGATGGCGGGCATGTTAAAAGCATACGCTATGAAACAAAAGGCGATATAGCGGATGTTAATGAAAATCCTATAAGATACAAACATTTAAGAAATCTTTTTGATAATCTTTATTATCTGGATAGAGCCGGTATTTTCCATAATGATCTTGATAAATCTCATGTATTTTTTGCAAAAGACGGCGGAGTTGAATTTGATTGTTTTAAATATTCCGTTGATTTTAAAAAGTACCCTAATAAATTAACCGGCAACGACGGCAGTATCAGAACCCCTGAATTTATGTTTCCTTCAAATGAAGATACATTTAAAGAGCACTGCCTTAGTGAATATGTTAATAGATTAGATGATAATAAAAAATATTACTTTGTAAAAGAATATCTTATGATGCGCCATGATTATCATTGCAGACGCGGTGATTTACTTGTAAGCAGGCATTTTCCTCTGAAAAACAGAGCTGTGCAATATGAAGACATTCAGGCGGAAGTGTTCTTCAATCCTTCAAATCATGTTGTAAATTATGAAATTAAAAAACTTGAATGCTACGGATTAAAAAGAAAAGCATTCACCGAATGGGACGAAGGGGGCGGCGCCTGCGGACACGAAATTAATCCGCAAAGACGCTTTAATGCTATTTTATTAAATCTTGACTGCATTGATGCTTTTATGGATTTAAGAAATGAGGCTAAATATTTATCAAAATATGCCCCGACGCAGGCTGAAAAAGATTATTTTGCTTTTGAAGAAGAACTTGCCCAAAAACGCCTTGATGATACTTTTTCGGATACAAGGGGGATGGGCGCGTGGAATTTTAATGACACGGAACATAGAATATTTTTAGGTACGCAGGATGAAAAAGAATTTTTCCTTGCGCTCTTTGATGATATTGATACATCAAATGTGCTCACGGCAGGAAAAGCATTAAGAGATGCCGAAGGTTATTATACAGATTTAATTGAAAGCTGGGATGAAAAATTAAATAAGCATCACAAAAACGAATTTGAAAAAATATAAATAAATATTAAGTTTATTAACAAAAATGATAATAAGATACCCCTGCGGAGCAAAAAATATTTATTTTCTGTCTTATAATAACACAAGTGTGGAATTGTAAAGGCTTAAATAATGTTTATATCCCCCGTTAATTTTACAGGTGCAACCAAATATATATACAGTAAAGATGCAACAAAACAGGAAATGACCGTGGAAGTTAAACTGGCGGAAGATGCAAGGCGTCATGGTGTTGAAGTTCCGTCTTACAAAGGGCAAGTGTTTCCCGAAGGTTTGGCTTTAAAATATTTTATTGAAGGAGATCCTGCAGACCCTAAAACTAACCCCATAATGCAGGCACATCTTGAAAATTTATTCTCAAACTTTTATAAGCTTGAAGAAATTGGTTTGCACCACAGTCTTTTAAATTCAAATAACGTATCCTACGGTAAAAATGGTAAAGTTGAAATTGAATCTATGAGAAGTGCGCAGACTTTTTCAACAGGTGAGGGCTATTCTGCCCTAATGCCTTCAAATGCCGACAGCTACGAAGAAAACGGATTATGTTACTATGTTGATGGCATAGAAGATAAATATAAACAGAATGGTTTTTTAAGAGAATATTTAAAACAAAAGAGCAAATATCATAAAGAACGTGCGGAATTACTTATACAAAAAGGCACAGGCGCAACAAGCAAAGCTGTTGTTGCGGAAGATATAAAATGTGAAGCCTTAAGAAAGCCTTCAAATGAAATAATTAACCATACAAGGGATAAATTTGAAATTTATATTTTAAGAAATGAAGCTGCAAAAATGTGGCATGAAGGCAATATACATACTAATGGAAAAGCAAAACCGAAAAAACGCTTTATATCGGCGGCACTTACGCTTGAGGTATTAAAAAGAGCTGTATTGCTTGAAGAAAATGCAAAAAATATGTCAAAAGATGCACTCAATGCCGATGAAAGAGAATATTTCGGACTTGAAGCCGAGCAATTGGGTGCAATAAAGGAAGATGCTTTAAAAACCCTCAAAGAAAACGGAGCCAAAAATTTTGGTGATAAAACCTATGGCAAACAAGGTTTATTCCTTGGTACAAAAGCAGATGAAGAATTTTATAGCGAAACTTTTAAAACAATAAAAAATGCCGTTAAAGAAAACAAACCGGCTGAAACTATCAATATGGCATTGAATATTCTCGGGAATTTTTATCGTGCCCGTATCAAGGATTGGACAATGGAAAATAATGCAATATATAGAAAAACATATGAATCTGAACAGGATAAAGCAGATATTATTCCTATAGAAGGACACAGAATTAAAATAACCGGCACCGGCAAGAATGAAGGCGTTGGTTATATTGCAAAATAACTAAATTTTATTTGGTTATAAATCTATTTTTGATACATCAACAAGTTCCGTTAATTTGATATTAAGGGCGCCCGCAATCTTATCTAAAGTCTCAATGGTGGGGTTGCTTTTGCCAAGCTCAATTGCGCCGATTGAATTTTTATTTAAATTTGCAAGTTCAGCAAGTTCTTCTTGAGAGATTTTCATCCTCATTCTTAATACTCTTACTTTTATTCCAATCTTTTCATTTAATGTTAAATTTGGCATATAACCATTATACTAGTCTATTGACATATTGTGCGCAACTGAGTATACTGTTATATATACTAGTAAACTAGGTATTTAAGGAGTAATTTATGAAAAATACTGACAAAACAGACAAACAAAGTGCCTTGCAAAAGTTATATAAAGACCTGCAATCAATTTATACTCTGATTGAAATTGAACAGGAAGCCCTGGATTTATGCCGCGAAAACGAAAAAGACTGCTCGCACATTATCACCCTTACAGACATCATCCTCGATAAATTCCGCACCACCCTAAAAAACCTCGAAACAATATCCAAATAACCCCCGCCGCCAAAAAACCAAAGCATAAAAATTGTCAAAGATTGTAAGCTTTGCAAACTCCTTTACAAATACGAGATTTCACAAATTGGGTTCAAGTCCCCTTGAACATGAATTATTGAACATGAATTAAGGTATAAAAAATTGTCGAAGACGGGACTTGAACCCGTACAGATTGCTCCACACGCCCCTCAAACGTGCGCGTCTACCATTCCGCCACTCCGACAAATTTTTTACTATTCAATTTTCAATTTACTGTCATTCTGACAGTTTTCTTAAGCTTTGTATTTTTTGAACATCAATGATGCATTGTGTCCGCCAAATCCGAATGAATTTGTTAAAGCATAATCAACATCAGCTTTAACAGGTTTGTGCGGTACATAATTTAAGTTTGCAACACTTTCGTCCTGATTGTCAAGATTAATTGTAGGAGGAATAATTCCTTCCGTAATAGTCTTAATGCAGACGATAGATTCAGCCGCCCCTGTAGCGCCGAGCATATGTCCGTGCATACTTTTTGTTGAAGATACTTTTAAATTCGGATTAGAATCAAGGTCGCCGAATACTCTTGCAATTGCTTTAGATTCAGCACAATCGCCGAGGCCGGTTGATGTTCCGTGAGAATTTACATACCCTACTTGTTTAGGGTCAATTCCGGCATCTTTTACCGCTAATTCCATAGCTTTGGCAGCACCGTCTCCTGAAGGATCGGGAGCCACGATATCATAAGCATCAGCTGTCTGGCCGTATCCTACAATTTCAGCGTATATTTTAGCGCCGCGTTTTTTGGCATGTTCTAATTCTTCTAAAACAAGAACCGCCGCACCCTCAGACATTACAAAACCGTCTCTGTCTTTATCATAAGGGCGTGAAGCCTTAGTCGGTTCATCGTTTCTTTTTGATAAGGTTCTTGCTGATGTGAATGCACCGATGCCGAGTCTTGTAATAACGGCTTCCGCACCGCCTGCGATAATCACATCGGCATCATCATATTGAATACTTCTGAAAGCATCGCCGACACAGTGAGCTGATGTTGCGCAAGCTGTAACAATTGCTTTATTTAAGCCTTTTGCGCCGTATTTCATTGAAATTCTTCCTGCGCCCATATCGGCAATAATCATGGGAACCGTAAAAGGCGAGCACTTTGTAGGGCCTCTGTCAATAATTGTATGGTGTTGTTTTTCAAATGTATCAAATCCGCCTGCAGCAGAGCCTACTATTACACCAAAGCGGTAAGGATCAACATTTTCTGTTGATACATTTGAATCTTTAACGGCTTCTTCTGCGGCAACCATTGCAAACTGGGTGTATCTGTCCATTCTTCTTGCTTCTTTAGGGTCAAGATTGCTTGCGGCATCAAAATTTTTAACTTCGCCCGCAATGTGAACCGTATGTCCGTCAAGAGAAATATTTTCTATTGTTGATATTCCGCTTTTTCCTTCAAGCAGACTGCTCCAGAATGTTTTAACTCCGACACCGAAAGGTGAAACAATACCAATCCCCGTAACTACTACTCGTCTTTTTGTGTTCATATTAATAAAATTTCCTTATCAGATAAGTTTTCATAATGCAAAACTAAAAAATGTAGCACTTTCAAAAAATAGGGAATAAGGGAATAATTCAATTTTACTTAATATTATTCCCAAATATCAACCTGTTTTACATGAACATTTTACTGATTAAATTTTGCAAATGATCTATGTTAAAAGTACCTTATTATCGGCTTCAGCCTTAGTTAAGGTGTGCTTCAATGTAATCAACAGCATCTTGAACTGTAGCGATTTTTTCAGCTTCTTCGTCAGGAATTTCGCAGCCGAATTCTTCTTCAAAAGCCATAACTAATTCAACAGTATCTAATGAATCAGCGCCAAGGTCGTTAGTGAAGCTTGCTTGTGGTGTAACAAGGTTTTCATCTACGCTAAGTTGATCTACTACTACTTTTTTTACTCTTTCTAATGTGCTCATTTTTTACCTTCACCTCATTAAATATAAATAATACTAACTATTAACATGCCAATTATACTAAGCACATAATTATTTTGCAAATTGTGAAGGCTTTATGGGGCTAATTGTATCTAAATTGTAATATTTTTAATATAAAAAAGCGGGCTGTTTGACTTTAAAAGTTTCAATAAGCCCGCAAATTTTATTTTATAAAACTGATTATAAATCTTCGTTGATTGTTACATCTTCCAAAAGTTTGATATAAACGGCTTCGCCTGCTTTGGCAGAGTAGTTTATACCTTTTGTAACAAGACCTGTAACAATACCTGCACCGGCACCGATAGGAGCACCGATTGCAAGACCCGTTCCAAGCTCGTCATCAGCCGCGCCGATACCCATACCTGCGC
Source organism: Candidatus Gastranaerophilales bacterium (assembly GCA_910587245.1). Classification (GTDB taxonomy): domain Bacteria; phylum Cyanobacteriota; class Vampirovibrionia; order Gastranaerophilales; family Gastranaerophilaceae; genus MGBC122484. Next base: position 16,751 of record CAJULX010000025.1, read on the forward strand.
CCATGCCTACAACAGCTCCGCCTACGGTATAAGCCGCAACTTTTTTCCAGGGGTTTTCTTTTAAGTATCCGTCGCGTTTATTGTGAACATATCCTTTTAATTCGCTGGTTCTGCCGTCAGGAAGTTCCATTCTTGTAAAGTTAACTTTAACTTCGCCGTTTTTATTGAACCATTTGGGGTTAATAATATCTTCAACATTTGCATAAAGTTTTGTATTGGCAGGAATTACGGTTGTTCCTTCATTTGTTACAACATCGTTTCTGATGAAAAATTCAACATCATCGCCGGTGTTTGATTTTTTCATTTTATAAGGTTCAAAGAATTCGGCTTTTAAAATGTTTCCGGCTGTAATAATTTTTCTTGTGTTTGTCATAACAACAGTGTTTGATTCAGCGTCTTTATGAATATTTAAATGTTCCGTGCCGAGAGTTTTTTCGGGAGCAACATATTCTTCTTTGACAACATTTAACATTTTGCTTAATTTTGCAAGCAATACGGCAGTTTCCGCTCTTGTGATTTCTCTTTTGGGTTCAAACTGTAAAGCTTCGGGGTAATTTACATAAAGCCCTAATTTTACGGCCTTTTGATAAGAAGCTTTTGCCCATGCGGGGATTTCATCGGTATCCGTAAAATCGCCCAGCACATCTTCATCTGCTGTTACATTTTTTGTAATGTGGCTCATAACGGATGTTACTTCAGCTTTAATCATTTTGTTATCGGGTTTAAATGTTTTATCGGGGTATCCGTAAACCAAACCTAATTCTTCGGATTTCATAATGGAATTAAAGCCGTCGGTTTCAGCATTAATATCTGTATAAGGGTTTTGAACGTTAACTTCTAAATTTTGATGGCCTAAAACTTTAACGAGCATTTTAACAAAATCACCCCTTGAAACAGAAGCTTCAGGGTTGAAATTATTGTTTTCATCAAGCTTCATAACATCTTTTGAAACCATTTCGTTGATTTCAGCATTTGCCCAGTAGGTTGAATCAACATCTTCGGCAGCATATGCCGGAGCTGATACCAATAAACCTAAAAGAGCAAAAAAACCAAATAATTTTTTAAACATTTTCATAAAATTTCTTCTACTCCCAAGTATCCATAAACTAACTATATATAATATTATTATAAAAGCGTATGTTGTGCAAATTTAAAATAAAAAGCGCCCTTTTTTTAAATTCGGGCGCTTTATAAATTAAACTCATCTAATTCCTAAACTCCACAGTTTGTTTAGTTCTGGTTTGTTTGAGGTGTGCTCCAGTAGGCTTCACGTGATAATTTAGAGCTTACTGTTTCTTGAGAGAGGTTTATATTGTCCGGAGTGAATATAAACACTCTGTCACCGATTCTTTTTTGATCGCCTTCAAGAGCATATGTACATCCGCAAAGGAAATCAACAACTCTTTGTGATTGTTCTTTATCTAAAAGCTGGAGGTTTAAAATAACCGTTTTCTTTTCTTTTAATGCTTCTGCGATTTGTGTTGTGGATTCACTGTAAGAGCGGGGTTCAAAAACAACTACTTCGTATCCGCTTGACGCTGCTTCGTAATCTCTTTTTCTCGGGAATTGTCTAACATTGCTATGGCTTGAAATTGGTGAAGTTGTTTTATATACGGGCTCAAGTGCCGCATTTCTTTCTGTCGGGTATTCCGCACCAAATTCATCCTGTAATTCCGAAAACAAGCCTTCATCTTCTTTTCCGCTTTCAAACGGTGAAGTTAAAAAATTAACTATCTTATTAATTGTATTTGAAACTCCGGTCACCTTTTCCTCCTAAATTTTTATTCAAATAACGTTCTACCTAGTCTTATCATTGTTGCACCTTCTTCAAGTGCTATTTTGTAATCATTGCTCATCCCCATTGAAAGTTCTTTTAAATGAAATTCTTCTTTCAACTGTCTCATTTGCTTGAAAAGTTTTCTGATTAAAACGGCATCATCGGTCAAAGGTGCAATTGTCATAAGCCCTTCAAGGCTTATGTTGTTTAGCCTTTGAGTTTCTTCAATCAAATTTTCAAGCTGAGAAGGTGCAATACCTGATTTTTGCTGCTCGCCCGCATTGTTTACCTGAATAAGAATTTTTTGTTTTATTCCTTTTTGTGCAGCAACACTGTCAATTTCCACTGCAAGCTTTATACTGTCTACGGAATGAATTAAATCAAAAACCCCTACCGCTTTTTTCACTTTGTTGCTTTGCAAGTGTCCTATCAAATGATAATGCGATTTTGAAGTGATTTCCTCCTCTAATGAGTTGATTTTTTCAATTGCATCAAGAACCCTGTTTTCACCAAAATTATTTAGCCCGACCTTAAAGGCCTCCCTCATCTCGTTTACCGTATAATATTTTGAAACGGCTATGATGACGGGATTAAATTCATTTGCAAATGTCAAAATACGACTGAGATTTTCGGAAATCTTTGTATACACTTTTCAAGAACTTTCTAGCTTATTTGAATTCAAGCCTTGCCAAGTTTCTACCTCCAAACTTTATGAATTAATTATAAAATGTGAGGTGTATTTGTGACAACATTTAAATGAGTAAACTATTTGTTGCATAAATCATCATGTCAAAACATGGGCTCTGACATGATTTCGGCTTTTTTAACTTTCTTAATATTACTTAATAAATAGTGTATTTTTTCGGTTTTCATGACATGTGTAGTAAAAATTTGGCATGCCTTTTGTTAAAAAAGCATGCCTTTAAATATTTCTTTAAAAAACTAAATAAGCTCAATCATCTCGCGTACTGCTGTTTCTAAGCCCACAAACACGGCACGGGAAATAATTGAATGTCCTATGTTTAATTCGCACAACCCATCAATTTTATTCATTAAAGAAACATTTTCATAATTAAGCCCGTGTCCTGCATTTACTTTTAAACCAAGACTTTGGGCATAATGTGCCGCTTCTTTTAATTTATTAAATTCAACAATTTCATTTTCTGTTTTAAATGCGTTTGAAAAAGCACCCGTGTGCAGTTCAATATAATCTGCGCCAATTTCCGCCGATGTTTTAACCTGTTCCATATCAGGGTCTATAAAAAGACTTACCACAATATTTTTTGAATGCAGTGCATTAATTAATTCTTTAATTCTTGCTTTGTTTTGAACAACATTTAAGCCGCCTTCCGTTGTAAGTTCCTGTCTTTTTTCAGGAACTATACAGCATGAATAAGGGCATAAATCCGTCGCAATTTTTTGCATTTCATCGGTTGCCGCCATTTCAAGATTTATTTTTGCTTTTAAATTCTTCTTTAAATTAATGACATCGTCATCTTTGATATGACGTCTGTCTTCTCTTAAGTGTACGGTAATAGCAGAAGCACCCGCCATTTCGCAGATTAGTGCAGCTTCAAGCACACAAGGTTCAATTCCGCCTCTTGCGTTTCTTAAAGTTGCAACATGGTCAATATTTACTCCTAAATTCATAGCTTAAATTTAGCACTTTTTTAATTTTTTTTAAAGAGTTTATTTGCTTAAATTAAAGTATTTTTTGGTAATAAACTAGCCTATACGATGTATATTGCCTCAATTCTGCTGGATTAAAATTCAGGATTATAATATAATAAGAAATGTTACAATATAGCTAATTTGTAAATATATTCTTTTCCAGTTAAACGGAAGACAAAAAGAAGTGAACTGTCCTAAATGTAAAACAGAACTTAATCCAAAAGACACTGTATGCCCTAATTGCAAGTTAAGGCTTGTTTTTGAATGCCCCAGATGTAAAAGCCAGATAAAAATCGGCAGTTCTTCCTGTAAAAAATGCGGGTTTGTTTTTGTAAAATTCTGCCCTGAATGCAACTGTGCAAACTATGTTTCAAGTTCTCACTGCAGAAAATGCTTCCATCACTTTAAAGAAGATGAAGAAGCTTTGCAGAATATTAATCTGCCCCCTGAAAAGGAGAAAGAAAAAGAAGAAGTAAATGAGCAAAAGTCTGTTCCTAAGACTCAAGCCCCCGTAAGGTTAAGTGTTTATATTGATTTTATAACGCTGAAAAATGTTTTTGAAAAATATAAAGATGAAGAATTTAAACAAAAAGTAATTCTTAATATAAAAACGGCAATCAAACTTGCATTCAATGTCACGCCCGATTTTATAAAGGATAATGTTGTCAGCTTTAAAATTAATTATTCTAAAAAAATCAGTTTTCTTGAAAAAATAAATAAATTCTCTGAAGAATTTTCAAAATTTAATTCGATATTAAATGAAACTTTAGGTGCCGATATATCGTTTAAATTTGCAGTGCTTGCAGAAGGTGAGATTAAACCAAATGCGCCCGTAAAACAGCTTGAATACGGTATTGAAAAAGATATTATAACCTCGGAAGGCGCTTATAAAATATTATCGGATGTTATTCCTTTGATTAAAATATCACCCGATTCTTATAAAATGGTATTTTTAGACCAAAAGCCCGAATTTACCCAATCAAAAAGTGTTAAAGAAGATGTTGCGCTTGAATTGATTTACGATACCATCTGCGATTCTTCAAACGAAGTAAAAGGAATTTCCGTTAATGCTCCGCGCGGAGCGGGAAAGAGCTATCTTTTAGAAAAACTCTATAAAAAACTTGAAGATTCTAATGTTCTTGTTTTAAAAGGGCAGTGCAGCGCGCTTACGCAAATTACACCTCTGGGGCTTTTGCAGGATATTTTATTATCGCTTTTTAATCTTTCTTTTGTACCTTCAAAATATGAAAAAAGGGTAAAAGAATTAAGAAATACTCTTCAAAAACACCTTTCATTCATGAATGAAAAAGAAGGCTTCGACCCGAAAAAAATTGAAGTGTTGATAAACCTTGTATATCCTGTGGGAGAAGATTTTTACGAAAATATCTTAACAAATAAACAAAAAACATTTTCAGATATTAAAGATGTTCTTGAAGCGCTTCGCGGCGAATCAAAACTTGTTTTAATCGTTGATGATTTTGATTTGATTGATGAAACCTCATTTGAATTTTTAAAATATTTAACAAATAAAGATTTCTTTACGGACGGTGCAAAATTCCTTCTCACATACAGAAATCAGCATTCTTTAAGCATGTATATTAATTCCGATAAATTATCAAAAAATGCCTGCTTAAATATTAATCTTGCTTCAAATGAAATTGATGATATTAAAGAGTATATAAAATTAAGGCTCGGGTCATTTGAGGTTTTGCCCGCTAAAATTTCAAACCAGATAATTTTAAATTCTCAAGGGAATTTCGCCTATATAGAACAGGTAATTGAGCACTTTCTTGAAACTAAAAAAATATATTTAAAGGATAAAGAATTTGTATATGATATCAGGGAAGAAAATTATTTTGTTCCGCAGACCCTCGGTGAAATTTTAGATTCGAGATTGAGATTTCTAAAGGATAATCTGCCGTCCTATTATGCTTTTCTTGCCACAGCCTCGCTTCTTGGCGGAAGGTTTACAAAAAATATCATACAAACCGTTTTTGAATTATCTGATGACGGGTTTATAAAAATATCTTCTGCTCTTGAAAAAACAGGATATTTTATTAAAAAAACGGAAAATATTTATAAATTTAAAAATTCTTTAATCTGGACGCATATTTATTCCGAGGCTAAAAATAATAATGACCTTAAACCATATGCTGCAAGACTTTTGAATGAAACCTGCGAAAGAACGATATCTTCTCCTGCTATCCGTGCGCTTCTGGCGCAGACTGTGGGGGATAAGGCTCTTGCGTTTGAACTTTGGACATCAAACCTGAAACTTGCTTCATTTATAGGCGATACGGCATTCTATATAATGTGCCAGAAACAGAGCCTTGCAAACCTTGAAGAAATGAAACACAACAATGCCTTTTATATTAAAAATAATATCTTTGAAAGGCTTGGAAAATTAACATACAATAAAAACCCCAAAGATGCGGTTGATTATTTAACTTCAGCCTTAGTTCACGCTAAAAACAGAGGCGAAGAAGAAAAAGTTATTGAGCTTTCAGGGTATTTAATTCACAGTTTAAAGGCTGTGCAGAATTATCCTGCCATAATTGAAACTGCGGACACCGTTCTTCAATATTTCGATAAACCTAAATTTGCCGTAGAAAGAGCTTTAATTAAAACAAGAAAAGTGGAAGCGCTTTTGCATACGGGAAATTTTGAAGAAGTAAATACAATTGTAAATACGGAAATCAATCCTCCTCTTCAAGAATGGTTAAAACACCCTAAAAGAAGTGATTTTTCAAATATCAGAGAAGTTTATAATTCCTGGATTAAAGCAAATATTATTCTTATTGAAGCCCTTGTGCAGCAAGGAAACCCTGCGGTATTTGAATTGATTGATGCAGTTGAAAAAGAAGTATTTAAAGAAAAACGCAAAGATAAAATTATCCTGGATACAAAAACGGTTGTAAATTTAAAACTCGCAACAGCATTTGCTTACACCGTAAAAGGGTATCTTGCCCTGTCTGATGAAATTCTGCAATCAATCGTAAAAGATTTTTCATATGCGATTGACGATTCAAAACTTGTTTCAAAATGGAACACCATAGATATATTTAATAAAATCTTAAAAAATGATTTTGATGAAAAAATCAAAGACGATATGTTTGAAGCTGTTGCCTTTGCAAACAATTGCGGGGATAACTACAGTAAAAATATCATAAAAGCCCTTCTTGCATATGTTCTTTTAGAAGAAGGAAACCCTGTTAAATCGCTTGAAATCTGTGCGGAAGAAATGACCTGGTTTTCTAAAGAAAAAATTGCCCTCGGTGCTTTAATTTCCTGGTATATAAGCGCAAAAGCAACTCTTATTACAAACGGCGCGGATAAATGTATAGAAATTTGCGAAAAAGCTATAAATATATGCGAAAGTGTTAAAATAAACACAACTTTCTTTAAAGTATTGTTCCAAACCCTTCTTGCAAAAGCATATTTAAACAAAGGCGAGCTTGATAACGCTAAAACTTATTCCGAGCTTGCTTTTCAAGATGCCAATATAAATGAGCTTATATTCCTGCAGATGAAACTTTATAAGTTAAGAGCAAACATTATGCAGGATTCAATTACGACAATTGAAGAATCAAGAAAGCTTGAAGTAGCCGAAAACACTATTAAAACCTATGAAAAAGCTTTAAATATTGCAAACAGCCTGAATTTATCAAAACATCATTACATAATTCAAAAAGAACTCACGTCTTTTAAGGCATACTGCCAGCTAAAGCGCATAATGTAAGCGTTTTTGGTAAAATTTGACACATGGTGAAAATTAAAATAAAATTATAACTATGGTTGCACCGAAACATTTATACAGTGAAATTCCCCCGACAAAAATGAGAAATCGGGAAGAAAAATTCAGAGAAGCCAAGAATAATCCTTTCTGGCATTTTGTCGGCAACAGAGTTTTTTATTCAATGTTAAAAAGCAGGTTCTATTCCTTGATGTTTAAGGGTTTAGAAAATTTTGAGAAAAGAGATAAAAATCTTGCAACCATTTTTTATGCCCCGCATTCCAACTGGTGGGACGGTCTTATAGGCTATGTTACCATTCATTTTATATTAAGAAAAACCGGTAAATTCAGAATGCGTCTTATGATTGAAGAGATGAACAGATTTCCGATTTTTCAATACGTGGGCTGTTTTCCGATTAATAAAAAATCACCGCAAAGTGCTATGCAGTCTTTGAGCTATGCAGCAGGCACCCTGAAAGATAAAGATATAGCTTTCTGGCTTTTCCCTCAGGGGATTATCCGCCCGCCGCACTATCGGCCTGAAATTTTTCAATCAGGGCTTGCTTATATGGCAAAAAATGCGGCAAAAAAATTTGGCGGCGTAAATTTAATTCCCGTTGCGGTAAATTATACTTTTTTAAGGCAGGACAGACCGGAAGTTTTGCTTGAATTCGGCGAGCCTAAAATTATTAAAGACCCGAATTTCGACAGAAAAGAATTCACTCATAAGCTTGAGCGCGAATTTGAAGCCTTCACCGATAAACAGCAGCTTGATATCAGCCGCGGCGATTTTGAAGGGTATGAATATCTTTACAGGGAAAAACTTCACTGGTGGCGCTACATTGAAAGCAAATTAAAAAGCATCGGCATCAAAAAAGAAGACTGACGACAAAAAGAAACCGGATTATGAAAAAATATGCAATAGGTGTAGATTTAGGCGGAACAAAAATTTTAGCGGGGCTTATCGAAAAAGAAACGGGTAAAGTCCTCTATGATGCCAAAAATAAAACCAAGAAAGAAAAAGGCAATAAAAAAATCGGGGAAAAAATCCTTGAAACCGTTGACGATGTGCTTGATGTTTCAAATATTCCGCTTTCTGAAATTTCATCAATCGGCATAGGCCTTGCAGGACAGGTAGATAGACAAAACGGTATCCTTATAAACGGCGTAAATCTTGAATGCAAGGATTTTAACGTTAAAGAACTTATTGAAAAAAAATATAATATCCCTTTATTTGCAGGCAACGATGTTGAAGTTGCAGCGCTTGGCGAGTTGAAATTCGGCGCGGGGCGCGGATTTAAAGATATTGTATGTATATTCGTAGGCACAGGTATCGGTTCATCTATCATAAAAGACGGCAAAATTCACCTCGGCGCAAGCGGTTCTGCCGGTGAAATAGGTCATATTATTGTAGATTTAAACGGACGCGCCTGTTCATGCGGCGCACACGGCTGTTTGGAGGCGTACGCTTCAAGAAGTGCTATTGAATCAAGAATTTTAGGCGCCGTAAAAAAAGGCAGAAAATCAATAATAACAGAATTTACAAACGCATCTTCAATAAGCTCAAAACACATTAAAAAATCGCTTGATGCGCGCGATGAAATCGTTACCCAATATGTAAATGAAGCCATAGAGTATCTTTCAGGCGGCATTGCAAGTGTTATGAATTTTTATAACCCCGAGCTTGTTATATTGGGCGGCGGTTTAATTCAGAGTGTGGATGAATTTTACCTCGGCACCATTAAAAAAGCCCGTGCAAAGGCACTTCCCGTGCCCGCTTCCGTAACACAGTTCAAAAAGGCTGAGCTTGGCGATTTTTCAGGGGTTATCGGTGCAGGTTTGCTTGAAACCGTGCGCTAATGTATAATTTTTTATTATGGAATCTTTTACAAATTTATTAAATAATCTTGATATCCCTGAATTGGCGCCGCTTTCCGCTTTTTTAAAAAGAAAAGAAAAAGGCTTAAAATTAAGTATAACCGGGCTGAATAATCCTTTAAGGCTTCTTATTTTAAATAAAATTGCAAATTCTTTTAATAAAAAAGTGCTTTTTGTTACTTTGAATGAGCAGTCTGCGCTAAAATATCAGAAAGATTTAGATTCCGTTTTTAATCTTGAATCAAAAATTCTTCCTTTTCAAGAAATCAACCCTTATGAAGATGTGGATAGGAATTATTACATTTATGAAGAACAGGTGAATGTCTTAAACGGTGCCGCCTGCGGCGAGCATAGTATTGTGCTGGCGCCTGTCCGTGCGCTTTTAGAGAAATTTCCCGATAAAAATTTTTACAATAAAAATTCTTTTGAAATTAAAAAAGATGATGAGATTGATTATTCTAAAATAACGGAAAAGCTTGTCTCCCTTGGCTATAAAAGGGTGCCTATGGTGATGGATGCAGGCGAATTTTCAATTAAAGGTGATATTTTAGATATTTTTACTCTTTATTCAAGTCCTGTGAGAATTGAATTTTTCGCTGATACCGTTGAAGATATCAGAATGTTTGACCCCAATACCCAGAAGAGTTTTAAAAAACTGGATAAAATAAGGGTTTACCCTTTGCATAAATTTTTGCTTACGGAAGAAAACAAAAAAGCCTTTAAAAATAAACTTTTTAATGAAGTTGAGGAACTTGAAAAAATTACGGGAGAAAGCGAGATATTCAGGCTTTTATACGGTGAAACCGTTGAAAAAATTGATAACGGCGGTTATTTTGAAGGTATAGAATATTTTCAAAATTATTTAAATAAAGATTTGGTGAGTTCTCTGGATTTTTTCTCCGATTTTATCTTAATTTTTGATGATATAACCCAGATTAATGCAAAATATGAAAACCTTGATGAGGAGATGGTTTCATCCTATAAAAGCAATATAGATTCCAATTTAAAACTGCCCTTAAATGCTAAAAATCATATAACCTATGAAGAATTCCAAAAAGAAATTAAAAAGTTTAAAATTATAGGTTTTGACACGTTTTTGGAAAATTTTAACGGTGATGACCTTGGAATGGAAAGTATTTCGGATGATACATTTGCCGATAAACTTATAGAGCTTGAATCGGCTCTCCCTCCGTTTTTTTCATCCTCCGGCGCGGAAATTTCCGATTATATTAAAAAAGAACTGCAAAACGGTGCTATATTCTTTATTTGCACAAATTACCCCAAAAGATTTAATGAAATTTTAAAAGAATTTGAAATTTTTAATGAAAATATTTTTATGCTCCCGCCGTTAACATCGGGCGGCGGAATTATAGATAATGTAAGCATTTTAGTTGATAATAAACTTAATAAAATAATATTTCTTTCGGATAAAGAATTATTTAATAAACGCTCAAAAGATATTACCACCAGAAAATACTCATCAAATAAGCAATCTCAGGATTATATCGATTCAATCAATGATATTATGGAAAATGAATTTGTGGTTCATTCAATCCACGGTATCGGAATTTTTAAGGGTTTGCGCAAGGAAGAGATGGACGGTGCTCTCAAAGATTATCTTGAAATTGAATTTCAGGGCGGCGATAAACTTTTTATGCCCGCAGAACAGATAAATCTTCTCTATCGCTACAGGGGCGGGGGGCATGCTAAGCCGAAACTTTCTAAAATGGGCGGTGCCGCATGGGAGAATACAAAAAATAAAGCAAAAGGCGAAGTAAAGGAAATTGCATACGATTTATTAAAACTTTATGCTAAGCGTGAGATGAGTACAGGGATTGCGTTTGAGCCTGATACCACCTGGCAGTATGAAATGGAAGATGCTTTTGAATTTACCGAAACCCCTGACCAGATGCAGGCTATCATCGATGTAAAAAATGACATGGAAAATGAGCGCCCGATGGACAGGCTTATATGTGCGGATGTGGGTTTTGGAAAGACGGAAGTTGCGACGCGTGCTATATTTAAGGCTGTTATGTCCGGTAAACAAGCTGCCCTTATTGCCCCTACGACTATTTTGGCGCTCCAGCATTACCAGACAATAGCGGAAAGATTTAAACCCTTCTCGGTGAATGTTCAGCTTTTATCAAGGTTTAAAAGCCCTAAAGAGCGTAAAAAAACAATAGAGGAGCTGAAAAGCGGGGTTTGTGATGTTGTAATAGGTACGCACAGCCTGCTTTTTGACCGTGAATTTAAGAGTTTGGGGCTTCTTGTGATTGATGAGGAGCATAAATTCGGTGTGGCACATAAGGAAAAGCTGAAACGTTTCCGTGAAAATATTGATATACTTGCAATGTCAGCTACTCCAATCCCGAGAACCCTTAATATGGCTCTATCCGGGTTGAAAAATATGAGTTTAATCAATACAGCCCCTAAAAACAGGCTTCCTGTGAAAACATACGTCGGAGAATTTAACGAGGCATTTTTAAAGAACGCCGTAAACCACGAACTGCAGCGCGACGGGCAGGTCTTTTTTGTTCATAACCGCGTGGAGAGCATACATAC
>CAJULX010000026.1 GCA_910587245.1 Candidatus Gastranaerophilales bacterium
GGTGAAATATCATGTGCTGTGACAAAAATTTCTTTTGTTTTTTCATCAATACCGTCAATATGAGCAACAGAACCTGTTTTTGAAATTTCACCCATAAGTTCATCAGAATAAATGCCTTTTTCAATTGCATAATTTTTGAAATTAGGGTTAACTTCATACATTTCGGTGTTATCCATAATGTTTCTTTTGAAAACAAGCCCGAATAAAGGCTCAACGCCGCCTGAAGCACCTGCTATCATTGAAATTGTACCTGTGGGAGCGATACAGGTTGTGGTTGCGTTTCTGATACCGTAATTTGCAATTTCGGTATCAAGTTCTGCCCACATTTCATCCGTGATTAAACCTGCTGATTTTCCTTTATATTTTTCTGATAAATAATTCCCTCTATCATATACAGAGCCTGCAAAATTGTTGAATTTGCCGCGTTTTTTAGACAATTCAATACTTTCAACCTTAGAATGGTAATCAATAAATTCCATCACCTGTCTGCCAAGCTTGCAGCCTTCTTCAGAATTGTAAGAAACGCCCATCTTCATTAGCATATCAGCCCAGCCCATAACGCCGAGACCGATTTTTCTGTTATCCTGAACCATTTGTGCAATTCTTGGAAGCGGATAGTTGTTTGCGACAATAACATTATCAAGGAAGTGAATTGAAAGTCTTGAAATTTCGGCCAGTTTATCCCAATTAATTGAAGGATTGCCGGCATTATCAGTTTCAACCATTTTGCCAAGGTTAATTGAACCGAGGTTACAAGCTTCGTAAGGAAGAAGCGGAACCTCTCCGCAGGGGTTTGTGGATTCAATGTCGCCGATTAAGGGTGTCGGGTTATCTTTATTCATTTTATCAATGAAAATTACGCCCGGTTCGCCTGAACTCCAAGCTCCTTTAACTATTAAATCAAAAATTTCTCTTGCTTTTAATTTTTGAACGGGCTGTTTTGTATTCGGATGAATTAATTCGTAATAATCATCACGTTCAAGCGCATCCATAAATTTATCGGTTATGGCAACGGAAATATTAAAATTGTTTAATTTTGTTAAATCGCTTTTACAATTAATAAATTCTAAAATATCGGGATGGTCTATTCTTAAGATACCCATATTGGCGCCGCGTCTTGTTCCGCCCTGTTTAACGGCTTCCGTTGCAGCGTTAAATACTTCCATAAAGCTTACAGGCCCTGATGATACGCCCATTGTTGAATGAACCACATCGTTTTTAGGTCTTAATCTTGAAAAAGAAAAACCAGTACCGCCGCCTGATTTATGAATTAAAGCAGTATTTTTAATGGTTTCGAAAATTCCTTCAAGACTGTCTTCCACAGGAAGAACAAAACATGCGCTCAATTGTCCCAGTTCTCTTCCTGCATTCATTAATGTAGGGGAATTCGGCATAAAATAAGCATCGGCAATCATATCAAAGAATTGTTTTCTTGTTTTTTGAATTTCGGATTCATCAACCCCGAATGTTTTATCGGCATCAGCAATAGTAAATGCTACACGTTCAAATAATTCTTTCGGTGTTTCCGTTACATTTCCTTTGATATCTCTTTTTAAATATCTTTTTTCCAATACTTTTTTTGCGTTTTCAGATAGTTTAATTTCCGTGTTTTCTTTCAGAGTATTCACTCGTTTTGCCTCCCCAAGTTTTAAAATAAGTAATTTATGACATTATAGCAAAAACCATTTTTAAAAACCCTTTTGTTAATAATTTTTGTTAAAGAATATTAATAAATTAAAAATACCTAAAATGACTTAATACACATGATTTTTCAGATTTCATAAAAAATATTCATGCCCGAAATTAAAAACATATGTAGAATAAAAATCGTATTATTCAGGGTAGAAAATTTAAACATGAACATTGTCTATTTTGGGGCAGAAAAATATTACAGACTTGCTTTTGATTATTTTCACTATGAAAATAACCCAAAACTTGCATACAAATATATAAATCAGGCACTAAAAGACAACAAAAACCATTTTAAAAGCCTTATGCTCAAAGGAGAAATTCTTCTTGGAAAAAGAAATTTTGAAGGTGCGCTTAAAAATTTTAAAAAAGCATGTAAAATAAACCCCGAAAACCCTGCGGGATTTTTCTTTGAAGCAAAAACATATAATCTTTTGGATGAATACAAAAAAGCTCTGGAAATAATAGATAAAATTTTAAACGGAAAAATACGAAATGCTGAATTTTTATCTGAATGTTACAGATTAAAGATAGATATTTTAATGAATCTTAACCAATACAAAAAAGCTGAAAAAATTCTTAAAAATTTAAATAACAAATTAACCTCAAGCGATATTTATGATTTAGAAGAAAATTTTTATAAAACCGTAGAAAACAAGAAATATTTTGAAAACAATACCGAAAACAGAATTTTACATATAAATTTTTAAAATATCTCAATCATTTAACCGCTTTTAAAATGTAAAAAAATATGGTTAAATAAAATTGTAATTTGTTAGAATCGGAAATTGTGAGATTAGAAATAATGAAAAAAGGTTTTACACTTGTTGAGGTATTTTTAACCCTTGCGGTTATTGGAGTTATTGCTGCAACAACTATTCCTACGATGATACATCAGACAAACAAAAAACATACAATTGAACAATTAAAAAAAACAGCAGCCACGCTTAATCAAGCCATATATAATTCAACAATAACAAGCGGTACCATTAATGTCTGGACATGGCAGACCGAATCGGGCATTATGAACATACTGCAAAATACCATAATGCCAAGATTAAATGTGGGATATATTTGTAGTGGAGAAGTTAATCCAAGCAGGTATTGTTCTTATCCCGTAAAAGGGCTTCCGCCCGAAAATGCCGATCAAAATACAGAAGCTATGTTTAAAGCAAAAGCGCGAGTTCTTTTAAATGACGGTTCTCTTGTTGCGTTTACCGATGCTAATACTTTCTTAACGGGCGGCGGAGATAATGATGAAGATGATGATACTGTTGATAAGCCCACCGGAAGCGACTGCAACTGGGGCGGCAATCCAAAAGCACTCTGCGGTGTATTTATGGTGGATGTAAACGGCAGTAAAAAGCCCAATATGGTTGGAAAAGATATATTTTATTACGGACTTTACTTTTCAGGTTCCGTACTTCCTTATGGTGTGAATGAGGGAGATGATTTTATTGAAGAAAACTGCACGACAGGTTCAACCGGTACAACATGTGCTGCAAAAATTACACGGAACAGCTGGGATGTATGCTATTCAAACTGTGACGGAAGCCCGTATCCCGTAAGATTTTAATAATATTTAAATAAACCTTTGTATCAAAAATATTTATGGTATTCTAAAGATTAATGGAAAATACTATAGATAAAATATTTGATGAAATAAAAAGGGCTGAAAAAATCCTTATTATATCCCATGTTAACCCTGACGGGGATACGCTGGGGACAATGTGTGCGCTGAAATTATTTATAGGAAATAAGGCGGATACTCTTGTTCAAACATCTAAAGCCGCAGGGGTGCCCGAAACCTATAAATTTTTGCCTGAAATAAATTTAAGCAAGAACCTTGATAATGTACAAAATATCTATGATCTGGTTATATCTGTAGATGTTGCCTCTATAGACAGAATAGTGGATTCTGCAAGGCAAGTATTTGATAATGCCCCGATGACAATTAATATTGACCATCATAAAACAAACAACGGCTATGCAAAGCTAAATTATGTTATAGGGGATGCTTCAAGCGCCGGTGAAGTTTTATATAATATTTTTAAAAGCCGCAATGTCAAAATCACAAAAGATATGGCGGATTGTCTTTATGTTTCAATTTTAACCGATACGGGAGGCTTCCGCTACGAAAATACAAAGCCCGAAACGCTGGAAATTGCCGCCGATTTAATAAAACTCGGCGTAGATAATGCTGATATTACAAAAAAATGCTATAACAAAAAAGCAAAAAATATGGTGCTTTTCCAAGCTTCAATCATTTCAAAAGCCAAATTTCTTTTTAATAATACGGTTGCAATTGCTCTTATTGATGAAAATGATTTCAAAAAATTTAGTGCAAGCAATGAATATACCGAAGGTATAGCAGAAACTTTGAGAACAATTAAAACGGTTGAAATTTCAGCAGTTTTAAAAGAAAGCAATAATCAAACAACAAAAGTAAGCTTAAGAAGCGATAATGTTGATGTGTGTGAAATTGTAAAAAAATTCAACGGAGGAGGTCATATCCATGCTGCGGGCTGTACAATCAGAAGACCTTTAAATGCGGCATATGAACTTCTTGTATGTGAGATTGAAAAATGTTTAAACTTATAAAAGAATATTTTTTAAACCTTGTAGACAGTATAATCCATGAAGATTTTCCCAATGCTGCAGCGGAGATGGCATATATGCTTGTTATAGGCATTTTTCCTTTCATGCTCTTTTTAACCGCGGTATTTGGCTGGCTCGGCAAGCAATTTTTTATGGCGAAATTACTGGCAGCTCTTTCTGCCATTGCCCCCGTTGATGTTATAAAATTAATAAATTCTGTCTTAAAAGAAGTTACCTTGTTCCAAAATGGCGGATTAATCGGTATTGCAGGCTTTTTTGTAACATTATTTCTTGCGTCAAATGCTATTGCCGTTATTATTAAGGGCTTAAACAGGGCCAATAAAATTCAGGAAAACCGCACATTTATTCATGTTCGGCTTTTATCGGTTTTAATGGTTTTTGTAAACACGTTTTTTCTTTTTATTTCGATTAACCTTATTATCTTCGGTAAAGTAATTTTATACGTCATTTCTCCATACCTTCATCTTCCTGACGGAATTATTAATACGGTTTTAATTTTAAGATGGCCGGTTGCATTTATTCTGCTGTTTGTTCTTGCAATGGTTAACTATTATGTGCTTCCTGCAAGAGATTTTTCCCTTAAAAGAAAAAGCATAGTTCCGGGTGCATTATTTTTCTGTATATTCTGGCTTTTGGGAAGCTGGTTGTTTTCATTGTATGTAAATGAACTTGGTACATACAACAAGGTATACGGAACAATCGGGACTTTTGCAATCTTAATGGTATGGCTTTATTACACTTCAATCATTATGTTAATCGGGGGAGAAATTAACAACCAGACCCTTGATAAACTTACGGGCAGTAAAGAAAAAGAGTACCCGAATTTTAAACTGCATACCCCATGGGACAGCACCCAAAACCCCTAAATTGTATCTTTACAAATCGTAAAAATTATCATAGAATTGTTGAATGGTTGATTTAAATGCAGATTATGAAGTAATGGCATACAGTGTCGGTGATACTAAAGCCGGCACAAAAATGGGCAAGCTTCAATTAAGAAATATCGGTGAAAATTCGGTTCTGAATTGTATTTTATGGGAAGAAACCCTGAACAGATTAGACCCGAAACTTTTTAGAACAGGAAATGTTGTAAAAATCACGGGTGCAAGTTTTAACGAAAAATTTAACAACTGCCTTGTAAGCAATATGGAGCTTATTAAGGAAGCGGCTTTAGGGTTAGATGAAAATACAAGGGAAGAGCGCTTTGAAAGCATTTTAAACACCGTTGAAGAATTCAAAAATGAAGAATTGAAAAAATTCGTTAAAAACACGCTTTTAGAAAATAAAGAATTAATTAAAATTTCTCCTGCGGCAAAAGCAATGCACCATAACTATTTAGGCGGATTAATCCAGCATATTTATGAATGTGTTGAATTTGCAAAGAGTGTTTATCCCGTTATGTTTAAAAAAATCAATAAAGACATCCTTTTTGCCGCGTGTATTCTGCATGACATAGGAAAAATCTTTGAATATAAAATTGATTTTGAAACAGGATTTGTTGAATACAATGAAGAATTTAAAAAAGACTGGATAAGCCACTCGCAATACGGTTTTACGCTTTGCATGTCAAATAACCAGCCCCAAATTGCAAAAATGATAGCGGCGCATCATGGCAGAGCCGATTGGGGCGCTATGGTTGATTTAGGAGAAAAAGATTTAGAGAATTATTATTACATAGTTCACCACATTGATGATTTATCCGCAAAATTCGGAAAAATTTATATCAGCGACCTTAAATAAAATCAGAGGAATTTTTAAATGAAAAAAATAATTATATTGTTTGCTTTTTTGCTGTGTGCAGTATTTTATACGGAGGCTTCTTTTGCTTATCAAATTAAAGCCGATGCTCAGACAAAAAGAATACCCGCAGGAACAAAGCTGCAGCTTGAGGCGGCAAATACCGTTACAACGGAAACACTGCGTAAAGGAGATATGTTCAGCGCATATCTGACGCAGGATATATACACGGACGGTTCCGTTGTTCTTCCGAAAGGAACAATAGTCAGAGGAAATACGGCTAACGTAATCCGCAAAAAAAGATTATCAAAATCTGCCGTTCTTTATTTAAATTTTGATCATGTGGTTGCACCGAACGGCAAACAGCTTCCTATAAGAGCAGGCATAAGTTCTAACCTCAAATTAACGGATGACGGCGGTATAGGCGGCGGCGGATACAAAGAAGCTTTTCTTGAAGGCGCTGATACATCAGGCGGAATAATCAAAAAAAGTGTTAACTGGGGTGTAAATTCAGGCGAGGAACTGTTTAAAGGCGGTAAATATTTGGTAACCCCTTTTGCTGCGGTCGGAGGAACCGTTGCGGGCGGCGGATATCTTGTTTATGACAGCGTTGCCAATCTTTTCAGAAAAGGTAAAACCACGGTTATTACAAAGGGGCAGAAATTCGGTATTATGCTTCTTGAACCTTTGGATGTTCCTGTCTATTAAATTTATGAAGAAAGTTTTATATAAATTAAAAGATATTTTATTAAAAAATAATCTTAAATTATCAACCGCAGAATCTTGCACGGGCGGGCTTATAAGCTCTTTTCTTACGGATGTGGACGGAGCATCGCAGTTTATTGAACAAAATTTTGTAACTTATGCCCCTTTTGCAAAAGAAAGATTTTTAAATGTTAAACACAATACTATAGAAAAATACGGTGTTGTGAGCAAGGAAACCGCATATGAGATGGCATCGGGATTATTTCAATATGCTGATTGCACTATTGCAACCACAGGATATGCCGGTGTTTCGGACGATGAAAATAATCCTATGGGAACCGTTTATATAGGTCTTGGAATAAAAAAGGAAAATATCGTAAAAACGGTTAAATACAATTCAAGGTTTAAAACAAGAAAAGCAATTAAAAAAGATTTTGCACAAACTGCGGTTAAAGAATTGTTAAGCCTTCTGGAAAAACATTTCCCCGAATAAAATAATAAATATAATTAAAAATGCTTATTTTGCTTCAAATTACTTAATCATTTTCCTTACACAACAAAATGTAGTAGAATATTCTTGCAGGAAATGTGATTCAAGTTTATGAGTATTAAGAAGAATAAAAACCAGTTAATTATATCAGTTTTGGTCGGTCTTGCAATTTTTATAATAACCTACCTTTTTATTGTTGAGCAGTATGAAAAAAACATTAAACAGGAAGAACTTGTTAAAAAATTAACGGAAAGCGCCGAAGCGTATGCAATGAACCCAGAAAGCACGACTTTTTACGTGGTTGCAAAAAGGGATTTACCGAAAGATTATGTCATCACGGAAGATGACATTGAAATGAAATATCTTGAAATGAAGATAAACGGAGCCTGTACAAGCAGCAAGCTTGCAATAGGCGCTAAAACATCCGCCGAAACAAAAAAAGGCCGTCCTGTTATTTTAAAAGATGTTGCCGAACAAAAAAATCCAACAAACGGAGATGAACCAAAACCCGGGTTTAGAGCGGTTGCCGCAACTGTTGCCGCAAATAAAATCCCGCCATTTGTAAAAGATAACACTTATCTTGATGTTTATACGGCACAGAGTACTTTTCAAGCATCAAATATCAGGGTTTTAAAAGTTGCGGATACAACAAACAAAGCAAACAAACTTATTATTTTTGAAATAAAAGAAGAAGATGTGGGGCCGTTTATCAACGGTATGACCATTGATAAGCTTATTCCCGTTCAAAAAAATTCAAATGACGAAACGGAATACTCTTTTTCTTATGACCCTTTTAAGTATTCTTCATACGTAGTTACAAACGAAGAACTTGAAAAAGAAGCAAAAGCAAATGAAACCGTAAATGAACCTGTGGAGCAGGCATATACGGTACCTGCGGTAAATACCGTACAGCGAAGAAATGTTGAAACGGTTGAAGTTATTCAGGGCAGCGTAGTAAAAACAATGGATTTTTAAAATGAAAAGTATTCTTAAATCTATAATTTTAATATTTTTGATGATGCAGGTGCAGAATGTTTTTGCTCAATTTCGGGATGTTGATTCAA
The DNA here is from genome assembly GCA_910587245.1 of Candidatus Gastranaerophilales bacterium. Classification (GTDB taxonomy): domain Bacteria; phylum Cyanobacteriota; class Vampirovibrionia; order Gastranaerophilales; family Gastranaerophilaceae; genus MGBC122484. The sequence goes on from CAJULX010000026.1 coordinate 8,305, forward strand.
GTGCTATGATAGGTGATATTCCGATTGTAAATTCAAGCAAGACAAAACAACAGCCTTCGCAAAATACCATATCCGATAACAACAAAAAACTTTACGGTATGGTTGGTAAATCCCAGATTTTAAATTTTGATACGGGTATTAAAAGAGTTTCTATTGCAGACCCGAATATTGCGGATGTTGTTGTAGTTTCTCCGCAGCAGCTGATTGTTAACGGTAAAAAAACAGGCTCTACAAGTTTGATTTTCTGGGGAAAGAATTCGGCTTCCCCCGTATTTTATAACCTGATTGTGCAGCAGGATGCCGACAGTTTTCTTGAAGCAGTAAATATGATAGCTCCCAATGAAGACATAACAATAATTTTTAATAACAGCGGCGCTGTTATGAGCGGTTTTATAAGCTCTGCTTCAATCAGAGAACAAATCCAAAATCTTGCAAAAGCATATGAAGTTAATTTGACCGATTTAACCGAAAGCCCTACAAAGCAGGTATTATTGGAAGTACGCGTGACGGAAGCCTCTAAAAACTTCACAAGAGATTTGGGGGTTGAATTAGGACTTGGCAACACATCGGGCGTTGTAAACGAGGCTCTTTCCAATATGATAAATGCCAACCCAGGTAAAACGGGTATAAGTCAGGTGTTTTCAAGCAGCGGCTTGAGTTATTATCTGTTTGACAGAAGCAGTAAAATTTCTATGGCAATACAGGCGTCAGAACAAAAAGGCAACATAAAAATTCTGGCCGAACCAAAGCTTTTAGCCGTAAACAATGAAGAAGCAAGATTTAATGTGGGTAATGAAGTTCCTATTCCGTCAGAAATTGATGAAAGCGGAAATATTTCATACACACTGAAAGAAACGGGAGTTATTTTAAAATTTAAACCTGAAATTATGGAAAAAACAGGCAGAGTAAGATTAAAATTAAGTCCTGAAGTATCTGAAATAGACCGTTCTGCGGGTATTGTAATAGGTTCCGGTGCAAATAATGTATTTGCACAGGTGCCCGGGTTTAAAACAAGAAAAGTAGACACCACGGTTGAACTTATGGATGGTGAAACCCTTGTAATCGCCGGGCTTTTAACAAATAATACTTCAAAAAACAAAACTCAGGTGCCGCTTCTCGGGAATATTCCTGTGTTGGGTGTATTGTTTAGAAATTCAAATGATGTTACAAATGATTCAGAGCTTGTCATATTTATTACGCCCAAGATTGTAGACAATATGACACAAATAGACAATATTTAAGGTGAAAACCATGGGAATAAAGATAGATACCGTTATAATAGATCCTGAAAATAATTCAAGAGAGATTATTTTAAATTATCTTGCCCGAATTGAGGATATAAACGTAACTCAAGAATTTAACGATGTTCTTACCGCAATGAATTTTATAACGGAAAGCAGACCCCATTTAATTATTGTGGACATTTCCCAAAAAACCCAGATGGCGCTTGATATTATTGTTAAAATATCAAATTCCCTGAAAAATTCAAAAATCATTGTTCTTTCTTATGATATGAGCCCTGAAACCGTTATAAAAGCACTAAGAGCAGGCGCAAGAGAATTTCTTACAAAACCTTTAATCGAAAATGATTTTATTCAAGCTGTTGAAAAATTAAAAGATTTAATTCTCGGAAATATTAACGATACAACAAAATGTAAAGTTATTACGACATTTTCCAATAAAGGCGGCATAGGCAAAACCGCAATTGCGACAAACCTTGCGGTTGAACTTGCAAATATGACAAAAGAACGTGTTGCCCTTGTTGATTTAAATATGCAGATGGGCGATATAACAACATTTTTGGATTTAAATCCTTCTTTTGATACATCATATGTGATTAATAATTTAGAACGCATTGATGAAGGCTTTTTGTTATCTACCCTTGAAAAATACGGAAATTCAAGCCTTTACGTGCTTGCAGACCCTCCTGATTTAGAGCAGGCGGAAGTTATTACATCAGAAAATATTACAACCCTGATAAATGTTTTAAGAAACGTATTTTCATACATTATTATTGATACAACAGCAAGTTTTGACAGCAAAACAATCACTGCTCTTGATAATTCAGACCTTGTACTTTTAATTTCGATTATAAATCTTCCCTCTGTTCGAAACTGCCAGAGATGTTTTGATTTGTTTAAACGCCTCGGTTACACAAAAGACAAAATTAAAATCATTGTAAACCGTTATATGGAAAATGATGAAATTAAGGTGGAAGATGTTGAAGATGTTCTCGGTCATCCTGTGTATTTCAAGATACCGAATAACTATTTCACCATAATAAATGCCATAAATAAAGGTTTGCCTGTTTGTGAAATTAATCCGCACTCAAATATTGCAAAAAGTTTTAAAGAACTTGCGGCACTGTTATCAGATAATTTTACATACACAAATACTCAAAAACCGCAGAAGCGTGAAAAAAGCTTTAACCTTCTGGACATTTTTAAGAAAAAAGGAGAATAGTTAATTGTCACTCAAAGATAGATTAAATTCCACACAAAATAATCAAAATCAAACAGCCAAAAAAAGCGACAACAATGCCATTTCCAATATTGAGCCTTTAAGTGAAGAGTTTTCATCATTAAAGGAAAAACTGCATTCTCTTTTAATCGAAAAAGTAAATTCTACCCCGAGCTGGTCAACATATAGTGATAATGAACAAAAAGACCTTATCCGCCAGTTTATAGAGGGTCAGCTGAATACAAATTTTCGCTCCGTTCCTTTAAATAAAACCGAACGCGATAAATTAATAAAAGAAATTATTCAGGAAGCAAAGGGCTTCGGACCGTTAGACCCGCTTTTGGAAGACCCCACAATAAGTGATATTCTTGTTAACGGGGCAAAAAATATCTACGTTGAAAAAAACGGCAAACTTTACAAAACTTCCATAGTTTTTAAAGATAATAACCACCTCAAAAATATTATTGAAAGAATTGTAAGTAAAATCGGAAGAAGAATTGATGAAAAATCTCCGATGGTAGATGCAAGACTTGCTGACGGCTCCCGTGTTAATGCAATAATTCCGCCCCTTGCGCTGGACGGGCCTTCTCTTTCAATAAGAAGATTTAAAGCAGATGCAGGCACCATGGAAAGCCTTTTAAAATGGGGCTCAATCAGTAAAGAAATGGCGGAGGTGCTGGAAGCTGCCGTTGCCGCACGCTGCAATATTGTAATATCAGGCGGAACAGGTGCGGGAAAAACCACCCTTCTAAACAGTTTATCAGCTAAAATTCCTCCGGGAGAAAGAATTATCACGATTGAAGATTCTGCCGAACTTTCTTTGCAGCAGGAGCACATCGTAAGGCTTGAAACCCGTCCTGCAAACATTGAAGGTGAAGGTGCAATAACGGCAAGGGATTTAGTTATAAATACATTGCGTATGCGCCCCGATAGAATTATCATCGGTGAGTGCCGCGGAGCCGAAACACTTGATATGCTTCAAGCTATGAATACAGGTCATGACGGTTCTTTAACAACGCTTCATGCCAATTCTCCGCGTGATGCGCTCTCCCGTCTTGAAACAATGGTTATGTATTCTGGAATTGATTTGCCCGAACGCAATATTAAAAACCAGATTGCTTCTGCCATAAATATTATTATCCAGGTTTCAAGATTGCAGGACGGTTCCAGAAAAGTTACAAAGGTTTCTGAAATTGTAGGTATGGAAGAAAACACCATTTCCATGCAGGATATTTTTAAGTGGGAACAAACCGGCATGGGGAATAAAGTGGTTATGGGTATGCATGTTTCAACGGGTGTGCGTCCCAAATTTATAGAAAAAATCAGAACAAGAGGGATGGAAATTAATAACCAGTATTTTGATAAAAACCACCGCCATACCTATTTAACAAGAAATACTCAGGCAAACACCCTTCAAAATGAAGAAATTAACCCGAGACTCCGTGCTGCCGAAGCACAGCAAAAGAAAATGACCCATGCGGATCTTGATATATTAAAAAGGCTTAAAAGATGATAATGCCCTTGCTGGTTTCAATCGTACTCGGCTTTTTATGCTTTGTATTTGTTGCAAATTTATATAAAGTGCGCATTCCAAGGGCACCTGAAATAGAAAAGCGTCTTGAAAATATTAAAAAAAGCGGCGGAGCGCAAGACAGTGCAATAATTTCGGATTTTATTACAATCGGAAATGATTTTAAATTCGGTTTCTTAGGAAAATATTTAAAAAACTTTAAGCCCGCAGAATTTTTAAAAGACCAGCTTTACTATGCAGGGCTTGATATCCAGGTGGATGTATTTATTTTAATTTCGGCATTATGTGCATTTCCTTTCTTTTTAATAGCGGCTTTTACAACTCCGTACTGCATTTTACCGGGTATTTTTGCCGCAAGTATTCCTTTTGTTGTTGTGAAATTTTTAATAATGAAGCGGACAAATCTTTTTACACAACAATTCCCCGAAGCTCTTGATTTGTTATCAAGTTCTTTAAGAGCGGGACATTCTTTATACAGTGCATTTGATGTAATAGTCAAAGAAATGCCTTCACCTATCAATCAGGTTTTTAAAAATACGGTGGATGAAATAGCTTTCGGTATTGATACAAAAGATGCCATTATGTCTTTAACAAAAACCATGCCGTTCAGTATGGATTTAAAATTTTTTACAACGGCGGTGCTGCTGCAAAGAGAAGTAGGCGGAAATCTTGCAAGAATTTTGGACGGACTTTCCGTTACGATAAGAGAGCGGTTTAAAATGCTCGGGCAGCTAAAAGCGCAAACTGCCCAGTCAAAATTTTCGGGGATAATTTTAACTCTTGTTCCGCCTTTAATTGCGATTATTTTATTTTTTATATCCCCCGGGTATATGGATCCTCTTTTGCATACACAGCAGGGAAATATAGCTCTTGCAATTGCGGCAGGCATGGTAATTTTAGGAATTTACAGCATAATAAAAATTCTTTCAATAGAGATATAGGAAAAATTAAATGAATTATATTGCAATACCTTTAATATTAGCTCTCTGGGCAGCATATATAACTTTTGTTATTCTTGAAAAAGAAGACAGCTTCTTAAAAACAAGATTAAAAAGCGCAGGGAAAAAATACAAAACAAGTTCAAAACAATTCCTTGACAATATTCTTGAAGCATTAAAACCATTTACTGCAGGAAACATTAAAGATGCGAACGTTAAAAATAAAATTAAAGAACTTTTAGTAAGAGTCGGCGCCCCGTCATCCGAGGATGATATTTTGGATTTTGAAAACAAAAGGCTTATGGTTGTTTTGTTTGTATCTATGCTATGCATTTTCTTTCTTGTAATTTATAAATTGAACAGTATTGTACTGTGCATAAGTTTTGTTGCAATTTATTTAGCGTATAAATATCCTGAAATGAAAATAAAAAAACTTATAAAATTAAGGGAAAAGGATTTTAATAAAAATTTCCCTGATGCTATTGATATGCTTTCCGTTTGTGTGGAAGCGGGCCTTGGCTTAGACAGCGCGATTGAACGTGTGGGGCGTGAATTTAAGGCATTTTCTCCTACTATAGGATATGAATTTATAAGGCTTTCTCAGGACGTATCATCCGGTATTCCGCGTCATGATGCATTAAAAAACCTTACAAGAAGAATTCGCTGCAAAGATTTACAATCTTTTGTCGCACTTTTAATACAATCCGAAACTATGGGAACAGGTGTTGTACAGCCGCTATCCGTTTATTGTGATACTTTAAGGAGCAGAAAAAAACAGAGGGTGGAAGAACTTGTACAGACTTCATCCGCCAAAATGACAATTCCTATGGTTTTATTTTTGCTTCCCGCAATGTTTATCGTTATTTTGTATCCTTCAATTATTAAGCTTCTTGAAGCACTAAAAACCATGTAAATTATTATGAATAAAATTTATGAAAAAATTATGAAAAGATGTTTGTCCCTTGCAAAAAAAGGTCAGGGTGCCGTTGCTCCAAATCCTATGGTAGGGTGTGTTATCACGGATGACAGGGGAAACATTTTAACGGAAGGATATCATCAAAAATACGGTGGAAACCACGCAGAAAGAAATGCAATTCTTAATTGCACCGAAAATTTAAAAGGTTCAACCCTTTTTGTTAACCTTGAACCGTGTTCGCATTTTGGAAAAACCCCTCCCTGTGCGGATTTAATTATAGAAAGCGGGATAAAAAAAGTTGTCTGTGCAATGTCTGACCCAAATCCCATTGTATCAGGAAACGGCATTAAAAAACTTCAAAATGCGGGAATTGAAGTAATAACAGGGGTTTTAGAAGATGAAGCAAAAGAATTAAATAAAGTTTTTATAAAAAACATTACACAAAAAAAACCCTACATTATGATTAAAACGGCAATAACGGCCGATTCAAAAATTGCTCTTCAAAACGGTAAATCAAAATGGATAACGGATGATTATTCAAGAAAACTTGTTCATAAAATGAGGGGTGAATATCAAGCTATAATGACAGGTTCAGGAACGGTTTTAGCAGATAATCCGAATTTAACATCAAGAATTAAGGGCGGTAAAAACCCTGTAAGAATTATTATGGATAAAAAAGGTGTAATACCCCTTGAATACAATATTTTTAAAAATAATACGGAAAAAATAATCATTATCACAAATTCAAAAAATAAATATCCGAACCATATACAAAAAATCAATTTTGAAGGGTATGAGAGTCTTTTTAAGACACTTTATACTCTCGGGATATATAATGTGCTTGTTGAAGGAGGATGCGGCTTAAATTCAAGCATAATGGATTCCGGGGAGGCTGATGAAATTTCAATATTTATGGCGCCTAAAATTTTTGGCGGCGGAAAGGCTTTTGTAGACGGGTTTTTCTTTAATTCTCCAGATGACTGTATACAACTGAAAGATTTAAACGTTAAAAAATTAAAAAATGATATTTTAATTACCGGAAAATTCCTGTATGATAAAGAAAAATCTTTATAAAAGAAAAGAGGAAATTTAATGAAAATTCTTGTCATAAACGGCCCGAATCTTAACCTTTTAGGTACAAGAGAACCTGAAATATACGGCAGTGCAACACTTTCAAGCATTGAAAAAGAAATTCTTGAATATACTGAATCTTTTAAGGGAGTTGAGGTTGAATTTTTCCAATCTAACCATGAAGGAGAAATTGTGGATAAAATTCAATCCGCAAAAGGGCTTTACGACGGCATTATAATTAACCCTGCCGCTTATACTCACACATCCGTTGCAATAGCGGATGCAATTAAGGCTGTAAATCTTCCTGCGGTTGAAATTCACCTTTCAAATATTAATTCGCGAGAAGATTTTAGGAAAAAATCAATAACTGCACCTTCATGCATAGGACAGATTTCAGGATTTGGCAAAAACGGTTATCTTGCAGGGCTTTTTTGCCTTATTAAACATTTAGAAAATTAAAATACGGGCTTTTTTATGAAAAAAGAAGCACGGTTTTTACAAATTATATCAGATGTTCTTGATGATTCATCATATCTCGGGGATGATTGTGCGTATTTAAGCGAGTATAACCTTGTTGTGTCATCCGATTCGCTTGTTGAAGATGTGCATTTTGATTTAAACACAATTTCCGCTTATTCTCTCGGGAAAAAATCACTGCTTGTTAATATCAGCGATATTCTATCATCCGGTGCAAAGCCTGAATATTTAACCGTTTCGCTTTCAGGTATGCTGAATGAAGATTTTATCGAAAATTTTTATAAAGGGGCAAATGAAATCTGTCATAAATACGGTTTAAAAATAATCGGCGGAGATTTAACGGGCGGAGATAAAATAACAATAGCAGTTACAATTTTCGGCAATACAAAAGGCAGAAACATATCATCAAGAAAAAATGCAAAAGATGGATATATAGTGCTTCTTGCGGGATATCACGGTTCAAGTGCGGCAGGGTTTAAAATTTTAAACGGCAATGATGAATGCTTCCTTACCAAGGAAGATGTCTCAAAAAATAAAGATTATTTTATAAAAAGCCATACAGAACCTGAACTTTATCCTGAAATAAGCGAAATTATATCAAAAAACTGCAAGCAGCCTTACGCTATGATGGATACTTCAGACGGACTTTATGACGGGCTGAAAAAAATTTCCGAAGCTTCCGATGTGGGTTTTAGCATAGAATTCGATAAAATTTTAAGAAAAACAAATAACTTCAACGATGTTTTATTCGGCGGGGAAGATTACGGACTTTTAATATGTCTTGAAACTTCGGATTTTGAAAAGGTTTTCCCTCTTTTAAACGGTAAAGATATCGCCGTTATAGGAAAAGTAACGGACGGCAAAATTCTTGTAGACGGCAAAGAAATAACGGAAGATTTAAGTTATGAACACTTTTAATAAAATTACTGCAATTATAACAGCAGGCGGGGTTTCAAACAGATTCGGCTCAAATAAACTGCTGGAATCTTTAGAGGGCGGCAAATCCGTAATTATTACCACGATTGAAAAATTTCTGCCTTTTTGTGATGAAATTATAATTCCTTGCCATGATGATGTAAAAGAGCATATTAAAAAAAATATATCCGATAATTCAAAAATCGCTTTTGCATCTTTCGGGGAAACGCGCCAAAAATCAGTATTTAACGGACTTATGGAATGTAAAAAAGCAGGCGGGTGCGATATTGTTTTAATCCATGACGGCGCAAGACCTTTTATAGAGCCTGATACCATTAAAGAAACAGTTGAAAAATTGAAAGAATACAAAGGTGTGTGTGTCGGTATTTATGCGACAGATACAATAAAAATCACCGATGAAACAGGTAAAATAATAAAAACAATAGACAGAAATACCGTATTTTGCGCACAAACCCCGCAGGGCTTTGATTTTAAAACTATTCTTGATGCTCATAAAAAATTGCAGGATAAAAATTTTACGGATGATTCAAGCATGCTTGAATATCTCGGGGTTGAAGTGTATGCACTGGAAGGCACCCGCACCAACAAAAAAATAACGTTCAGGGAAGATTTGATTTAATAATAATCAAATATTCTACATTAAATCCGATAGAAATTTATTCGCAGGTTCAAAATCGGGATTAATTGAAAGACAATGCTTCATATCTGCCTGTGCAAGCTCTTTATTACCGTTTGCCATATCTGATAATCCTTTGAAATAATAATAGCGGTAACTGTAATTATTTGCAAAAGATATCATATGCAAAAAGTTTTCCATAGGTTTTTGTTTTTTATTTTCGTTTAAATATGCAAGATAGGCGCTTTGTGTGTTTTCAAACAATAAATTTTCACCAAGTGCTTTTAGTAAATATTCTTTTTTCAAAGCGGCATCATTTTTTAAGACAGTAATTGAAGCTATATAATATTCATAAAACAGGCTTTTTTTGCCTGCAAGAAGCTCTATCTGCTTTTCAATTTTTTCTATGGTTTTTTCGCTTCCTTTAATTTTTTTATAGCAGAAAACAAGCTTCATCTGTGTTAAAATATCATTTTTATTCAATTTTGCAGCTTTTTTATAATATTCAACAGCCTTTAAATTATCTCCTTCAAGATAAGCTATATCTCCAAGCCCTGCAAGGGTCGGCGCATAATTTTTATTTAAATTAAAGCTCTGCAGAAGATTTTTCTTTGCAAGTTCGTCCTTGCCCGTGTTTAATTGGCTTTGTGCCTGCAATGTTAAGATTTTATAATTATTTTTATTAAAATTTAATATATTCTGGCATTCGTTTATTACCTTATAATAGTCTCCTTTAAGGTAATTAACGCTTATTAAATGAAATTTTTTCTCATTTTCATTATTTGTAAGATTTGCAAGCACATTTTCTTTCTCTATTAAAAATTTTGTGCTGTATTCAGGGGTTATGACATCGGAATTTTCATATTTTTCTAAAAATTTATAAGCCTCTTTATGTTTGCCTGAATTATTTAAAATCTTTATTTTATAGCATAAATAAGCAGGGTTATTCGGGTTTCTTTTAACAGCCTCATCTATAAACATTAAAGCCTGCTGATACTGCCTTGATTCTAAAAGTGCCTGTGCCATTATGAAATTTGCATAGTCGGATTTTTCCATAAGGCTTGATTTTTTACTTAAATCAAAAGCGGTTTCTTCGGGTGTATTGTCAAAATAAATTGACGAATAAGCCTTTGCAAGATAGATTTCTTCCTGTTTATCAAGAGGATATGTATCTTTATGGCTGTTTTTTAAATTATCAATCTGGTTTTGAAAATATGTCTGGTTTTTAACCTTTGCAACGCCTACATCTCCAAGGGTAAAAAACCCTATTTCATACATACTTTTTGCAAATATTAAAAGCGAAATATCATTTTCAATTTCGGATAATATTTTTGAATAATCATTATAAGCTACGGAAACATTTCCCTGATTAAATCTTTTTGTAGTATCGATATAATCCTGTCTTTGGCGTGCTTTTTCATCCAAATTTTCATAATTATTTGCAAGGTTTGTATCCAAATTTAAAAAGCTGTCTACAACCGTGCTTAAATTAAATGAAATCGTGGTTTCCTGAGTTTTGGATTCATTATTTACGGCAGGCCGTATGGGTTCAATTCCTAAAACCCTTTCTTCTTCAGGATTTGTATTCACGGGAAAAGCTGCAGAGCAAAATGCCGCTTCCTGTGCAAGCAAAAATGTGCACAATAAGCCTGCGCAAATCGTTTTTTTGCTTAAATATTTTTTATTAAATTTTTTATTTTTTTTATTCATCCTTGTTTTCTTCAACGTTATCGTTGTAATATTTTAAAAATGTTGAAATAAACCTGTCTTCTTCAGATGTATGTTCTCTTTCATTGTGATTGACAATCAGATTGTATAAATTTAAAAGATTATAACTGCTTAATACTATTCTATCATTATCTTCAAGTTTTTTGTTATCCGTTATCATAACATTTATTATTTTATCGGTTTCAATTGATAAAAATGTATCCACCATTCTGTTATCAAAATGGGTGCCGGAATCTTTTATTAAAATATCAATTGCTTTTTCAATAGGCATTTTAGACCTGTAGTGTCTTTTTGATGTTATAGCATCAAACACATCGGATACCGCTAAAATTCTTCCGCCCAAAGGAATATTGTTTCCTGAAAGTTTTCTGTAATATCCGCTGCCGTCAAATTTTTCATGGTGTGATGCTGCAATGCAGGCGATATCTTCATATTCTTTTGAAAAATAAATTCTTGATAAAATATCATAGGTTATTTTTACATGTTCTTGAATATGTTTATATTCTTCATCCGTCAGCTTACCTTCCTTTTGAAGAACGGAATCTCTTATGCCTATTTTTCCGATATCATGCAATAAAGAAGCCTGTCTTATCACTTCTTTTTGTTTATCATCGAAGTTTAATTTATCGCAGATAAGCATAGTATACATTGTAACCCTTTTTGAATGACCTGAGGTTATTTTATCTCTGGCATCAATAGAGGCTGAAAGTGTATCTACAAAACTTGAGAGCAAAAGTTTTTGTTCTTCAATGAATTGCTTCTGCTTATTAAATAATGTTGCGTTTTCAAGCGCAATTCCTGCTGATGAGCCTATTGCAATCAATAAATCTTCATCTTTTTCCGTAAAATATCCGTCTTTTTTGTTTAAAACCTGAAATACGCCTACAATTTGATGGCTCAGATTTCTTATCGGCATACAAAGGATTGATTTTGTAACGTATCCTGATTTTTTATCAATCTCTTTATTAAACCTTTTATCTTTATAGGCTTCTTTAATATTAACGGTTTCGCCTGTTGTTGCAACGTGTCCTGCAAGCCCCAGACTTGAATCGAACCTTATTTCTTTTGTGTTCATTCCGAGTGCTACTTTAGACCACAGTTCTTTTTTTTCTTCATCAAGAAGGAAAACCGTACATCTGTCCGCATCAAGAGCCAGTTTTATTTCCTGCGCAATTATCGTTAAAAGATTATCAAGGTTTGTTTCAAGCGCAATGGTTCTTCCCACCTTTAATAAAGCAATCAGAGGGTCTTCGCCTTGATGTTTGGGAATAAAGCTCGGTTTTTCAGATGAAATTATCTTTTTTTGCTGTAATTTTTTAATTTTATCTTCAATTTCAGAAATCTTTTCATTAAAATCAAATTCATCCGCTACGATAATATTCAGCGCTCTGTTAATTAATTCTAAAGAAACATCATAATTTCCTTCTTCAAATTCAATTAATCCCGTGAAAAAATTGTTAATTTTCTGTGCAGGATATGAAGCGGATGACATTGCAAGATATTTAGCATCGTTTAAAACCGCAAGAGTTTTATAATAATTTAATTTATGAATTTTATAGTTTAAATAAGCAAACAAAGACATTGAAAAAGATACTAAATCAAAAGCTTTGATTGCAATTGCGGTTTTTCTTAAATTATCGATATCAACAATATTTACTTTTTTATTATCTTCTATAGCTGCATAAAAAAGGCACACGAGCCTTTCTTTTAATTCCGCATAGTCTTTACTTTCCAAACTTTTTACGTTGTTTAACAAAATAACCCTTCCTTTACAAAAAGATTATACTATATTTTGAGCAAAATAAACTAAACCATATTGCGGATATTTGTCAAATTTAGTTTATTCTTGATTACAAAACCGTAATAATTTTTATAAATTAATTTTTTCAAGCAGGGTTTCAAGTTTTATGCAATTTTCCGTTAATTCTTTGCATATTTTAATACCTATTTCAGACAAAACGGCGGCTTCTTGATTAATTTCCATTTCATAAATTTGTTTAAATAAAATTTTTGCCTGACAGGTGCAGGAAGATATATTCACTCTTGTTTCATTTAGAGCGTTATGTTCAGCGTTCATAAAATTATACCTTTTTGTATATAAAAACTTTGCCCGAATGAATATTTTATGTTAATATTCGGGTAATTAATCAATATTTGATTATATTTTTATTATACTCAATTGAGTAAAATCTGTCAAGTACAAATGAGTAATTTTTATTTGGTAATTTCGTATGTACAAAGAAAACTTGAAAAAAATCAGAAAAAGATTGGGTCTATCAATGGCAAAATTCGCTGTTGAGCTGGAAATGTCATCAAGTACGCTTACGGGGTATGAACGCGGTACACGCACGCCCTCAATTCTTCTATGTACTCAATTGCGTAAAAAACTCAATGTCAATCTCAACTGGTTTGTTTCAGGCGAAGGGGAAATGTTTAACCGTGAAATCACCGATTATGAAAAAACCAAGGCTGACATTCTTGAAGAAGTAAAATTTATGCTCAAAAATGAAGGTGTAATTAAATAAATTCAATTTTTATGTTAAAATAGGGATATGTTTAAAAGTACGCGTCAGGAGTTTTGCATAAAAACCTGCCCCATTGATGATATAGGGGGCTTAGAAAATACTTTAAATTCCATGTCAAAACAAGGGTGGGATTTATACTCTCTTCATGAAGGTGAAGTAGGCAATAAGGTTGTTTACAATATTATCTTTATGAAGGAAGTTGAATTTTCTAAAGATGAGAGCGAATTTGAGGATATACAGGGGTATAAAACCAAAATGGAGCGTATGCTCTATTCAAAAGAAGAACCTTATGAATTGTGTTTAAATTTTCAAAGAAAAATCAGAGAAAAAAGAGAAAGAATTGAAGATTTAAAACATTTCTTGGAATCCGCAAAATCTGATGAAAGAGAAGTTTTAAACGAAGAAATTGCAAAAGAGGTTAACGACCTTAACAGTTTAAAAAAACAGTTAAAAAGCCTTCTTGCCCCTTCAAAAATGGCAAATTCTTTAGGCGAAGAAAGGCTTTCAATCCATTTATCGGAAGAAATTTATTCATTAAATAATCCGTCTAAAAACGGAACGAATATTCTGGCTGAAACCGTGAAAGTAAGGCAGGAATTGACCAATGAAGTAGGGTATATTATCCCTAAAGTGTTATTTTTGGAAAATCCCGAATTAAACGAATATACATTTACAATTAATATCCACTCCATTCCTGTTGCGCAGGCGCAGGCATATCCTGATCACATTATGTATTTTTGTGATGAATTGAATTTGAAAAAATATCCGAAAAATTCGATTAAAGCGGTAGATTTTATTACGGGAAGAAAAATTGTCTGGATTGAAGAAAATGAGGCGAAAAATTTCTGGGCAAAAGGGTTAAACCCCTGCGAATATATTGCGCAGTATTTAAAATATTTTGCAATTAAGTGTGTAAATGAAATATTTAATTATAATGATTTAAATCGCTATATTGAGATTGTAAGCGAGAATAATGCGCTTTTAATAGATAATATTTTAGGCGAGTTTATTTCGTTATCCGAATTAAAGTATCTTTTCTGTTCTTTAATCAGAGAAAGAGTAAGCGTTAAAGATTTAATTTATATTTTTGAAAAAATCAATGATTTTGCGGATGACCCTTCAAAAGCGAATTTATTGGATAAATTAAGGGTTTCCCTATCCCGCCAGATTTGCTGGTCTTTAAGCAATGACGATAAAGAAATATCAGGGTATGAAGTAAACGATAAAGTAATAGAAATGCTTGAAGCACAATCGGATTCAACCGATGGAGAAACGGGGATTGTAAAAATTGACGGAATAAAATTTGAACAGTTCACAAAAACTATTGAAAAAATATCTTCTAAAAAAGAAGGGGATAAAGACATTGTGCTTGTTGCCCCGCAGCATTTAAGACATATGCTTTTTGTTCTTGTATCCGAATTATATACGGATATTCCCGTTATCTGTCTTGAAGAAGTTACCCCGGAATTTGAATTGAAGATACTGGGAAGTATATAGTTTTAAAATTATATTAGTGTTGTCAAATTGTAATGCAAGGTTCATATTGCATACTTTTTGTATTTTCGTTGTGTTTATTGTAATATGATTAAAAATCTAATTAAAAGGAGCGAAATAAACTATGGGTATTATGGAAGGTAAAAAAGGCATTATATTCGGTGTTTCGAATAAATTTGGAATAGCTAATGCCATAGCGGAACAAATTCATAAAGAAGGCGGCGAAATCGCTTTTACATATGCAAATGAAGCAATGGAAAAAAGAGTAAAACCCATCGCTGATGAAATGAACGCTAAAATGTGCGTAGAATGCGATGTTACAAAAGATGAAGATGTTAAAAAAGTTTTTGAACAATATGCAAAAACATATGATTCTCTTGATTTTGTGGTGCATGCGGTTGCTTTTGCAAATAAAGATGATTTGATGGGTGAATTTTATACAACATCTAAAGAAGGCTGGGATTTAGCAATGCATGTAAGCGCTTATTCTTTGCTTACAATTTCAAAATATGCTAAACCGCAGATGGAAACATCAGGCGGCGGCTCAATTTTAGCTTTAACATACCTTGGCGCTACAAAAGTGGTTGCAAACTATAACATTATGGGCGTTGCAAAGGCTGCGCTTGAATCTTCCATGAGATTTATTTCTTATGACCTTGGAAAATATAATATCAGATGCAACTGTCTTTCTGCAGGCCCTGTTAAAACTCTTGCCGCTAAAGGTATTTCAGGTTTTGACAGAATGCTTAAAGCAAATATTTTAAAAGCACCTTTAAAAAGAA
This sequence comes from Candidatus Gastranaerophilales bacterium, assembly GCA_910587245.1. Lineage (GTDB taxonomy): Bacteria > Cyanobacteriota > Vampirovibrionia > Gastranaerophilales > Gastranaerophilaceae > MGBC122484. The sequence continues at coordinate 23,779 of CAJULX010000026.1, forward strand.
CACCGTCTTTAGAAGATGTGGGCAAAGCCGGTTTATATCTGGCTTCTGACCTGTCAAGCGGCGTAACGGGTCAGGTGCAGTTTGTTGACTGCGGCGCAAGCAGTGTATTTGCATCAATTGATGAAATGGCACAAATTCAATTTTAATTGATTTATAAACATTTAAAAAACCCGAAGGATTTAGTATCTTTCGGGTTTTTTCTCTCTTCTCTCTTTATTTGTCCTTTGGTGAACTTTTTTATCGGGGTGACAATTCATACCGCATGCGGTATTGTTTGTTTTATATTTTTTTTAAATCCTCATCTTATTTTTTCGGGTGTTCATATAAAACATGAAAAGAAAATTTTTTACCATTTTGCTTTAATAATGTTAAGAAATATTAACATTATTATTCGCAAATTGCACCAAGATTTGCTCCCGATACGGTTTTTGCGTATTTAGAAAGGAAGCCTCTCGGGATTTGTTTTGTTTTTGGTGTGAAATTTTTTCTTCTTTCTTCCAGTTCTTTTTCATCCACAAGAAGGTCTATCGTTCTTTTATTAATATCAATTTTGATTTTGTCGCCGTCTTTTATAAGCCCTATAATACCGCCGTCAAGTGCTTCGGGGCAGATATGCCCGATACATAAACCTCTTGTCCCGCCTGAAAATCTGCCGTCTGTTATAAGCGCGCAGCTTTTGCCAAGACCTTTTCCTACAAGAAGAGAAGTAGGCGCAAGCATTTCTCTCATGCCGGGGCCGCCTTTCGGGCCTTCGTATCTTATAACGACAACATCTCCCGCTTTTACTTCATCGGTTTCAATACCTTTCATGGCGTCTTCTTCTTTATCATAGCATTTTGCAACGCCTTCAAATTCAAAACATTCGGGGGCAACGCCTGAAATTTTAACCACGGCGCCGTCTTTAGCAAGATTTCCATGTAAAATTGCAAGTCCGGGGTTGCTTGTAATCGGGTTATCAAAAGGTTTTATAACATTATTGTCTACCCATGCTTCATCTGCTCTTTGTTCTATGGTTTTTCCTTCAATATTTATTGTATTTTTAAGTTCGGGTGTTTTGCCCCACAGTGTTTTTAAGGTACCGGGAATTCCTCCTGCGTTATCAAAATCAGTCATGGTAGGAAGTGCAGACGGGTCTAGTTTTATTATCTGCGGAATTTTGAAGCTTAATTCTTCAAAATCATCAAGGGTTAAATCAATTTCTGCGGTGTTTGCTATTGCAAGAAGATGCAGGATTGAATTTGTACTGCCGCCGAGCGCTAAATCCACCACAATAGCATTTCTCATAGAATCCTTTGTTACGATATCTTTAGGTTTAACATTGTTTCGAACCAAATCTACGGCAAGAAAACCTGAATCGAAGGCTATTCTTCTTTTTTTGGATGATACGGCAGCAGCTGAAGCACAGCCTGTAATGCTCATGCCCATAACTTCCGTTAAACATGCAAGAGTATTTGCCGTATAAAGCCCCTGACAAGCGCCTGCCGTAGGACATGCGTAATGTTCCATTTCATGGAGTTTTTCTTCCGTAATTTCACCCGCTCTGTATCTGCCTACAGCTTCAGATGAGCCTCTTATAAATGTTAAAGTTTCGCCCTTGCAGTGTCCTTCAAGCGAAGGGCCTGCGGTTACGACAACTGTCGGGATATTTAATCTTAATGCGGCAATAAGCATACCGGGGGTGATTTTATCGCAATTTGTAAGCAATACAAGCCCGTCAAGCTGATGTGCACCTGCAACGGTTTCAACACAATCCGCTATTAAATCACGGCTCGGCAAAGAATAGCTCATCCCGGAATGTCCCATGGCTATGCCGTCACATACGGCAGGGGTACCAAAAATAAAGGCTTGACCGCCATTTGAATGAATTCCTTTTTCAATCTGCCTTTCTAAATCCCTCATTCCCATATGCCCCGGAACAAGGTCTGAAAAAGAGCTTGCTATTCCTATGAATGGACGTTTAATATTTTTATCTGATAATCCCCCTGCGTACAAAAGAGCTCTGTGGGGGGCTTTTGCTATACCTTCTTTAATTGCGTCGCTTTTCATTTTATTCTCCTTGAAAATTATTAAAAACGGTTTATAATATATTTAGGGCGAGCGGACTGCAATCCGCTCATTAAAAGCCCTTATGAAATTAGGTATTTAAGCGCTAATATTATCATTAAGATAATAACTAGCGCTTTTTCAGTAACACTAATTTTCACTGTTCCCACCTCCTTTCTGCAATCAATTCACCTTAAAAAGATGTTGTTTTGAGAAGGAAAGCAAGGTTTAGGGCTTGCCCGTATTATTAAATTTTAATTGTGCGGTTAATTTATTATATAACAATTTAGTTTTCCAGGGTTTTAGGGTCACAAATTGTTATTTTTCCTGTTTTAGAATCCAATTTTATATCAACGGTAATATTTTTCATATTATCTAAATCACATCCGATAGATTCGAGTAAAGATTTTGGCAGTATCACGCCGTATGAAACACTGCCTTTGCCGCCTTTAAAGTTTATAAGTTTCTTTCTCATAAATTCAATTTTATAGAATTATGGGACTTTAGATAAATTGTAAATATATTATAGATTTATCTATAGATTTTTTTAAAATATGATATAATAATTTCGTACCATATTTTATTTTGAGGAAAATTATGAAAGATGTTAAGATTAATATTTACGATTTGGAAAAGATATTTTTAAATTTAAAAGCACAGGTAAATTTAGTTGAAACCTGGAATACCCATGAAGAAAAATCATGCGAAATTAAACTTATGTTAAAAAATGTACAGGAAAGCTTAACAGAACTTGAAAATATAATATACGACATTGATGATACGGATTAATTTCCTCTTTTGTAAAAAAATGTTCATAAAAGTTTTATTATCTCTTTTATTTGCTTGACTTTCATGAGAAAATGCGGGTAAAAAAAGTTAAGCCCGATTGTTAAATCTGTTAATTTAGGATTTTTTATGAGTGGAAATGCGCAAACCCCTATAAAAGCAATTGTTCTTGCGGCAGGAAAAGGCACAAGAATGAAATCCGATAAACCGAAGGTTTTGCATGAAATTTTTAATAAACCTTTAGTAAGCTGGGTTTTAAGTGCTTGTGAAAATATAGGTTCGTTTGAAAATATTGTTATTGTCGGGCATAAGGGTGAAGAAGTTCAAAATTTTATTTCAAAAAATCACTCAAAATCAATTTGTGTAGAGCAAAAAGAGCAGCTTGGCACAGGTCATGCGGTTAGTATGGCAAAAGATTCGCTCAAAGATTTTAAGGGCAATGTGCTTATTTTATGTGGAGATACCCCTTTAATAACATCTGAAAGTCTTGAAAAATTTGTTGATTTTCATAATGAAAATAATGCCGCAATTACTGTTATGACATCTGTTTTGAATAACCCTAAAGGGTATGGCAGAATTGTTCGCAGCGCTTCAGGTAATGTTTCGGAAATTGTGGAAGAAAAAGATTGTAACGATACTCAAAAAGCCATAAATGAAATAAATGCCGGTATGTACTGTATAGACTGGCAGAAAGCAAAAGGCTTTTTTAATAATTTAAAAAATAATAATGCACAAAATGAATACTATTTAACTGATATTATAAAATGGGGAAATGAAAACGGGCTTAAGGTTTCAGGGTATATTTTGGAAAATTCCGACGAAACACTCGGCATTAATTCAAGAATACAGCTTGCCGAAGCTTTCAACATTATGAATTTAAGACACCTGAATAAGCTTATGGATGAAGGAGTTACAATTGTGTCGCCCGAAAATACGCAAATTTCCCCTGAAACCGAAATCGGCGCGGATACAGTTATTTTTCCCAATACTTTTATAAACGGTAAAAATAAAATCGGGAAAAATTGCAAGATAGGGCCTTTTGCACATCTTCGCGGTGATTGCACCATTGAAGATTTTGTTAAAATCGGAAATTTTGTGGAATTAAAAAAATCTTACGTTAAATCGCACACAAATATTTCACATTTAAGCTATGTCGGCGATACAAAAGTGGGTTCAGGCGTAAATATAGGCGCAGGAACCATCACAGCTAATTACAATTCAATTACAAAAGAAAAGAAACAAACAATAATAAATGACGGGGCTTCAATCGGTTCCAATACGGTGCTTGTAGCGCCTGTGGAATTAGGAGGGAAGGCGTTTATTGCGGCAGGTTCCGTTATCACAAAAGATGTAGGGGCAAATTCATTAGGTTTGACAAGAAGCCCCCAGAAAGAAA
>CAJULX010000027.1 GCA_910587245.1 Candidatus Gastranaerophilales bacterium
GGAAATGTAAATGTTGCACTTTCTTTAATTAAAAAATATCAGCCCGATATCGTTTTAATGGATATGAACATGCCTGATATTGACGGTATTACGGCAATAGGCGAAATTGAAAAGTTAAACCTTAAAACAAGAGTAATTGCACTCACCGGATATGACGATGCGGATTTAATCTTCAGGGCAATGAAAACCGGCGCAAGAGGATATATCCTAAAAACTATGGCATCAGCCCAGTTAATCCACGCTCTTGATGAAGTTGCACAGGGAAAAATTTACCTTCCGAATGTTTTATGTTCTAAATTCTTTGAATACTTCCAGAATTTTGAAAAGAATGAAAAATTAAGCGCAAAAGAAGACGAAGAAAATCTTTTAAATTATTTAACAAACAGAGAAGAAGAAGTTTTAGGTTTATTAACACAAGGAATAACATACAAAGGGGTTGCAAAAAAATTATTTATCTCTGAAACTACTGTTAAAACACACGTTAACAATATATTCCAAAAATTGCAGGTTAATGACAGAACTCAGGCTGTTTTATACGCAATTAAAAACGGCTTTATGACAAGAAACAACATCAAAATTGCGGTATAATAAGGTTTTTCGCCCGCCGCTTTTTCAAGAGAGAAGTAAATGTCAAAATTTTATCAAAGTTTAAAAAGTTATATTTTAAAAGAAGACAGGCTGCAAAAGAGCCTGTTTTCCAAAAAGAGCATAATTACGCTTATAAGAAGTATTTTAGAGCCTTTAGCGGATGAAAACGTACCTTCCGTTATTTTTCACAGGCTGAAAGATACAACAAATCTCGACAGCATAATAAAAAGACTTGAATATTCAAGAAATATCGAGATGTATAACTATCTTGACCCTGATATCATTCTGCATGATGAACTTATTGAACTTGAATTTATAATTTTAACTTCTTCAAGATATAACGCCGTTTTTATGTGGGATTATTCGGATGATATTAATAAAGAAAATTCTTATGTTTATCTGAAACTAAACTCAAAACAGGTGAATAACATATTTGATACCGTTTTAGAAAATATTAAGCCTGAATTAAAAGATAATTTAAAAGAAAAATTTTATTCATTTAAACCCGAAAGGCGTGAAAATGAACTTTTAAACCATTGCATTTCAAATATTATAAAAAATTTAAACGAATCAATTGAAGAAAGCGAATATAAGGATAAAGCCTTAACTTATGAACCAAAGGATGAATGCAGGCAATTAAAGGATAGAATACGCCATTCAAGCCATGAAATAAGAAATCAGCTGAGTGTGCTTGATATTTATTCTAAAATTTTAGAGAAGAAATTTTCCGATGATACAACTTCATCTTTAATAAGAAAATCAATTTCTTTAATTAATATGGAATTAAACGAACTTAAACAGTTTGAAAACCTTCAATTAAAAGAAATAAATATTGAAGATATTATACCGCTTTCCGTTCAAATGTTTGAAGAAATTGTAAAGCAAAATAATAATAAAATAATATTTATAAATTCAACAATTGAAGGGGATAAAAGAAAAGTTCTTCTTGATGAAGGAAAATTCCTTGCGGTTTTAAATAACGTAATTAAAAACGCTAATCAATTTACAAGAAATGATGAAATTATTATAGAACTTTCAAAAGATAAAAACTATGCAAAAATCTCCGTCCAAAACCACGGAGAACCTATTGAAGATGATATTAAAAATAAAATATTTAAAGACGGTTTTACAACGCGCGAAGAAGGCTTTGGAATAGGGCTCAGCGTTTCAAAAAAATATTTGGCCGAACAATTGGGGTCAATTGAACTTGTATGCTCGGATGAAGAAAAGACTGAATTTTTAATTACATTACCGCTGATTGATATTGTTTAAGTTTGAAAATTGAATAAAGGGAAACCCGCAAAACTTACCCCGCTGTCACAGACAAGTCCGCACATTTGGCAGAAAGGAGGTGAGAAGTAATGGATTTTCACATAAGTGAAAAAGCGCTATGGCTTATTTTACTAATAATCCTAGCGCTTAAAATATTCCATTAGGGTTTTTAAATGAGCGGTCTAGCCACCGCTCGCCCTTAATTCTATTTTAACCCATTTTTATCTTTTTTCAAGATATCTTAGGCAAAACCGCTATTTATTTGCATCTTCAAGGTTTGTGCTCAGTGAAATTCTCTTATCGTCAGGGTTAAATTTCAAAATAACAGTATCAATCACATCGTTTACATCCAGAATAACGCCATGCTCGTTTTGATACTGTAAAAGCTCATTTTGCGGAAGAAGTGCTTCCACACAAGGATATACTTCGACAAAAGCACCGAAATGTTTAATTCTTGTAATTTTTCCTTTAACAACAGCGCCTTCCTGAATTTTGCCTTTAGCTTCAATCCAGGGATCAGGTTCAAGATTTTTTAAGCTTAATGAAACTCTTTGTTTATCAAAATCTACGCCTATAATTTCAACGTTGATTTTTTCACCTACTTTTAAAATATCATTAGGATGATCAACCCATTTCCAGCTTATCTGCGATAATGGTAAAAGCCCGTCAACTCCGCCTATATCAATAAATGCACCGAAGTCTGCAATTCTTACAACTTCGCCTTTTACAACCTGTCCTACTTCTAATTGGCCGAATACATCTTTTTTAATATCTTCGATAGAATCGGCGTAAACTTTTCTGTTTGAAAGAATAAAATTATTCTGTGAAACATCAATGCTTAAAATCTTTAATTCAATTTTCTGTCCTATGATGTTTTCAATTTCTTTTGCTCTTAAATGAGATGAAGGAACAAAACCGCGAACGCCCATTACTTCAACAAGAACACCGCCTTTAACCGTTTGTACAACGGTTCCTTCAAGAACTTTATCCGCTTCTTTAATTTCTTCCAGTTGTTTCCAGCTGTATGCGGCTGCAACTTTTTTATAAGATACGGTAAAGCGGCCGTCTTCATCTTCTTCTCTAATTATTAAGAATTCATAAGTTTCATCTTTTTTAAGAATATCTTCAATGTTGTCTTCTTTATTAAGTTTTGCTTCCCTTTCAGGGCATGTCGCATTTGTTTTGGCGCCGATATCAACAATGGCACCGTCGGAATCATATCCGCAGACAATTCCTTTAACTAAATCACCCTTTTGAAATTTGTACTCATACTGGCTTAACAGCTGTGCATATTCAGCATCGCTCAATTCATTAGACAACATTAAAAAGATACTCCTTTTTATCAAACCTGAACTATTATTGAAAATATTATAGCAAAAAAACTTAATATTAGAAAGTTGACTTTACACATCTTAACATTGTATAATAAACATTAATCGCTGAATTTAGTTTAAATGTGAAAACCTATGGAATTAAAACAAAAAGTTTCAATTACAGGGCTAAGAACGCTGAATATTCTGGATATATTATTAAAAAGCCCTGCTTCAAAAAAAGAAATCTTGGATATTTTAATAAATAATCCTTATTTGAAAAATATCACGCAGGAAACAATAGCCCTTGATATAAACACCTTAAAATCCGCAGGCTTTGAAATTGAAAACCTCGGAAAAAAGGAAAATTACCGCTATAAAATAAATTGGAACCCGATAAAATTTAAGCTCACAAAATCGGAGCTTAATGTTTTACGCAATATGAAAAATGCCGTAATCGAGCTTTTAGAGCCAGTTTTTATAATTAAACTCTACAAGCTTTTTGAAAAAATAACAAAATATATTGAAAATGAAGCGGAAGACGAGCTTATGAATTTTCAATATTTTTTAAACATAGATTTTGAACTGTTTCTGGAGCTTTATGCCCTTACAAAGAGAAAAAAGGACGTTAAAATTCTTTATGATTCTCCACACACAGGCAAAAAAGAAATTCAAATAAAATTAAAAGAAATAAAATACAACAATTCAAAGCTTTACCTTACGGGTTTTTGCTCGGATTATCCGAATATAACGGTTTTGAGGGTAGATAATATAATTCGTGTAATAAAAATATTAAAACCGAATGAAAATATTAATAAAGCAAAAATAAAAACCGTATGCTGCAAGATTAAACCTGCTGCAAAAGAAAAAATGAATTTATTAAACGAGGAAAAAATCATTCTCGAAAATAAAAATTTTATAAAAATAGAATTAAAATTTGATAACGATTTTATGATAATTCAAAGGCTTTTGAGCTATGGGGAAGATTTAATCTCAATAAAAAACAAGGATATAAAAGAAAAATATCTGTTAAAACTGGCTGAAATTAAAAAAATATATGAAGGAAAACAATGAAAACAAAGAAACTCACCACACCTTTAAAAATAATAAAAATTTTAAAACTTATGACGGAAAAACCCGTAAGTTTAAAAGAAATAACGGAATCTCTTGAAGAAGACGATAATTTTGTAAACAGGGAAACTATAACAAAATATTTTACAACATTGAGAAACGCGGGCTGCAATATTCAAAAAAAGCAGAATAAATTTTATATCAAATACCCGATCCTGAGCTTCAGTGATACGGAATTTAAAACCCTTGCGGATTTTCAAAAAATAACAAAAAATCTTACATCTAAAAAGGATTATAACGAATTTCTAAAATTTTTAGATAAGCTCTTTGCGCTGGCAGATACTAAAAAACTCTCGGAATACAAAAGAATTTTACAAAATACGGAAGACAAAAATTTAGTCAGCTCTAATGTTTTCAAGGATAAAATAGAATCAATATCAAATTTTCTCACAGAACCGCTTCAAAAAATAAAAATTATTTTTGAAGATAAACCGTATACAATTATTCCTATAAAGTTTCGTTATTTTAAAAATTCAATCTGTCTTTTCGGATACGATTGCGCAAATAATGTAAATAAAAATTTTCCGATTAATAAAATACAAAGCATTAAACAAACCCCGTCTCTGGCACAAAGCACGGATTTCGGGCTTTCTACCACATTTAAAATAAAAGGAGATTTAAAAAAATCTTATATGGCAAAAGAAGGCGAAATTGTTTCCCCTTATGATGATTATTTAATTGTTACAAATAAAAATGAAGATAAGGAAGCATTATTCAAAAGATTGTTAAAATATGGTACAAACTGTGAAATCTTATACCCGAAAACAGACAGGGAAAAATTTCATACTCTTATAAACAATCTCATTTCAAAACACAATATCTGAAAAACTAAATCATCCCGAGTTTTTTATTGAGTTTTAAAATAGAGTTTCTTATCTCAATATCATTAGGGTCAACAACATACGCCATTTTATAATAGCTTAAGGCAAGCTCTTCATTACCGTGCATTTCAAGCATTTTTGCAATGTTAAAATACGCATCGGTGCAGTAAGGATTAATTTCAAGTGTTGCAAAATACTCTCTTGCAGCCTCTTTAAACCTGCCTGAAATTCTTAAAATATCCCCTTTTAAAAAATGTCCCAGAGCATAATTGTTATCAAAGCTTAGAGCTTTATCTATCTGCGATAATGCTTCATCATATCTTTGTTCGTTTTTAAGTTTTATGGCGTAAGCATAAATATATTCAACCCTATCCGGATGTTTTCTGATTAATTCTTCAACCCCTGAAGAGTTATCATCAAAATCAACTTCGCCGTTATTTACAAAAGAAATATTGTAAACGCTCGGCGCTAAATTCTGCCCGATTGTTTTCCGGCTTTTATTTTTCTTTTTAAAAAATAATTCGGAGCTTGAGAGCATATTTACAGGTTTAAATTTAATAAAATATCCTAAATCCGAATACTGCATATCGGGTATACCTATAAAATCAAACGACGTTTTATAAATAACATCATTGCTTATATCTTTTAAATAATCATAAGTAATACCCGCACTCATTTTTTGGAGAGCAAAAGCACTTTGAATATTAAATGCGGCAAATGCAAACAGCGGCACTAAGATTTTTAATTTCCTGCTTAATTTCATTTAATTAAATAAAACCTTTATATCTAACGTTTTTTCAAGAAGTTCTTTTTTCTTATCAAGAAGCTCCTTAAATCCGATATTTAACATTATATTTATGCTTAAAATTATTGTCAAAATTCTCTCATTTTCGTCATATTTTAATTCAAAATCATCCGTCATATTAAAATGATTATAGTCTAAAGCATCTGTCAGCCTTACAATTGAAGAAAAAATATCAACTTTTCTTCTGTCATCATTGTTAAGCATTTTGTAATATTTATGTTCTAAAGAAGGCAAAGCTCTTCTGTGGTATCTTACAATATTTGCAATAATAAGGTTTGAAGTATCGTTAAACCCTGAAATTTTATTTTTAAGAATTAAATCTCTGCCTATTTTATGATGGCTTTTATCCATCTTTTTTTCAAATAAAACTCCGATATCATGCAAAAGAGCACCACATTCAAGTAATTTTAAATCTTCTTTATTATCAAAATCTTTTAATTCAGAAAAAAACTTTTTCAGCTTATGAAACATTTTTAAACTTAAATTACAAACAAGTTTTGAATGGTCAACTAAAGAATTCTGCCCCAGATAATTTTTTATAAAATCCTCTAATTCCACTTTTTAACCCCCGTTAAGATATTTATCTATATAAGATAAAAATTTTGCCTGTTCAAAATCTTCTTTTTGTATAAATTCCTTAATATCAATATCCGCATACAATTTGCGTACGGAATTTCTTTCAATTGATGTTAAAACAATAACGGGAACTTTACTGTGCATTTTCTGGTTTTGAAGTTTTTTTACAAATTCCACTCCAGATAAATTCGGCATCTCATGGTCTGTTATAACTAAATCAAATTTGTTATTTTCCGCAAGTTTAAGTGCTTCTTCAGGGTTTCCGCATGCTTCAACCTGATAGCCGTGGTTTGTAAGAATACTTTTTTGCAAAGTTCTTGTAGTTAAGGAATCATCAAGAATAAGTATCTTCATCCTGGAATTATATTCAAGCGCACGCACTTTGGTAGACGGAATAATGCTTGTGCTTGCTTTTCTTGATAATACCGTGTTTAAAATATCCGTCATATTTAATATTAAACACATTTCTCCCGATGCAAGAGTTGTAATTCCCGCAATATTTTTTACCCTGAATAAAGGCGGGGAGAGTTTTTTATGCAATATTTCCTGATCCCCGATTAATTTTTCTATAATAACCCCGAGCTTTGAATTTTCCGATTCAATAATAACAAGAGTATATTTTTCAGCCTCACGGGGTTTGTTTTCAAGCTCTAAAATTTGAGACAACGTATAAACCTGTAATACTTCACCGTTATGAATATACTGGTTTCTCCCGTCCCGCATAAATACATCATTCGGATCAATCCTTAAAACCGTTTGAATTGATGAAGCGGGAAGCGCATACAACTGACCCTGCTCCATAATAATAAAGGTTTTCAAGGTTGCCATTGTAGTCGGAAGCTCCATCGTAACAAGGGTGCCCTTATTTAATTCCGAATATACATCAATTCTTCCGTTTAATTGTGAAATTTTTGTATGGACTATATCAAGCCCGAGGCCCCGCCCCGAAAGCTCCGTTACGGTATCGCCCGTTGAAAACCCGGGATAAAATATTAAATTTACAACCTGCTCTTCAGGAAGGGCATCAATTTCTGACTGAGTTAAAATTCCTTTTTCAACAGCTCTTTGTTTAATTTTTTCAACATCAATGCCGCGCCCGTCGTCTTTAACGTTTATAATAATTTTGCTTTCCTTTTGAACAGCCTCAATTAAAATGGTGCCTGTTCTGTCTTTGCCGAGTTTTTCCCTTTCATCGGGTTTTTCTATGCCATGGTCGATTGAATTTCTTATTATGTGCATAATGGGAATTTTTATATCCTCAATTATTTTTTTATCGGCTGAAACTTCGGCTCCTTCTATTTTAAAATCAATTTCTTTGCCTTTATCTTTTGCAATATTATGCACCATTCTCGGAAAAAGCCCGAAAACAGTTGACAATGGTAAAATACGCATGTTTTTTACCATTGTTTCAAGTTCATCCGATGTTGCATAAAGCTTGGAATTATTCTCCTGCAATTCTTTCATCAGTGTATCAACGCTTTTTAACAGAGAATTCATTCTTTCAAAATTAACGTTATGCAAAGATATAAGCTGTTTATTATACCCCATAAAAGACTGCATATTGCGTACAGCCTCATCTTCCGACAGATTTGCAAGGTGTTTTTTATCAAAAAATTTCATAAAATAACCTATTTTATGATAATTTTTCTGCCATTCAACAAAATCATTCTGTATATTTATTGCAAGATTTAAAAGTTCTCTTGTCTTAATCCTCGTTACAATCAAATCTCCTATTTGATTAACAAGCTGGTCTAATTTCCCCGAATCCACACGTAATGTCTTAATTGCCGTGGTATCAAAATTCACAAGCCAATCATTTGAGCTTAATTGCTGCATTTTTATTTTAGTTTTACTTTTTTTATTTTGAATTGCAGGCTTGCTGTTTAAGGAAAACTGCACCATCTGCTCAATAATTGCGGCTTTTTGGTCTAATAATTCAATATCATCCGAAATATCTTTAAAAGAATCTTTAGAAAAGTTTTTTTCAATAATTTTTCCCGCAGTTTCCACAATTTCTCTTATAATTCCTATTGTATCCTTATCAAACGGGGTATTATTGTTTTCATACATTGCAATAATTTTAAGAACGGTTATAAATATTTTCTTAAAATTTTCTTCTTCAATTCTTGAAATGGTCTCATTTATAAGACTTTTTATCTCTGCAAGGTTAATTTTATTTTCTAAAAGGGACGGCACCTTCTTTGCAATATTTTTAATTAATTCAAGAAGCTCCGTATCTTTTAATTTATTTATGGGTGTTGTAATTTCAGGTTCTTCGTTTTTAAATGCCACAGGCTCTTTTGAAAGCAATTTATAAGCATTTTCGTAATAATTTTTAACCTTTATGTCTTCTTTTTTGCACGCTTCGTTAAAATGCTGTACAAGCCCGTTGATTTCAAGGTTTAAATCAATAATTACCGCATCTTTTGCGCCGTATTTGTCTTTATCTTTTTCTGATGATATTTTATCTGCGATATCCTTTATTTTAAGAACAATATCATTCATATTATTCAACTTGATTTCAATAAGGATATCGGATAATTTTTTAAGCACGGGTTTTATATCTAAAATCTGGCTGAAATCATTTTCCTGAGCACATTTGGAATAAATGAAAATTATTCCTGTAAGACAGTCTTCAATGCTGTCGATGTTTTTTAATATTCTGTTTTTATTATTGGAAAATTTAACAGCCTCGGTTTCGCCGCCTGAAACTTGCTTATTTTCTTCCTTCTGCCCTTCCGCTATTTTAACAAGCTTATCTATGTAAATATTTACTTCATCCGTCTTATACTCGCTTCTTTGCTCGAGCGTTTTTTCAATAAGAGTTGAAATAAATGATAAGGCAGATGAAATTGTATCCGTAATATAAGAATCGGGCACAAGTTTTTCTTCTTTTACAAGCCCCAGAATATCTTCAATTTTATGTGCAATATTTTGTATGCCGTTAAAACCGAGCATTCTGGCAGAACCCTTCAAACTGTGGGCATCTCTGAATAATTGCATTGCAATATCAAGATTTTTCGGCTTTTTTTCAAGAACAAGAAGTTTTTTATCCATAGATTGCAATATTTCCCCGCTTTCCTGCTGGAAAATATTTAAAATCTCATCAAGTTCTTCCTGTAAAAATTCCATTTTTATTACTCATCCAGAACACTTGTTTTAAACGATTTTGTAAGCGTGTGCAAGTTTTCAATATTTTTATAATTTTCTTCCGTAATTTTAAAATTGGCTTCAAGCATATCGGTTAATTCTTTTATATAACCGCCCGTATTTTGTGTATCTTTTTTAAGCTTATCCGAAGATGCTATTATTTCATTAACACCTGTTGTTATTTCATTCATAAATCCTATCAGCTGTTCAATATTGCTTCCGATACTGTGGGCAAGGTCAATACCTGTTTCAATTTCTTTTGTGCCTTCTTCCGTTGCCATAACGGTTGAATTTGTTGTCTGTTGAATATCGGTAATCAATGACGTGATTTTTGTTGTAGCCTGTTTTGACTCATCGGCAAGTTTTCTGATTTCGCCTGCAACAACGGCAAAGCCTTTACCGTGTTCCCCCGCCCTTGCAGCTTCAACCGCGGCATTTAAAGCAAGCAGGTTGGTTTGCTCCGCTATATCTTCAACAACACCTATGGTAGATGATATTGACTGGATAAATTCAGACAATTCAAGAATTAATTCGGCAATTGTCTGAATTTTATGCCTTATTGCAAACATCTTTTCAATATTTGCTTTAACGGCAAGATGTTCCGTATTCGTAAAATTCAAAGATTCGCTTGTTTTAGCCTGAGTTTTGCTTATTACTTCATTCATTGAAGATATGTATTCTTTAAGGTTTTCTAAAAGGGAAACTATGTTTGTAATTTTTGCAAAAGAGAGATTAATGTTTTCTTTTTGGCTGTTTGTCGTGGTTTCAATCTTTTTTGTTTCATCATCGGTCTGATCGATTACATCAAACACAACTCCGTCTATGCTTTTTTTCAGCTGTTTTTTGGTAAATTCAAAAGACAATAATGAAAGTATAAACAGAAACACAATGGTAACAGCCATCAGGGTTGTATCAAGCTCTGCATATTCAAACACCATATACAAAACCAGAAATATTACAAACAACACAACTATATCAAGCGTGCTTTTTTTTGTAAGCTCGTTTGTAAGCGTGTTTCTTTTCTTTTCATCTTTAAACATATTTCCCCTTTTTCAAAAAATAATGTATAATCTATTTTAATTATAGTAAATAATGTGGATTATGGCAAAAAAAGTTCTGATTATCGATGACAGCATCACACAATTAAGCAGTTTAAAAATATTCTTTAAGCGCGCGGGATTTGATGTTGAAACCGCACAAAACGGGGTTGAAGGGTTTGTAAAAGTTTATAAAACGGCACCGGATTTAATAATTTCCGATGTTTTAATGCCTCATTTAGGCGGTTTTCAATTGTGCAGGCTTTTAAAAAGTAACCCCGAAACAAAACAAATTCCTATTATTATGCTTACGGTTTTAGATAAAAAACTTGATAAATTCTGGGCTTCTCAATCAGGTGCAAACAGATTTATACAAAAAGATTCCGATTTTAAAAACATAATCCAGATTGCGGAAGAAATATGCGGTGAATTTCCCGTATCACAAAGATATAAAGATTTACTTCAAACTTTTGAATTTGATGAAGAAGGTATCATCCCGCAGATTAATAAAATTCTTGATGATGCTCTTATGAAATCCACAATTACGAATGAATTTCGTAATCTGACAGACTATACAAGCGATGATGCCATTATTGCAAATAAAATATTTAAAATTTTATCTACAATAATTGAATATGATGCAGCCTGCATATACTTTCATTCTCCGGACAGCTCCGTTAAAAAGAGAGTTATTTTTAACACACAAAACTGCGAGCTGAAAGATAACGTTTACCTTGAAATATGGAGACAAATTCTGCCGGATTGCGTTGAAGATTTCAAAAAAGAAACAATTGCAGGAAATAAAAACGACAGTATAATTGAAAGCGCAGATGATTTTCAATCAAGAAAAGAATTTGATTTTTATTATGAAAACAATCTCATAGGAAAAGTTTGTTTCTATTCAACACAGAATATTGAATGGAATAAGCTTAAATTTATGCCCACTGCAAAATCTGAGCTTGATTTATACTTAAGACTTAAATACTTATATGTTAAAACCTGTTATTTATCTATAACGGATGAATTAACCAAGCTATACACAAGACGCCACTTAGACAGTGTTATTATTCAGGAGTTTGAAAGAGCCAAAAGGTACGGTACGATAGTATCCGTTGCTATGGCGGATATTGATAATTTCAAAACAATAAATGACCAATACGGGCATATGGCAGGGGATTACGTTCTTCGTGAAGTATCAAAAATATTTATGGATACATTAAGAAAAACGGATTTTGTATATAGATACGGCGGAGAAGAAATTTGCATTTTAATGCCCGAAACCTGTATACAAAACGTAATAATGCCTCTTGAAAGAATAAGAAAAAATATCGAAAATAAACAATTTATCTGTAATAATCAGGAAATAAAGGTAACCATAAGCGTGGGTGCCACAACTTATTCAAAAGATATGCGCCTTCCGTCCGATTTAATTGAAAAAGCTGACGCTGCTTTATATGAAGCTAAGAAAACAGGAAAAAACAGGGTTGTAATTAAAAATGAATGAGATTACAGCTGCAGATAACATTCAGGAAAATGACATTTATATTTTTGTAAAAATAGGAAATTCTTCATACGCTTTTCCGTCTTTACATGTGCTTGAAGTTTTAAAACTTGTGGAGCTTGAATATCCTGAAAAAATGCCTTTTTTCGTTGCAGGTATTCTTGAATACAAAGGAAAAGTAATCCACATTATAGATTTAAGATCGGTTTTAAAAATTGAAACAAAAGAATATGACGTAAATACGCATATTCTTATTATGCAGGGAAGAGAAACAATATACGGTATAATTGTAGATTATGTTTC
Source organism: Candidatus Gastranaerophilales bacterium (assembly GCA_910587245.1). Classification (GTDB taxonomy): domain Bacteria; phylum Cyanobacteriota; class Vampirovibrionia; order Gastranaerophilales; family Gastranaerophilaceae; genus MGBC122484. Next base: position 12,495 of record CAJULX010000027.1, read on the forward strand.
GGATATCAAAAGAATAGATACCGCAATTATAGCCCCGCCTCCTTATTCAACGGAAAATTGTTTCACAAAAGGAATTTACTTAAATAACGGTACAAGCACGGTAGTAATAAATATTGATTTACTGGAAGACTGGCTGAAAAATACGGAAACGGACGGTGCAAGCTTTAATGAAAAAGCCTCAAGCCTTCTGCCCCGCGATATTAAATCAAAAGAAACGCTTCACCAAAGAAAAATGCAGCTGCTTGCAAAAACAGAAGATGTTTCATATCGTGGTTTACAAAATAAAAACGTATACATAAGTTTTATCATAGGAAACAACACATACTGTCTTGAAATTGATTATGTCGGCGGTTTTTACAAGTATCTTGAAACAAAAGTTATAAAAATTCCATGCACGCCTGATTTTATTAAAGGCTTAATAAGCATAAAAGGCGATTACATTACAATCATAGATTTGAGAAAATATTTTGATAACGAATTTTCTAAATTAACGGATAAATCCACAATTATTGCAATTCAATCAAAAGATTTCAAAATAGGCTTTATTGTGGATGAGATTTCAGATGCTATGAATATTCTGCCGAATGAATTATTTAAGAACAAATCAAAGGGCAAAAATTTAAAACCCGACAGCAAAAATGAAATTATAGAATACGTTAAAGATGATAAATTGTACCTTGTTTTAAATATTGTTGAAATACTCGGCAATGAAAAGCTGTACGTGGGCTAAGATTTGATTTTTTAAAAATAAACCTTAAGAAAAAACTATGAAAAATATTTTAAAAATATTAATAATGCTTATTCTTTGTGTGTTTACTCTGCCGTCTTTTGCAGGGGAAAAAGAAACATATGAAGAAATTTATGAAAAACTTGAACCTGCAGATTTTGAATATATTTTCGGAATTGACCCTTATCAGGCGGAAGACTATACAAAATATATGTATTCACCCTATCCCTTATTCAGGGTGGGTGTGCCTTTTGTATTTAAGAATATAGAAATAAACCCAGGGTATTATATTTTAACCCCGAGAAAAAAGGATGGGAAAACTTTTGTATTATTCAAAGAACAGGGAAGGGTGAAATACTTAATCCCCGTATATGAAACAGATTTGGTAGACCCTTTATTTTACGACCAGTATATTCCCGAAAAAAAGAAAGGCTTCTGGGAAAAAGCAAGACAGGGAGCTTCAAATTTTATAGGAAGACTTTTCCCGAAAAACACCCAGAGAATGCCTGCACCAAAGGCTTATATAGAAGTGAATGATATAGAAAGAGAATTTTATCAGGTAATCTTATACTACGGAACTCAAAAGTACTATATGATTTTTAAACAAAGATGATAAAATAATAAAAAAGAGGAATCAAAAGAGAAATGAGAAAAATCTTTATAATTTTTGCCGCACTGTTTTTATTAACTCCTGCGGTTTATGCCGAAAATATTGAAAAAAACTTTGAAACATATTCGGCTTATAATATTTTAAATAAAGAAAAAAGCGATAAAGCCAAAATTAAAGAACTTTTTTCAAATTTAAACAAATATTCCAATACTCATGATGCCGATAAAATAAAAGAATTCTATTCAAAAGATTATATAAGCTATGACGGCTTTAATTTAAATGCATTTATTGCAGCCATAAAAGAAACCTTTGAAACCTACCCCGATATTTCATATAAAAGCAAAATAAAATCCATAAATGTATATGACAGCTGGGCTTCAGTTGAATTAACGGATACATCAATTTCTGAAAAACAAACCATAACTCAAGCTATTGTAAATAATCAGCCGGTTCTTGATAAAAAAATAGACGGCATAATGGAAAGCGTTTGCAATTATGTTGTTTATTTAAGAAAAACAGGCGGCAGATGGCAGATATATTCGGATAATATAATATCTGAAACCACATCAATAAAATACGGAAACGCAAGAGATTTAAAAATGGATATAGTTTCTCCGCTTGTTGCAAAAGGGGGCGAAGAATATTGCATCAGCCTGAATGTTGAAAATAAGCCGAAAGATTATATTATGCTCGCTTCATTAAGCAGAGAAGAAATCAAATATCCGCCGAAAATGCCCTCCGATGCATTTAGAAAAGTACCGTCAAAAGGCATTCTTGAAAGAGTGGTACATGCCAATAAAAACGGCGTTAATGAATATTCTTTAGCTTCTGTCGGCATAACGGAAATTTCATTAAATGAAGAAAAGACCGCAATTAATTATGAAATGTCAGGCATCGCATTTTTAATGAAAAGAGTAAATGTTTATCCTGAAAAAAATGCGGCAGATAAAGAATACGTTGATAAAATATTAAAGAAAGAAAAACTTTAAAAATTATGCCGCACGATAAAAGAGCATTCATTTTTTATATTGTAACAAGCCTTGTATTGTGGCAGTTTGGCATATCCGTAAGAGATTTATGCATAAAACAGAATATGCAGATAATGAGTGCGGATAATCCCTTTGTTTCTTTTGTATATTTAAAAAATACGGGAGGCGCATTCAGCCTGTTTTTAAACCATTCAAATTTTCTTGCCGCATTTGCAATAATAGCCCTTATCTGCATTTTAATCTATGCATACAAAAAACTTGAATTTAATCAAAAATTCAAAATTTTAACCCTTGTATCTTTAAGTGCGGGAATTTTGGGAAATCTGGTTGAAAGACTTCAATACGGCTATGTTATTGATTTTATAAAATTAAACTTCATAAATTTTGCCGTGTTTAACTTTTTTGATATTTTAATATCATCTTCAATCATTCTGCTTTTCGGCTGTACCGTTTTTGAAGAAATAAAAAAGCATATAAAGGTATAATGCAATGGAATTTCAAGCTGATAATTCAAAAGATAAAATAAGGCTTGATAATGCGGTATCAGATTTTCTGCCCGATTTTACAAGGTCTAAAATTCAAAAAATGATAGAAACGGGCGCCATTACGGTTAATTCAAAAATCGTAAAACCTTCATTTAAAATAAAAACGGGCGATATAATAAACATTAACAAACAGGATGAAGAAAAACCCGCTATAGAGCCGCAGGATATACCTCTTGATATTATTTATGAAGATGATTATCTGCTTGTAATAAATAAGCAGAAAGGAATTTTAACCCACCCTACCCCTTTAAATAAAGAAAATTCTCTTGTAAATGCTCTCCTTCATTACGGGTGCAATTTATCCGACATTCAAGGAGAAGAAAGAAGAGGAATAATCCACAGACTGGATAAAAACACATCCGGTCTTATTATGGCTGCAAAAACAAATGAGGCGCACATTAATCTTCAAAAGCAAATTCAATCAAAAACCGCAAAAAGAAAATATCTTGCCGTAGTGTACGGTATTATTGAAGAAAATGAAGGAATTATAAATAAACCCCTTGTACATTACATTAAAAAAACCGTTAAAATGAACACGGCGCCTGAAGGCGAGGGGCAAGAAGCAATAACTCATTTCAAAGTTTTAAAAAGATATTCAGACCTCACTCTTCTTGAATTAGAACTTAAAACGGGAAGAACCCACCAGATAAGGTGCCATATGGCATCAATAAACCACCCTGTTTACGGCGATACACTTTATGGTGCCAAAGGTTTTAAAAGCAAAATAAATTTAAAAACAAAAGAACAGCTTTTGATGTCATATTATTTAAGTTTTACTCACCCTAAAACAGGTGAAATAATGGAATTTCAGCTTGATAAAACTCAATATGACGGCGATTTTAAAAGATTTTTTAATATAACGGAGGAAAAATAATGCAGGATATCATCATTTACTATACAGCAGGGCTTTTAACAGGTTTTATTATTATGTTTTTTGCAATAGGAAAAATGAAAAAAGAACAGTCTGTTTTAAAAAGAAAATACGAAAAAACCTCGGTGGGCGCCGATGATTCCGAATTAAAAGTAAAAACTCTTGAAAATAAAATAAAAACTTTGGAAGCCGCTCTTGAAAAAAGCTTGAAAAAAGATTAATTACAAATATTGTAAATTTTGCAGAGAAAACCTCTGCCTGTAATGTACCCTACAGCTCCATCAATTTGCAGGGTTCAATATTTAAATTTTTTGCAATTGAGAACAAAAGTTCAACACTCGGATGTTTTATCCCCACTTCAACATGCCCTAAATGTTCTCTTGTAATCCCAAGCTTAATAGCAAACTGCACCTGCGTTAACCTTGCCGCTTTTCTATATTTGGCAATATTTTTGCCCAATTTTTTAAAATCTTCATCAAAGCTTGCCATATAAAGTATTTTCGTATAAAATCTAATTATATTTGATAGCTATAAGATTATAAAATTAACAGGAGAGAATCATGCACACTGAAAAACTATCAAAAATTCATAATAAACTTGTGGAAGTTTCATGTCTTATCTATGTTCTAAAAACTGCTTTAGATAATGTTGAACAACCAATAAACGATACAACACCTTTTGCAAAACTTGCAAACATAATAGAACATAAAATTAACCATACCCTTGAGACTGTCAGCAACCAAATAAACAACCTGTAAAATCTATCTTTTTATCTGCCATAAATCCTTATGCAGCATAGCTAAGAAGGGTATCAATTCAAGCCTTCCAACCAGCATATCGAACATAAAAATTAATTTCGTTGCATCTGTTAAATGTTCAAAATGATTTAAGGGGCCTATCGCGCCAAACCCCGGCCCTACATTACCGAGAGAAGCTATGGAACCTACTATTGCAACACTTGAATTTTGCTCAATAAACCCGACAGCAAAAGCTGACACCCCGAATATTGCAAAATAAAATATAACAAAAGCCATTATCTGCTGCGCAACTTCCGTACTTATCGCCCCGCCTTCAAGCCTTATCGGGTACACTCCTTTTGGATGGACAATTTTATTTAATTCGCGCCTTATATATTTAAAAACAAAAATCCACCTTGTAATTTTTAAACCGCCGCAGGCAGATATCGCAGAAGCCCCGATAAACATAGGAAGAAGCAGTAAAAGCTTGCTTGAAAAATCCCACTCGCCAAAATCGGATGAAGCAAAACCGGTTGACGTTATAATACTTATAGTTTGGAAGAAACCTGCTATAACAGCGTTTTGCGGGGTAAAATCCATATTTTTGCATAATGAAAATGCAATACATAAACCCAAAAGTAAAGTTATTATAAGATAAGTAACGAATTCTTCACTTTTAAACGGCGCCTTAAATTTTCTTTGTACAAAAAATTTATACATCAAAATAAAGTTTGTACCTGCTAAAAAGGCAAATATCATAACAATTAACGTTATGTAATTACTGTGATATCCGATAATACTGTCAGGGTTTGGTGAAAACCCGCCCGCACCGACGGTTGAAAGCGATGTACAGATACTGTTGTAAAAATCCAATCCCGATAACTTTAAAATTACGGTTTGGAGCACCGTAAGACCTAAATATATACCCCAAAGCCAGCTTGCCGTATGGCGGATTCTCGGAGTTACCTTTTCTTCAACGGGATTAGGAGATTCGGCAAAAAACATCTGGCGTCCCGCAACCGCAAACTTTGGCAAAACTGCAACGAATAAAACTATAATTCCCATCCCGCCAAACCATTGAGTCATAGAGCGGTAAAAGAAAAATGTTTTAGGATAGAGCGAAAAATCCCGTAAAATAGTGGCGCCCGTGGTAGAAACCCCTGAAACCGCTTCAAATAAAGAATTTATAACTCCTAAATTGTAAAAAAGATAGGGAATAGCTGCAATAAGTGCAAAAAATACCCACGCAAAGAACGCCGTAGCAAGAGCCTCGGGCTTATTCATCGTATCAATATCTTTTTCACTTGCTTTATTTATTGAGAATAAAAATCCTAAGATTAAAGATACAAAAGAACCTGTAACATAAGGTATTATTGAAGAGTATTCGCCATAGCTCAATGCAAAAATAACGGGAAAAAGCATCATAAGTGCAATATATTTTAAAATTATTCCTACCGTATTAATTACAACATTTAATCTCATAAAATTCTCTTTTTAATTTATTCGGTTATTTTAAGTTGTATTAAAGGGCATAGAATATATTTATACAAAAGACACACTTCGAATGGTCTTTTGTATAAATATATTCTATAACCGTTTTCAAAATACCGCTTAGCCGCATAGTTTGTTAAAATATCCTCTGATACTTTCGGCGTCTTCCGCCTTTGTAAATATTATAAGAGCATCTTTACCCCTTATAAGCGTCTGGCCTTTTGGAATTATTACCCTTGAACCGCGCTGAATAATAGCTACCACCGCACGTTTCGGCAAAGTTAAATTCATAAGCCTTGTATCTTCAAAATTAGACGGAATATTTATCTCGAGTATTTCCGCCAACCCCATCTCAACGGTAGCCAGAAGACCTTCTTTGTAATCAACAATTCTGTTTTTAATTTCATTTAAGGCAGCCTTTTTAGCGGAAACCGCAACATCCACACCCACATGTTCAAATAAAGATGCCGTTGCCATCTGCCCGACACGCGTTATAACCCTTTTTACACCAAGCTGTTTTACAAGAAGTGAGCATAAAAGATTTTTTTCATCACTGTCCGTAACTGAAATTGTCACGTCGCATTCCCCTATGCGCTCTTCGCTTAAAAGCTCAAGGTTTGTACCGTCGCTGTTTAAAATCAAGGTTTTTTTCAATTGCTCGGATAAAAATTCACACCTTTTATAATCTTTTTCAATCAGCTTTGTTTTAATGGGGGTCTTTTCAAGCGATTTTGCAAGCTCAAACCCGACCGTGCCTCCTCCGATTATTGCTATGCTCTTTAATTTTTTTTCTTCAACAAAAAACTGGGAAGCTGTTATATCAAGCCCTTCTGCCGTTCCCATAAAAATCGCTTTATCATTTAAAAGGAATTTATCATCCCCTTTGGGGATAAAAAGTTCTTCATCCCTTTTTATGCCCGCAACAAGTGTTTCATCATTAAACGGTATATCCTTAAGACATTTATCAAGCAGTATTGAATCAGCTTTTATGCGATATTCAAGAAGTTTGGCACGCCCTGATGAAAAATCTTCAACATTTATTGCATCAGGCACCGTTACAATTCTGAAAATTTCACCCACAAGCAGCTTTTCAGGCCAGATAACGTAATCAATATGCAATGCACCGTCTTTTTGCATGGATTCTTTTACGATTGAAAGAGAATTTCTGCATTCTTTTTTGGATACAAAACAGGCAGTCTGCGCATTAGACAGCTGTTTTGCCATAAGACAGGCAACAATATTTGCTTCATCAAGGCACGTACAGGCAATAAAAACATCGGCGTCTTTTATGCCCGCCTCTTTTAAAACATTTATGTTTGAAGCTTCACCCACAATTGTAGCCAAATCAAGATTATTAAATTTTTCCAGACGGGAAGCATCAGAATCAATCACGATAATATCATGGTCTTCAAAAAATTCTGTTGCTATGATTGAGCCTGTTTCATTTGCCCCGTATATTATAATCTTCATAACACCCTTACTTATAAACCAAACAATAAAGTTTTGCAATTTCATCAGAAATATCATGTTACGGGGATAATTTTTGCATTGCTTTTTATTGTTGTGATAAAATTATGGCATACGCAAAGAATTTAACAGCAGGGCATTATGACAAACGACAGCAAAACAATTCAAAATAATAATAAAAAATATCAGCTTATAATATGGATATCAGCATTAATAATAGGGGCATTTGCAGGCTGCTTTGGTATAAGCTGGTTAAATAAATGTTTTAATTTTGTTGCGGCCGTTTTCACAAGGCTTTTTCAATTTATAGCAGTGCCCACAATTGCCCTTGCAGTTATTACAACACTTGCGGAACTCGGCACAAAAAAGAATACGGGGAAAATTTTTGCACACACAATCACATACACTCTTTTAACCACTTTCTGCGCAGCTATAGTAAGCCTTATTCTTTATATTTTATTTACCCCCGATAACATAATTATTGATACTGCAGGACAAAATGCCGCGCAAATGCAGACAGGTGCGCTTTCTTATTATGAACACCTGCTTTCAATAGTTCCGAATAATCTCTTACAGCCTTTAATTTCAGGAAATGTTCTTTCCGTTATATTAATAGCGGCGGCCGCAGGAATAGGGCTGTCGTTTGCGCCCGAAACAGAAAATAAAGCAGCATTTCTTAAAGTATTATACGGTATGCAGGAACTGCTTTTTGTTCTCATCCGTGCTTTAATATGGGTACTGCCTCTCGGCATTATGGCATTTGCCGCCCAGCTGACAGCTCAAATTGCCTCAAGTACGGCGATAAATGCCCTTGGAAAATATACGGCAATTGTAATCGGCGGAAATCTTATACAAATTTTCATTATAATTCCACTGTTTCTTATGCTTCACAAACTTAATCCCGTTAAGGTTTTTCAAAAGATGTCTCCCGCGCTCACCGTTGCATTTTTCACAAAAAGTTCAGCGGGAACTTTACCTGTAACTTTGTCTGCGGCTGAAAAAAATCTTAATATAAACCCTTCCGTATCACGTTTTGTACTGCCGATATGTACAACGGTTAATATGAACGGCTGTGCAGCCTTCATTTTGATTACATCTCTTTTTATTATGCAGAATGCGGGTTTTGAATTAACTTTAAGCACAATGATTTTCTGGGTCTTTATATCGGTTTTTGCAGCAATAGGAAATGCAGGCGTTCCTATGGGATGTTATTTTTTAACACTGTCTTTGATGTCGGGCACCGGTGCTCCCGTCGGGCTTTTAGGGGTGATATTGCCAATTTATGCCGTTATAGATATGGTAGAAACCGTTGAAAACGTGTGGTCGGATTCAGCTGTTTGCGCTATGGTTGATAAAGACTTGTCAAAAGAATTTGCATAATAATATAAATTACTTTTTATTCAAGCTTTTTGTTAAATTATAGATAATTTCCAATTTTTCAGGATTATCCCCGATTTCCGTTATGTTTTTGTTAATCATTTTTAATAAAATTGCTGTTTCTTTAAGATAATTTGTGGCAAATAACTCTTCAACGGTTACATCAAATGCTTTCAAAAGTTTATCAATGGTCTCTGCCGTTGCAAAATTGTTGCCAAGTTCAATACTGCTTAAGGCACGCTGTGATATATCAATCATTTCGGATAATTCTTCCTGTGTGTAGCCTTTTGATGTCCGCAGTCTCTTTATTTGTTTCCCGAGCTCTTTTTTAATACCCATAACTTACAATTTTAATTTCCTATTAACCGCCAAAATAGTATTTATAAGTATTGTATATTAAGATATATGAAGCTGAAATGTATTGTTAATTCTATTATTTCATAATATACTATTTTAAATTCTAAAATTATAACAATTTTTAAAAATTCAACGTTTTTAAATAATTACGAAAGAAAAACAATTTTTAAGAAAGGAAATAATATTATGGTAAACATAGCAAGCAATGCAGCAAAATTAATCAGCACATCTGTTAATGAAAAAACAGGTACAACAGTTAAAAAGTTTGTTACGGAACATAAATATAACCCGGGTAAAGTTTTGGCAACAGTTGTTGAATATGGCGAAAATACCCCCCTTAAAAAAAGAGGTATAGATGCTTTTGTAAAAGTTGATGGAACAAGTTGGGAAGAAGCTCTTGATAGAGCATTAATCAGTAATGATACAGTGGTTTTAAGCGGGTCATCAAAAAAAGAATGCTTCAATATGTATGGGGATTTTAAAGCACGTTTTAAAAAAATGATAGAAGCATTTAAAAACGATCCGCAAATAAAAGCAGAACAAATTGACGGTTTAGGTTTAGGTGTTCCGTACCATCAAACATTGGGTGATGGACTACTCTATAAGGGTAGTAAACGGATATAGTTTTACCAGCTTCATAAAATTTGCATACCTGCCTTTTTATAGTACAATGTTGCTATAGAGGCAGGTTTTATAAGGAATTGTCATGACAAACACGACAACTAATCAAAGCTATGATGCTAGTAATATTAGGGTATTAGAGGGTTTAGAGGCTGTACGTCTTCGCCCCGGTATGTATATAGGTTCAACTTCTCAAAGAGGTTTGCACCACTGTATTTATGAAATCGTTGATAACTCAATCGATGAAAGTCTTGCAGGATATTGTACCGAAATTAAAATTACGGTACATGAAGATAATTCTGTTACCGTTGAAGATAACGGCCGCGGCATTCCCGTTGATATTAAACCTGACAGTGGAAAATCCGCTCTGGAAATTGTTCACACGGTACTCCATGCCGGCGGTAAATTCGGCGACGGCGGATACAAAGTATCAGGCGGTCTGCACGGTGTTGGCGCATCAGTTGTAAACGCGCTTTCAGAAAAATATATTGTTGAAGTTTCACGCGAAGGCTGGATTCACAGGCAGGAATACTTAAGAGGCGAACCTGTTACCCCTGTTGAAAAAATAAAAGAAACAACAAACCGCGGAACAAAAACAACATGGTGGGCAGACCCTGAAATATTTACGGAAACCACCGAAATTGACTGCGACGTTATTGCAAGCAGATTCAGAGAAATGGCATTTTTAAACAAAGGTTTAAAATTAATATTCATTGACAAGAAAAATAATAAAGAACACACCTTCCACTATGAAGGCGGTATTGCAAGCTATGTTGAACATTTAAACAAAAATAAAAATGTGATGTTCGAAAAGCCCGTATATATTGAAAAAACAGCAGAAGGTGTAGCGGTTGAAATTGCAATGCAATATACAGACGCTTATACGGAAAATGTTTTATGTTTTGCAAACAATATCAACACACACTTTGGCGGAACTCACCTGACAGGTTTCAGAAACGGTATTACAAGGGTAATCAATGATTACGCAAGAAAAAATAATTTAATTAAAGAAAATGATCAGAATCTTGCGGGTGAAGATATCAGAGAAGGTTTAACCGCAATAGTTTCGGTTAAAATTCCAAACCCTGAATTTGAAGGCCAGACAAAAGAAAAACTCGGAAACGCGGAAGTAACACCGATTGTAAACGATGCGGTGCGTGATAAATTCATGGAATGGCTTGAATTCAATCCGAAATTTGCAAAGCTTATTGTAGATAAAATTTTGCAGGCTCAAAGAGCACGTGAAGCCGCAAGGAAAGCCAGAGAATTAACGAGAAGAAAATCCGCTCTTGAAACATCAACTCTGCCGGGTAAACTTGCAGACTGCTCAAACAGGGAACCTGAAAAATGTGAGCTTTACATTGTAGAGGGAGATTCAGCGGGCGGCTCAGCAAAACAGGGCAGAAACAGAATGTTCCAGGCAATTTTGCCCTTAAGAGGTAAAATTTTAAACGTGGAACGTGCCCGTCTCGATAAAATGTATAACAACAACGAAATTCAATCTCTGATTCAGGCAATGGGTATCAATATTTCCAAAAATGAAGAAGAAGTTAATATTGAAAAACTCCGCTATCATAAAATCATATTTATGACAGATGCTGATGTTGACGGTGCTCACATCAGAACACTTCTTTTAACATTCTTCTTCAGATACGCTAAACCCTTGATTGATAACGGATATGTCTATATTGCACAGCCTCCTTTATATAAAGTAACTATCGGCAAAGTAGCCGAATACCTCTATGATGACAGAGCTCTTGAAAAAATGGTCAGAGAAAGAGGTATCAAAGGAGTTGCATTGTATGATAAAACAAAATCAAAATCCTTAACGGGAGATGACCTTGAAAATATCTTATATGCAATGTCTACATATTATAAATCTTTCCATAACCCGATTATTAACCAGATGCCGTCTGTCATTGTACGCGGATTAATCAGGTCAAATATCAAAGCGGAAGATTTTGATAACGAAGCCCGTATGCAGGAGGTTTATGCCTACCTTGCACACTATATTGAAGACCACGCTCTAAATTACGGTATCGATGAAGCTAAAAATTACTCCGTATCTTTAGCGCAGAACCCTGAAACAACAAAATATTATATCAAGGTAAATTTAGGCGAAGATATAGAACCTGTAACCGTTACGGAACATATGATTAAATCAAAAGAATTTGAAAGATTATCTGGTTCTTATCCTAAAATAAGAGAATTCTTGATTGAAGAAGAAAAAGCATTAATCTTTGAAACGCCGGAAGGCGAATCTGAAGTTGCTTCTTTTGCACAGCTGCAAAGGCTTGTAGATGAAAGAGGCAAAAAAGGAATGCAGATTCAAAGGTTTAAAGGTTTAGGCGAAATGATGCCGCAGCAATTGTGGGAAACAACAATGGATCCTGCAAACAGAACCTTGCTTAAAGTAAGCATAGAAGATGCAATGCTTTGTGACCAGCTTTTTGATGTATTGATGGGTGATAACGTTGCCCCGAGACGTGATTTCATTGAACAAAACGCCGTCTACGCAACAAATATTGATACATAAATTGCTAAAAATAATTTATAATAAGAAACAAAAAAGCTCCTGAATTCAGGAGCTTTTTAAATGCCTTACAAAGCTTTAACTGCAAAGATTTTACAGATAATTCTTAATTTCCCATTCTGAAACTTTTGTTCTGTAATCATCCCATTCTTTTTCTTTTGATGAAACAAATTCGTTATAAATATGCTCACCAAGCGCTTTTTTAACAAGCTCATTCTTCTTCATTAAATAAATTGCTTCGTTTAATGCCCCGGGAAGTGAAGCTATGCCCTTATCTTTTCTTTCTTTTGCACTCATTTCGTAGATATTTTCTTCCGTTTGCTTTGGAGGATTTGTTTTATTTTTAATACCTTCAAGCATAGCGGTAAGCATAACGGCAAAAGTTAAATAAGGGTTGCAGGAAGGATCGGGTGACCTTAATTCAATTCTTGTACCGTTTCCGCGTTTAGCCGGAACCCTTATAAGCGCGCTTCTGTTTGCTAAAGACCATGCAAGATAAACAGGTGCTTCATATCCCGGAACAAGCCTTTTATAGCTGTTAACGGAAGGATTTGAAACAGCGGTAAAACCCATAACATTTTCAAGCAATGAACCTATTGAATACATTGCTTCGTTTGATAATTGATAAGGCGCATTTTCATCATAGAAAGCGTTTTTGCCATCTTTAAATAATGAAACATTGCAGTGCATACCCGAACCGTTTATACCAAATACGGGCTTTGGCATAAATGTTGCATAAAGATTATTCTTTGCGGCAACCGCTTTTACGGCATATTTAAATGAAACAACGTTATCTGCCGTTGTTAGGGCATCAGCATATTTAAAATCAATCTCATGCTGTCCGTCTGCTACTTCATGGTGGCTGGCTTCAATATCAAAGCCCATTTTCTTTAAGGTTTCAACCATCTGCGCACGGACATTTTCACCCCTATCATCAGGACCTACATCGTAATATCCTGCTTTATCGTGAGTTTCAAGCGTAGGATTTCCTTTTTCATCCATATTAAACAAGAAAAATTCCGCCTCAGGACCGACATTTAAAATATATCCCATATCGGCCGCTTCTTTAAGAACTCTTTTTAAGTTGCATCTCGGACACCCTTCAAAAGGTGTTCCGTCAGCGTTGTGGATATCGCAGATAATTCTTGCAACGTTTGTACCTTCTTCTTCATTCTTTCTCCAGGGAAGAAGCGAAAATGTTGATAAATCGGGATAAAAATACATATCGGACGTTTCAATACTTCTAAAACCCTTGATTGATGAACCATCCAGCATGCATTCATTATTCAAAACTTTATCAATCTGTGCCGCGGGCACTGCCATATTTTTCACTTTACCGTTGATATCAACAAATTGAAGTCTTATAAAATGTACATTATTTTTTTCGATAATGCTTTTAATTTCTTCTTTTGTTAATGCTTTTCCTTGTTCCGGGATAAAATCCATTTTTAATTCTCCTTAAAATTTATATCGGCTTTTAAACACTCCATTCATTATGCCTTATCATGGGGTATTAAGTCAAAAAACTGTAACATTTGTTACATAAGTAGTAAAAGATTGTCTTGACATACTTTAAAAACATTAAGTTGTGTAAAAATTAATTGAATTTTGTTAAAATTTGCGGATAAT
>CAJULX010000028.1 GCA_910587245.1 Candidatus Gastranaerophilales bacterium
CCGCAATCGTTTTATTTCTTTATAATGACAAATTTTAGATGAACAACTTTTCAATAAGGGCGTATATGTAACCATACGCCCGTTTTTTTATGTTAATATCATAAAATGGAATGCTTTTTTGAATATGAATTTCCGGCAGGAAAGTTTGAAATAGTTGAAAACGACGGATTTATAAGCAAAATTACGGCCGTTAACGGCAAAACAGGCATTAAAAAAGAAACTCCGCTTATAAAAGAAGCCAAAAAGCAGCTTGATGAGTATTTTTCAGGCAAAAGAAAGAAATTTAACCTGCCTGTGAAAATCGAAGGAACGGATTTTCAAAAAGCCGTATATAATTGCCTTTTAGAAATTCCATACGGCAAAACAAAAAGTTATAAAGAAATTGCGGATATTATAGGGCATAAAAACGCATACAGGGCAGCAGGGAACGCCTGCAACAAAAACAAGATTTTGATAGTTATCCCATGCCACAGGGTAATAGCCTCAAATAAAGGGCTTGCAGGATTCGCACTCGGGCTTGATATTAAAAAACAGCTCCTTAAGCTTGAAGGAGCTGAATTTTAACTTATAGCAAACTAATGCGCCTTAAAATACAAAATCCGCATAGAATTTAAAACCGCCAGAATACATACCCCGACATCCGCAAACACGGCACCCCACATTGTAACCGCCCCAAAAGCGCCAAGCGTGAGGAACAGTGCCTTTACAAAAAGCACAAAGGCTATGTTTTGTTTTACTATATTGATTGTTTTTTTGGAAATTTCAATAGCGGCAGGAATTTTAGCCGGATTATCGTCCATAATAACAGCATCCGCAGCGCCTATTGCAATATCAGAGCCCATTTTACCCATCGCAATGCCGACATCCACCCTTGACAAAACAGGAGCATCATTTATGCCGTCACCTGTAAAAATAAGCGTGGAATCAGGCTTTTTGCTTTTCAAAAGCTCTTCAACCTGCTCAAGTTTTTGATTTGGAAGGAGCTTGCAATGGCTTTCATCAACAAAACCGCTTAACTCGGCGCCTTCAAGCCCGTAAAGCCCGCTGTCACCTGTTAAAACAACGATTTTTTCAATATCCGCTTTATTTTTCAAATTGCGTAAAGCGTTTAGGGTGGCTTGTTTTACGGTATCACCTACGGTTAAAAAGCCTGCATATTTATTATTTACAGCCATGTGAACAACCGTTTTAGCTTTGACATCTTTATTATAGGAAATATTAAACTTTTCCATCAAGGAAGCATTGCCTATTATAACGTTTTTCCCTTGAATTTCAGCCGTAATACCCAATCCTGAAATTTCTTTCAAAGATTTAATTTCATCAGGATTAACCGCACCTGTATATGCCGATTGGATTGAACGTGCAACAGGATGGGTTGAAAAGTGTTCTGCCATTGCGGCAAATTTTATAAAATCGAATTCGGTAATATTTTCCGCGGGGTGAATCTCTAAAACTTTAAATACGCCTGAAGTCAGGGTGCCTGTTTTGTCGAAAACGGCAATTTTTGCTTTTGAAAGCGCTTCTATATAATTTCCGCCTTTAATTAAAATTCCATGTTTTGAAGCGGCGCCGATTGAAGCAAAAAACCCGAGAGGCACGGATATTACAAGCGCACAGGGGCAAGATATTACAAGAAAAGTAAGCGCTCTTTTAAACCACACCGTAAATATTCCGCCGAAAGCAAGCGGCACAATAACTAACATTACGGCAAGCACCACCACAAGCGGTGTGTAAATTTTGGCAAATTTTGTTATGAAATTTTCAGCTTTTGCCTTTTTATCCGAAGCATTCTCCACCATTTCAATAATTTTTGATACGGTAGAGTTTTCAAACCCGTTTGTAACTTTAATTTTGATAACACCATCAAGATTAATGCATCCGCTTGAAACACTGTCTTGCGGTTTTACGGATACAGGAAGCGCTTCACCGGTAAGGTTTGAAGTATCAAGAGAGCTGCTGCCTTCAACCACAACCCCATCCAGAGGGATTTTTTCACCGGGTTTTACAAGAATAATATCATCAATTTTCACACTTTGCGGAGATACTTTTTCAATTCCAAAATCCGTCACAATATTTGCATATTCAGGCTTTAAATCCATAAGATTAGATATGGATTTTCTTGAATTTTTAAGCGCAAAATCCGTAAATAATTCGCCCGTTTGATACAAAAGCATAACCATAAGGGCTTCGGGGTATTCACCGATTCCAAAAGCACCGAAAGTTGCGGCTGTCATTAAAAAATTTTCATCCAAAAATTTTTTTGATAAAAGGTTTTTAAATGCGTTTTTAATTATATCTTTTGCAATTATAAAATAGAGGATAAAATAAATTAAAAATTTTACAGCCCTTTCAGACAGTTGAAAAGCTTGTGAAATAAAGTTTTCAGGCTTAAAAACAATTAACAAAATCATTACACTGAAAATAGAAATTATTTTCCATATCATTAATTTTTGAGCACCTGCGGTATGGTGAGCATTGCAGCAGCCATGTTCCATATGTTCATGTATATGTTCATGTCCGCTATCACAGTGATTACACATTTTATTCTCCTTTTCATTTTTATAATTGAACAATTATTCAACTATATTAATAGTATAATTGAACAACTATTCAATTGTCAAGAGAGACGGTAATAAATATTTACAAAATGCCGAAAGATTATTTTTGCAGCGGCAAGATTTGACATTTAACATTATAAAAAAATATAATAGGACTATGGATAATAAAAAAACGGATTGCGAAGCCTGCAATATTGATTTAATAAATAAAGTTAAGCCTAATATGCCAAAAATGCAGACATTGTATGAGCTTTCAGATTTTTTTAAAGTGATGGGCGATTCTACAAGAATTCAGCTTTTATGGGCGCTTGAAGAAAGTGAAATGTGTGTTTCGGATTTAGCGGTGCTTTTAAATATGACAAAATCTGCAGTATCACACCAGTTAAAGGTTTTAAGAACAGCAAAGCTTGTTAAAGCGGCAAAATCAGGCAAAAATGTATACTATTCGCTTGATGATAAACATATAAAAGACATTCTGGAAAAAGCGCTTGAACATGTGATGGAATAATTTAGAAAATATTCCAGGGGCAAAATAAAGATTTTACTTGACTTAGAGCGGACTTTAAGTTGTAAAGTAGAATTAAGAGTTAAATTTAAAGGTTTTTGATGTGAAAATTTCCGAAGTAAGTAAAAAATATGATATCAGCCCCGATACACTGAGGTATTATGAAAAAATGGGGCTTTTACCCAATGTAAAGAAAAATTCAAGCGGCATAAGAGATTATTCCGAGGCGGATTTAGGCTGGGTTGAATTTATTAAATGCATGAGGAGCGCAGGACTTTCAATAGAAGTTCTGGCAAGATATATTGAACTTTTTAACCTTGGAGACGGGACAAGGGAAGAGCGCAAGAAGATTTTAATTAAAGAAAGAAAAAAATTAATAGAAAAAAGAGACGCCATCCAGCAGACTATAGACAGGCTTGAATATAAAATTGAAAAATATGACCAAACGCTTTTAGAAAAAGAACAAAAGCTTATAAAGGGCTAAAATCACCTTATTCTTTAAAAGCAAACTCTGCAAAGACAGGCAGGTGGTCGCTTCCTATATTATTTCCAATTTCAGTCATTTTTAAGCGAAGCGGCGGAACAGTTAAAATATGTTCCAGAGTTATCCTAAAGATTGGCGGATGAAAAGCATTCCAAGTACCTTCTATTTTGGGCGCGTACCTTATTGCATCATAAACTATATGTGAATTTAGAGATGAGTCAATAAATCTTTTATAGGCAGGGGAGAAAACTGTTGTGTTAAAATCACCTGCTATTATCACATTTTCTTTTCTGCGTGCATCGTTTAAAATTTTACTTATCTTTTCAAGCATTTTGTTTCTTGCTGACAGATAATCATTTGATACAGGTGGAAGGGTATGTACACAATATATTGTTACAGCTTTACCTTTAATTTCAATCTGCGCCCTTATAACAGGAACATAATAGTCCGTCCAAAATTCAATATCAGAGTTTTTGAGCGGGTATTTAGAATAAAGAGACATTCCAAAATTATCATCCCTCGGGTGGTCTATAAAATAGGGAAAACTATTTTTAAGCGGTTTAATATTATTCAGCCAAACATCGTTAACTTCTTGCAAAATTACAATATCGGGGTTTTTCAAGCTTATTTCATTAAATAATTTATCATAATGCTTGTTGTCTGTTAAAACATTAAAAAGCCCAAGTTTTATATCACTTTGCACGGCAGAAAAACATTCCCCGCAATAATTTGACATTTCAAAATAATTAACAAAAATAAGCAAAATTGAAATTATAGCCGCCGCAACATATTTTTTATAAAAGTATGAAAAATAAATAAAGACAATCAAAAATAATATACTTATATGGAAATACTGAACCTTGAAATGCGAAAAAATATCAACAAAAAGGTTTAAGGAAGGGATATTAGCAATTATATCTACAATGATAAAAAGCGAAAAAAGCAAGATGACGCGCTTTTGAAATTCGCTATTAAATTTTTGCAAATCGAATTTCATATGACAGATTATATCACACAGCAGAGCTTTTATGGTAAGATTTTGAAAAACGGAGGTTATGTTTGGAAGATATTATCGGGGCAGGCTGGGCAGAGATTTTTAACAGTGATGAAGCAAAAATTTTAAAAGACAAATGGGATGAAATACAAAAAAGGCGGGGAGGGATTGAGGATGAAATCTTACCGCTTGAAGGGGAAAACAGCGGAATATACCACGCTCTTAAAGTAACGGATTTTAACGATGTTAAAGTTTTAATAATAGGACAAGACCCTTACCCGAACAGAGATGATGCTCACGGGCTTGCATTTTCCAAAAAAAGCGGCGGGGTGCCCGCATCGCTTAAAAATATATTTTTAGAAATTGAAAATAATACAGGGGTAAAAAATACAAGCGGAAATCTTATCCCCTGGGCAAAACAGGGGGTGCTGCTTTTAAACAGGGTGTTGAGTTTTGAAAAGAATTTGTCGCTTGCAAAGCGTTTAAGGTTTTGGGAAGAAACCGTAGATATTATTATTCAAAAGCTTTTAGATAGAGGAAAGCCGCTTGTTGTAATGCTTTGGGGCGGGCCTGCAAACAGTATGGAAATTTTTCATATATCAAAAGATGAGGAATATAAAAAGAAAAATATATATATTTTAAGGTCGTCGCACCCGTCCAATATGGGTAATGCTAAAAATACAAGGATAATGGTTGAAGATAAAGAGATTGATGCATTTATGGGGTGCGGGCATTTTTCAAAATGTAATGAGATATTGCAAAATGCAGGGTTAGAACCTATAGATTGGCAAACAGATTACAATATGCAAGGAAGGTTGCTTTTATGAATATCAAAGAAGTTTTATTTAAAAAGCGCTCTTGCAAGAAAGTATTTTCAAGATTTTTTCGAATTTTTCTTCCAAATTTTCTTGAAACATTTGGCGCTTTTGGCTTTGTAGCTTTTATACCAAGCGCGTTATTATGTGCTTATGCAGGCTATTATGTAAATTTCGAATGCCATGATGGTTCCGTCTGCGGTTCTCCCTGGGGTTGGGTTTTTGCATTTGCCATTATTTGGTTTTTAATTCCATTTTTCTTGCTTTCGTTGATTTTTGCTTTTGTTGCCGCATTTTTGAAAAAAGATTATACACCATCTAAAAAATGGCAAATACCTCTAAAAATAATCGGTCTTCTTTTTTATCTATTTGTAGCAACATTGCCATTACTAATGATGCTAATAACAGCAAGATAAAGCTAAATCTGCAGTTTATTTTCTTAATTGTAAATTAGCAGTTGTTTTTTTCAAATACTTCAAAAATACACCGAGGTATGTTGTAGTGAATATCCCTGCAACAAAATAGAAATATGTTGTTTTTAAAGGGAAATAGAACCAGTAAATATCGGCACTGTTTTTAACATCAAAAGGAATACCTTTAAGTGCAAGGAATGAATAAGTTATTATATTAAAAACAAGAAGGTGGTTTGCCATAATATGATAAGTATTCTGCCCTATTAAATGCAAGAATTTCCAATCTTTTATTTTTTCATAAAGGATTTCAATTATAAATAAGCTCATCCAAATACCTGTTATGCTTGTTAAAACAGGTACAATCCAGTTATCAAATTCGCCCCAGACAAGAATAAAACTTAAGCCTATGCCATCCATTGCCGTAAAATCTTTGTTTGTAAGCCATAAAACAGATTGCAGCGCAAGAATTGAAAAGAAGATTTTAGGCGTGAAAATATTAATTTTGCCTTCAACTTTATTTTTATACAAATATCCAAGATGGATAAAAAGAAGCGAGAACATTGTCCTTAAAGCAAGAAGAATGTAAAGATTTTCCCTGAAAGCGCCGAGCTGAACGGCAAGAAGCGCAAGCAGCAAAAACCCTGTGAGTTTTAGGGTTTCATTACATTTTATATAAGAAAATATTTTATAAACAATTAAAGATACAAAAAGCTGGGGCACAAACCATAGGGGCGAAATTAAATCTATCTGATGACCCGTTAAAAACGGCATTAAAAATTCATTTTGAAGCGTTACGGGCATTGCCCAGAATTTCCCGAAAACAGGGGCAAGCGCAAATGTCAGCCCGAGATAAACTGCCGCATATAGAAAATATGGCAGCATAAGGCTTTTAGCCCTTCTTTTTATAAATTCAAAAAATCCGTATTTTTCATTAAAAACCATGCCTGCAATAAAAAAGAATAAAATTACCTGAAAAGAATACGGCGGAAACATTGGAATAAGGGCAAATTCAAGGTGCCCTGACACTACAACAAGAATAGCAAGAGCTTTTAGAAGATTTATCTTATTATTAAACATAAAAATTCCTCCGTATTTTGCAATCTATATTTTGCGGACAGGCTTGCAGGGGCTGCCAAAAGCAAGAGAATTATCGGGGATATCTTTTGTAACCACGCTTCCGGCACCGATTGTACAGTTATCCCCTATTGTAACCCCGGGAAGTACCGTTACATTCCCGCCAAACCAGACATTATTCCCTACTTTAATGGGTTTTGCATATTCTAAACCTTTATTTCTTTCATCAGGGTTTAGAGGATGGCCTGCCGTATAAAAGCCGCAATTGGGGCCTATAAAGACATTATCGCCAAAGGTAACTTTTGCGGGGTCTAAAATAACAAGGTTGTGGTTTGAATAAAAATTCTCGCCAAGCTCTATATTATAGCCGTAATCGCACCAGAAAGCAGGTTCTATTATAAAATTACCCTTTGTTTTGCCTAAAATTTCAAGCAAAATTTCACGTCTTGAAACGGTATCTTCATATGAAGAATTGTTATATTTTGCACACAAAATTTTACATTTTTCACGCTCTTTTATTAAAGCTTTGTCATAGTTTGCATCATAAAGCATGCCGTTTAGCATTTTTTCTTTTTCATTCATATTTTTTCCAAAAACACAATCTTTTAAGCAAGAGAAATATTACCATAAAAAATGCCCGCAAGCAACAAACCTGCGGGCATTTTCATAATATTTTATTTTATAGGTGTATTCTGCCTCTTTTCTTGCCTACAGCCCAGCTTAAGCCGCCAGTGAGTGTTACACCCGTTCTTCCGCCGTTTCTTACAAGCGATTGAAGATAGCAGGTAAAGTCATTATTTGTAACTTTTTGAATACCGAGCCCGTATTCAACATAAGGATCCATTCTCATATCGGGCAGTTTAATACCGTCTGCTCTGACATCCGTATCGTTAAAGAAATTCCATACAAAAGCCGCGCTTATATAAGGCTGCCAGCCGCCTTTCGTATTTCCTACAACCCTTACGCCGGGTTTTACTTCAAAGGAATTCAGCGGGTCGGAATTAATTTTAACACCTGCTTCATTTGTATAATCAAAGATTTTTGAAATATAGTAGCTTAATGAAACATTCGGCTGGATTATAAATCTGCCGTCCGCAAATTCAACGTTATAGCCGGTTCTTGATGAAACGGCACCGCTTAAATGCACAATATCGTCATCTCCGTACATCTCGGAAATTTCGCCGATACCTACGCTTCCTGATGCGGTAAGTGCTGTCCAGAAGTTTCTTTTATAGTAGTTTTTAGTAACACCAAGAAGCACGCCGTTTGATGAAATATCCACATCGGAATAATCAAGGCTTGAACCGTGGTATCCTATGAAGCTTGATGTTAAGCTCGTCCAGCCATGGCGTCTTTCTTTAAATTTGGAATCAAAGCCTATTAATGAACCGTAGCTTAAATTATCCACCTTGGGGCCGTGTTTTAAATCAATGCTTTCAAATACCGTATAGGGGCGGAACCAGAAACCGCTTCCTTCCGTTTGCCCATAATATAAAGGTAATTGGCTGTTGAATTCGGAAATAGCATATTTATCAGCATTTATTTTTGCAAATCTTTCATTTCTTGAAAATTTTGTGAAAGAATCATTGTGCTCAAAAGCGTAATTAACGGCTTCTTTAATACCTGCCTGTGCCGCGGTTTGTAAAGCAACCGAAGTTGCAAGAATTGAAGGGTTAAAGTGTTTATAATTCGGTGCACTTCCGCTTGTTGAACCATCCCCCGTGCTTCCGTCAATTCTGTCCCCTCTTAAGAATTCTAAATCACCATCATCGTTTTGCGTAACACCGTATTTATAAATTCTTCCAAGGGCTTCTTTTGCAGAATCCTGCAATACTATAAGATTACGTATAGCCTCATCGCTTTCTGCAAGGGTGATTACGGCAGATTCCGCTCTGGAGTCAGCTATGACATTAATTTTATCGATATTGATTTTAACACCTTCCGCTACAGTAAAATTATCCGCCACAAAACCATCCATGGTTCTTTGTGCAAGGTCTGCATCAACGGCAGCATTGACACTTGCATTCAGATTTAAGTTATTAAAATGATGAAGTTCTACTTTATTATTTATAAGGCTGATATTAGAAGGGGCGTTTACATTAAAAGCACTGGCATTATCAAATAATGTACCGTTTGCACCAAGAGCAAGGGTTCCGCCGTTTAAATTAACTTCGCCCGTATATCCTTTCATATCAGCATTCAATACAACTGTACCGCCTTTCGGTGCAGTATTCTTGGTAATCTCTTTTGCAATACTTGTATATTCGTTATCAGCAGCGTATTCAACATCTGAATTTATATTTAACACACTTTTTATTTTGTCCGTTTGTGCAATTGATGTAATTGAATCATCAAATGTTATTGTTTTTCCTTCGGCTGCATTCAAGTTAATAATACCGCCTGCGTCATAAATTGCATTCGGCAAAAGTTCATCTTTACTTGCGCCCGCTTTGTTTCCTGAAAACAGTACGTCTTTATTTTCGGTAATAATATTTAAAATCGATTTTTCACCGTTGTAAATCGCACCACCCTTTGCGGAATTTACAATATCACCGTTAATTTGCTTACCGTACGTTACGTTGTTTAAAAATGATGAATCAGCAATGGTTAATTTCCTGTTGTTACCAAGGAAAATAGCGCCGCCTGCCGTAAGCTCGCCATTTGATACATCGGAAGTTATAGCTTTATTATTTGTAAAATCAGTATTTGCAATATACCCTGCATCTTTATTTACACCGGACTGGATGAAATAAATTGCGCCTCCCTTTGCAAGGCTTGTATTGTTAACCGTATCATTGCCGGCAACACCTGTAGATTGCGCCATATTATTATCAAAAATTGAATTTACCACCTTTAGATAGTCTGAATTACGATTGAGTGCAATGGCACCGCCAAGAGCACCTTTGTTTGTTTGAACACTGTTGTTTGTAAATTTTGCATTTTCGGCGGATATACTTCCCGCTTCAACATAAACGGCACCGCCCCTTGCATTGTTTGCTTCAGTAGAATTTACAGCTTCACTTAAAATTGAATTATTATTAAAAGTTACATCTTTAAAGAAATTTTTTCCGCCGGTATAAACGGCACCGCCGTCTGCGGTATTGCCTTCATGAAGAACTATGGAATTGCCATCAAAAGCCACATTGCTTAAATCAAGCAAGCTTTTATACTGTCTTGTTAAATCATTTTTATTCGAAGCATTTACGGCAACTTCCACGGATATCGCACCGCCGCGGGCAGTACCGCTTGTGCCTTGAATTATTTCGGCTTTATTGTTTATAAAATTTGAATTGCTTATAGCTGCAGTATTTGAATAGTCTGTTTTGTAGTAGGTAAACAAAGCACCGCCGTGAGCATTATTTGCATTTGCTTGAGCTATATTACCTTTGAATGTTGCATTATCAAACACGGTTTTACCTTTTGAAAAAACCGCACCGCCCTTTGCGCCGGAACCTTTTGCTTTGTTATCTTCAATCAAAGTGTTGTTTAATGTCATAGAATCGCTGTTACCATGCCCGCTGTATATAGCGCCGCCATAAGCATACCCCTTACCTTCAGCTTTATTTGAAATGAAATCTGTTTTATTTATTTCTATATCCTTAGATGCTGTATATATTGCACCGCCATATGTCGTACTATTGTCGGAAAGTGCAGTGTTTTCAGCAAAAAGTGAATTACTTATAACAGGTTTTTTGCTTGCAAGATTTGATGCAATATATAATGCGCCGCCCTCACCGGAAGAACTTTCGGATTTTACTGAATTTTTTTCAAAAACCGAGCTGTCAATTAATTGCGCATTTGTTTGAGAACTTGTAGAATATACAGCACCGCCCTGTGCTTCTTTTTGCGTTGTTGTAGCAGAATTATCGCCAAAATAAGTATTTTGTATATTTAAAAAACCTGCACCTTGATATACGGCACCGCCCGTAACTATCGTTTTATCACCAATGCCGTTATTTACAAGTTTGTTTTTAGTTATGACACTATCTTTAATTACAAGGTCACCTGCTACAGATCCGCTTAAACCTGTGTTTGAAACAGCACCGCCTCTTAATTCGCCGTTTCCCGTATTTTTTACTATTGAATTTTCGGTTATATAAGAATTGGAAATTGCAGTACCGGCAGTTTTGCTTTCGTTCATAATGGCACCACCGCTTGCAGACATAGAAGTCGGGGCTATAAAGTTTCCTTTTATAACTGAATTTTCAACAGTTATACCATTAGAAGAATAAACCAAAGAACCGTATCTTGTACCTTGAAATCTGTTTGCAGAACCTTCGTGTGCAATTGAAAAATATTTTCTCTCGCCATCAACGTATTTTATTACAGCGCCTGCACTTGGCGCAGAAAGCAAGCTTTGTGAAAAGCTTCCGATATTTCTTAGCGTAATATCATAGCCGCTGCTTCTGTTGCTTGATGTTACACCCATATGCAATCCGCCGTCTATATAATTATGCTCATTTCCGCCATCAATAATTAAAGCCCCTGTTACATCACCAAAATCACCCTCAAGATTATAGTTCTTTGAAGGTATGTTCCAGGTGCCTTCCAATGCCGGCAGACTTTCATCACAGAGTGCAATATTTGAAGCACCTGTAGTTAAGTTCAGCATTAGTGCCGATAATAATGCAGTAAATAGTCTATTTGTCTTTTTCATATTCCAAAACCTTATTTGTAACTGTCAACAGTAAAGATTAGTTTATAACAGAAAAGCATTCCATGCAATATCAATAAGATATTTTTTGCAAACCATATTTAATAATACTTAATAAAATCAAGAAACCCGACAAATGCATAAAACAACAGCTATGTTTTAAAATTCGGAGAACCCGGGATTCGAACCCGGGATGCAGATAACTCCACATAACACCTTAGCAGGGTGCCGCCTTCAGCCACTCGGCCAGTTCTCCAAATATAAAATTATCAAATTTCAGCCATAAGCTACGGATTTTATTCTATCATAAAAAACGGAATATTATCAAGCACTTTTAACAGTATCGCCAAAATTTTAATAATTCAGCCCCTGTTACTGCACTGCAGGGCGTGCACCGTTTAATTCAAAAGCGGAAACAATATAGCTCACCGTTTCGGGGAAGAAATTTAAAAGCAGTCTTTTTCCTTCATCGTTTACTCTGCCGTCTTCATATTCTTCCATCCAAAGCAGACTGCATACTGATTTAATTACCTCTTTAATTTCTTCTTCCGGTTCAAGATAACCTTTATTATACATTGATACATCTTTTATTATATGTCCGTCGCTGTCTTCTTCCAGCCATTTTATAAAGCCGGCTTTTTCTTCCCGAAAAATTTCATTCAGCTGCCCGTCATCAGTAAGTCCGTTTTTCTCGGACAACCTTTCAATTGTTAAATTAATCATTGAATTTGCAGCAACAGCAGGCGTATAAAGAAATATCGATTCGGATTTTTCAAATTTAATTTCTTTTATGGAATTTTTTAATTCTAAAAGTATTTCAGGCGAAAGCGATTTTAAAGATTCAATAAATACCTGTCTTTTATTTTCAGGAACATTCCACATCTTTTTGGAAAAATCACGATACACTTTTTCATCATTTTCTTTATCGCTAAAAGTAAGCTTTGAAATAGTATTACTCAAATCATAGAGCATATGCGGCATAATAGTTGTTAAAACATCGGTAAATTCTTTTCTGTTCTGTTCCGAAACATTTGCCACGGCATCAGAAAAATACGGCAAAATAACCGCTTTTCTTTTTTCAACATCCCGAACAAAAGGCTCAAGCGTATCACGCAAATCCGGAAACATTTGAGGCGGAATTATTTTTAAAGCTTCCATAAATGATTCTCTCTCATTTGCAGTTGCAGGCAATACTTTTAGAGCTTTTGAAAAATCAAGAGCTTCCCATTTGCTGCCGCTTCTTATGGTTACTTTTCCGTCTTTATCTATTTTTGCTCCGTATTTTCTGCCGTTTATATTAAATTCGGAACAAACGGAGTTTTGAAAATATTTTTTAGAATAAGTATAATCCATAATTAATTTGGAATTACTGTCTTTAATTGAAATTTCTCTTGTTTTTGTTGTTTTTAAGTCACCGGGGTTTTCCATTGTTTCAATGTAAGAATTTTTAATATAATAATTTTCATTGAATCTGCTTTTATCCGTAAAAATTGATACGGTTTTATTATCCGTGCCGGAAACTTCTCTTAAAACATGCAAATCACCGTAATCATTTGAAGTATGTACTCTGCTATAATGCCCGTATCCGTTTGAAAAGAGCAGACCCAATCTTTTATCGGTAATACCGTTATATGTATCTTCGGATTTTGTGAAACTGAGTTTTGTTTTCTTATCAAGAAGCGCTTTTTCTCTTTTCGGAGATTTATGTATGGAATTCATAACGGTTTCATAATCTTCATCATTAAGACGATACAGTTTGACCATATCCGCCTTGCTTAGATTATACTTTTTTGTTTCTTTGTATCTGTTTGAAAAATGAAAAATACCTTTTCTTTCTTCTTCATCAAACATTGTGTTTGAAGACAGGGCGAAAGAATTACCGAAAGATATTTTACCTGTATTATTTTTGTTTGAATACTGCGCTATATTAAGCGGAAGTATATGCATCGTTTTTCCTTTTTATTTTTCTCAATTGTTAATGCTTTGCAACAAGATAAAACTC
The DNA here is from genome assembly GCA_910587245.1 of Candidatus Gastranaerophilales bacterium. Classification (GTDB taxonomy): domain Bacteria; phylum Cyanobacteriota; class Vampirovibrionia; order Gastranaerophilales; family Gastranaerophilaceae; genus MGBC122484. The sequence continues at coordinate 13,500 of CAJULX010000028.1, forward strand.
TAAAATAAAAATTTTTGCCGTTATTAAAATACTACATATGTAAAAATTGTTCAAACACAGGCTGTATGGATTATACAACGGGCTAATAGCCCCTAAGGGGGGTTGCAAAACGGCTTTGTTGTGTGTATATTATGTTTACAAACTTGGGTTTTCATCTTAAATACATAAAAAATAGTGTTAAAAGTAAATGTATTTTAAGTTTTTACCCTGTTCAAACAAAAAAGAGGATTATTTTATGACGAAAAAGCTTATTAAAACTTTGCTGGTCTTAGTTTGTGCGCTTTGCATAAACCTTACCGGTACAGCAAATGCGGCTCAATCGCCCGGAGAAATTAAAGCATCAATTGTGAAAACCGCTGTAAATATGGGGGTTGACCCTTGCATTGCTTTAAGTATTGCAAAAATAGAATCAGAATTTATACCGACCAAAAAAGGTGCCTCAGGTGCTGTCGGATTATTTCAATTAATGCCTGATACCGCAAGAAGACTGGGTGTTAATCCTTACATCGTAAGCGATAACATCAAGGGCGGCATTATGTATTATCAAATGATGTATAAAAAATTCGGCTCAACGGATTTAGCGCTTGCAGCATACAATGCAGGTCCCGGAAATGTTGCAAGATATAAAGGTGTTCCGCCTTTTCGCGAAACGCAGGCTTTTATTGCAAAAATCAAAGCCGATGCAAACCGCTTCAAGCAAGACCCTGTAGTGCTTGAGCTCACACAGCCGAAAGCACCCGTGCCTTCTACTTTATAAAAAATAAATAATAAACCTTGAAAACACTTTTTAAAAAGCTATTTTGCTTATAAAAAGTGTTTTTGTTATTATTGGGCTAAGAATGTATTAATAAAAAGGAAAACTGATACCGATGGATTTAAAGAATAATGAAGTAAAACTTGAAGAACAATTTTTAAAACAGGCAATCGATATTTCAAAAGGTGCGGAAGTATTGCCAAACGGAGTTGAAGAACTTGCAAGAAAACTTCAGGAATCTTATTATTCTAAAAAACCTTTAAGGGTAAAACTCGGTTTAGACCCTACACGTCCTGATTTACACCTTGGGCACACGGTTGTAATGAGAAAATTAAAGAAATTTCAGGATTTAGGACATAAAATCGTTCTTATTGTGGGCGGTGCAACGGCGATGGTAGGAGACCCTTCGGGAAAATCCGAAACACGCCCCGCATTATCAAAAGAACAGGTTGCAGAAAATGCCAAAACCTATTTTGAACAGATGTCAAAGGTGGTAGATGTTAATAAGGCGGAAGTTCGAAATAATGCAGACTGGCTTCATTCAATGAGCTTTGTAGATTTTCTAAAGCTTGCATCAGCCACAACCGTTGCAAAATTAATGACCAGGGATGACTTTGCAAAAAGATATGCGGAAGGCCGCCCCATAAGCCCCGTAGAATTTTTCTATCCTTTAATGCAAGGGTATGACAGTGTTGCGGTGGATGCGGATATTGAATTCGGCGGAACAGACCAGAGATTTAACCTTTTAATGGGAAGAGATATCCAGACATTCTACGGCATGGATAAAATGCAGGTTGTTATGATGACCCCTTTAATCGAAGGTACGGACGGGGTTAAAAAAATGTCTAAAACATACCCCGAACACTGTATTTCATTAACGGAAGAGCCAAAAAATATGTACGGTAAATTAATGTCTATTCCTGATGAATTAATGGAAAAATATTTTACACTTTTGACGGATATTGAATTTAACAAAGAAAATAACCCCAGAGATGAAAAAATGCGTCTTGCATACGAAATAACAAAAATGTACTGCGGCGCGGATGAAGCCGATAAGGCACAGAATGAATTTATAAATGTTGTTCAAAACAAAGGTGTGCCTGATGATATAGAAGAAATTAAGGTAAATTCCAACAATATTTTGGATATTTTGGTTGAATTGAATTTTGTTCAAAGCAAAGGGGAAGCTAAAAGGCTTATCACAGGCGGCGGTGTTAAATTCGAAGGCGAAAAAATAACCGATACACAAGCCACACTTGATAAAGAAGGAATTCTTCAAGGCGGAAAAAGAAAATATGCAAAAATCAAATTTTAAAGACAAGAAAGACACAAAGGAAAATAAAAAACACCCTATAGCTTTAATACGCGGAATAAAAAGGGTTTTATCCGATATTGAAAATATTAAAGATAAAGACCCTGCAGCAAAAAGCGTCTTTGAAATTATTCTTTTATACCCCGGGTTTCATGCGCTTTTAGCCTACAGAATTGCAAATAAATTATTAAAATGGCACATTCCTTTTTTACCAAGGCTTATATCGCAAATTGCAAGATTTTTTACAGGGATTGAAATTCACCCCGGAGCAGTTATCGGTGAAAAATTTTTTATAGACCATGGCATGGGTGTTGTAATAGGGGAAACTACAATAATAGGAGATAACGTTCTTGTTTATCAGGGTGTAACACTCGGCGGAACAGGGAAAGACCACGGAAAGCGCCACCCAACCATAGGAAATTTCGTTACGATAGGTGCAGGCGCCAAGGTTTTAGGCAATATTACAATTGAAGATAATTCAAACATAGGCGCAGGAAGCGTTGTAATAGATAATGTACCCGAGCATTCAACAGTGGTTGGTATCCCCGGGCGAATTGTACAGCAGAGATTTTTTATTCAGGGGCAATTATTACACAATAAAATCCCCGACCCCGTTACATGCCAGCTAAATCGTCTTACTTATGAAATAAAAGAAATCAAAGACAAAATAAATAATTAAAAAAAATCCTCTTTTTAAAAAGAGGATAAGTTTTTGTTTAAAGTTTTTTAAGGAGTTTAGTTTAAAATAAATCTTTTTTGTTCTTATGCACTTGCTGAATTATCGGTCGCTTTATTAAACAGCCATTTTCCTGCAACACATGCCAAACCTATTGCAGCACCTGCTATTGCAACCCATTTTACTTTGCTGCCTTTAAGGTTTTTCGCTTTATTCCAAAGTTCTTTTCCTGCAGCGCCCAGTGTTTTTCCAAACCCGTCTGATGAAGCCGCTGCGCTTTTAGCTGTTTTCCAGCTTTTTGAAACCGCTTTGAGTCCTGAAGCCGCAAGAGCAATTCCTGCACCGCCCGCTGCCGCGCCTGCGCCTTTTGCAAAAGTATCTGAATTTGGAACGCTTTTGCCTGTAATATCGGCTTTAAGGTCAGCTTTGCTGCTTGATTGACAAAGGAATATTGAAAGAGGGTTAGAATTTTTAAGACCGGATATAAAAGAAGAATCGGCATATCTTGAAACATCACCGAGAAGCGTAGAACCGCATGCGGTTGCATACTGGCTTTGAACCATAGTTCTGATATAGCTTTCATCATAACCTTGATACTGGCTTAATTCAGACATATTATCAACAAGATCGTTAAATGCTGCAATAGCATCATCGCTTCTTCCGTCTTGAAGCATATCTTTAATTGTCTGGCATTCTAAATTTAAAGATGCATTTTCAGCACTTTGTAAATTAGAATAAGACTGCTGGGTTGTTCTTAATGAATAGCTGTTTGCGATGGATGTTTTTGCATTTTCCACATAGGTGCTGTCGGAAAGACCGCCATAATAGCCGTATCCGCCATACCCTGAGGTGCCTCCGGTTATTAAACCGAGCCCGTTCAATGAGCTGTAGCCCGTAAACCCTATAGTCATACTAAACTTCCTTCCAATATTATTAACTTTAAACTAACCTTACATTTTAATAAAAACAATTTAAATTCAGAAATTGACATGGTTTGAGCGTTTTTGTTAATAATTCTTAACATTATTTAAAAAAGGAAACAAATAGGTTACAAAATATGTAACAAAAATGACCAAAAAGCTAATGTAATGTATGATATTGTTATACACATGCAGTTTTAGTATTATTTTTAAAAGAACAATGGAAAAATATGTTTAATATAGAGGAATTTTTAACAAGAGTAAACAAAACAAAAGCTTCGGATATTCACCTGAAAGTGGGAAAACAGCCTTCGCTTCGAATATCAGGAAATATTATAAAAATTGACGAGCCCGTTATTACAAAGGAAGACTTTGAAAATATTTTAAAAACAATGCTCTACGGCGACCTTGTTGAAAAAATTAAAGCAAGAAGCGACATAGATTTTACATATGAAATTCCGAATGTTTCAAGATACAGGGTAAATTACTGCAAAGAATTAGGATATCCGAAATTAACATTAAGAACAATTCCCTATCAAATCCCGACACTTGAAGAACTTGCACTGCCTGATTCGCTTGAAGTATTTACAAAATACAATAACGGAATTGTTTTAATCACGGGGGCTACAAGTTCCGGTAAATCTACCACGATTGCCTCTTTAATAGAAATTATAAACAAAGAAAGACCGAAACATATAATCACGATTGAAGACCCGATTGAATTTTTGTATACGGATAAAAAATCTTTAATAACGCAAAGAGGTGTGGGAGTTGATGTAAATTCATTTTCAGACGGTATAAAATATGCCCTGAGACAAGACCCCGATATTATACTTGTGGGTGAAATCAGAGACAGAGATACTATGGAAAGCGCATTAAATGCCGCAGAAACCGGGCACCTTGTATTTTCCACAATACACACAAATTCGGCCTCCCAAACAATAAACAGAATACTCGGGCTTTTTGACGATTCAACAAGAAGTTTTATAAGGGACAGATTTGCAAAGGTTTTAAGAGGAACAATAGCACAAAAATTAATCCCGACAATGGAAAATAAGGGCAGAGGCGGGCTTGTTCCCGCGCTTGAAATTATGGCAAGCACTCCCGCTATTGTTGATTATATACAAAAAAATCAGCTTGAAGATATAGAAATGCTGATTAAAAGAGGCGGATATCAGAATATGGTATCAATGAACGCTTCAATATTCAAGCTCTATAAAGGCGGTATAATAAGTAAAGAAGAAGCACTGAATGCAACGGACGATGAGGTTGAATTAAATCAATTAATGAGGGGCATATACCATGGAAGCCAGACCCCCGTTGATGATTTGTTATAAGAGGAGAGGATAAAAAATATGGCACCGTTTCCGGAATCCGAGGATATGACCATAAAAAGGCTCATGGTAGCGTTAAGAAAAAACGATTACCAGCTTTTAAAAATGGGAACATACAAACTCCATGAAAAGTTTCATACAGGACATGAATTTGAACTTACGGATGATTTAAGGCGAATTCTTGAAACCATGAAAGAAAAACAATATCCGCCTGAAATTTCGGATATTTTATGCTCTACAATTGAAGATATTTTATCTAAAAAAGCGGTGCAGGCAATTTCAAAAGAAAATCAAATTCTCTCTGCAGACAGCGGAAAAACAGCAATGCCTCAAACTCTTCAATCAGGTACCGAAGACATTAAAGAACTTGCGGGCATAATAAACCAAAATACTGCCGCAAGCGGTATTCAAACATTTGAAGAAATTAAGCCCATACAGACCACTTTAAGAGAGGTTAATCAGGTTCAAATAAACAACACTCCCGCTCCTCAGCCCGCACAGACATATCGCAGCACTCCGCAAAATACCTCCAGAAATATATACTATGCTCCTTCGGCGCAAAATACTCCCGTACAGCCAAATTCTGCGGGCACGGTATATCAAAATACGCAAACATATTCAGCACCTCAGCCGCAAGTACAGGTTCAACCTCAGCAGGTACAATATCAAAACCAGCCGCAAATTCAGCCTCAAATGCAGCCTGCTCCCGCAAAGGAAGAAGAATACAGTGTTAAAAACATTGCCGTATTTTATGATGATTACAAAAATGATATAGATTTTTCAGATGTAAAAGATTACAAAAATAATCTGAATTTTCTTTTCTCAAAAAATCAAAACGGGCAGGATTACAACATCTTAAAACAGATTTCATCCTTAACCCAGACGCTTGATACGAATGCATCGGATGTTGATAAAATTATCTCAATGCTTACGACATCAAAAGGCAAAGTTTCTTTTATAACAGCATCTCAAAGCCAGAATATATCAAAAATTTTCTATGAAAAAAATATTGATTTCGATATTCCTTTTGTTAAAAAAGCAAAAGCACAAAATAAAGATGCCGCATTTGATTTAATACCTATGAACGGCTCAACGAATATTTTTGTATGTTCAAACTGTAATATGAGAACCTTAAAAACGGATTTTAATACAAGAACCTTGAGCGTTCAGTGCCCGCACTGCGAAGGCGCGGCATTTCCCGATATTTATGCGATAAATTCATACAACCCTGACTGCAACCCAGTTTTCTGGCACAGGGCATTTGCAGCGCTTGTAAAATCGCAGATATGGATTCTTGTAAATCCGCCTCTGGATGAGAATAAAGAAATTATTTTTGATTTTATAAAAACCGCTTATGATGCGGGACGACCTTCAAAAATCTATATTTTATCGAAAGAAAACGATAAAAAAGAATTTTACAGACAGATGTTTAAATCAGTCAATGAAAATTGCGAAGTTAAATTCAATTTTTCAGATCAGGATAAACTTTGCGAAGAATTTATTAATGAAGAAATTATAAGAAAAGTCTTTGCATAAAAATAGTTTCTTCACTGACTTTTCCTCCGCTCCTTTATAAAAGGCACAAAATATTAGCAATTACGGATAAAAATGAATAACAATACCTTTGTAACAGATGCAATAAATATAAAATCTTATCCTTTGAGCGAAAATGATAACATTGTTGTTATGTTTTCAAAAGATAAAGGATTAATTAAAGGTGTTGCAAAAGGAGTGAAAAAACCAAAAAGCAAACTCGGGGCAAGAATGCAGTCTCTTGTGTGCAACAAGCTTATGTTAAATCAGGGCAAAAACCTTGATGTTATAAGAGAAGCACAGGCCATTAATCCTTTTAATAAATTAAGACATGACCTTGATAAATTAAATTATTCAATTTATATAACGGAAATTATCGGAAACTTTTGCAGAGAAAATACCGAAGAAACGGAAGATGTTAATAAAAATATTTACGAGCTTTTTTATAAAACGCTTGAAAATATTTCAAATGCTGAAGACAACGTTCATATTCTGCTTTCCGTTGTAAAATTTCAATTAAAATTTATGAAAATGATAGGATTCGGGCTTGAATTATCGCACTGCTTAAAATGCTCCGCACCGATTAATGAAGAATCTTATTTTTCATTCGATAACGGCGGAGTTATATGCAGGCACTGCCTTGAAGAATCGGCAAATATGGAGCACAAAATAAGAATTCATATTAAAATAAAAGAATTTTTGTGCGAATTGCTTAATTTTGATATCAATAAATCAACAAAATACGATAATCTTGTTAATGAAAAAGTGGTATCAAGCTGTTTTAATCTTTTAAGAAAATATATAGACAATCAAACGGGTAGAGAGTGCAAGGCTTTAAAAGTTCTTGAAATGACAAAGGTGTAAACTTTATGAAAAAAAACAAAAAAACAATTGTATTGTATCTTGCATTATGCCTTACGGCATTTAATTTCAGCGCAAACAATTCCTGCTTTGCCGAAATGACGGAAGAAGCCGGCGAATTATACAATCAGGCCATAAAATTTGAAAACGAAGAAAGATATGAAGATGCGCTTGATATGGTATTAAAGGCATTAAATACATCCTATGATGATATTGTTTTAATTACAAAACTCGGCGGTCTGTACGCACAGCTTGGCGAATTAAACAAAGCCGCACAGGTTTATACTAAAGCCATACAATTAAACCCTGAGGATGCTTTTTTACATATAAGTATTGCAAACATATATGAACAGCAGGGAAAATACGAAGAAGCCTTTAATTCTTATTACAGAGCAATGAATTTATCCCCGAATTACAGATATAACTATTTAAACCTTGCCAATACAAAATATCTTGCAGGACATTATGAAGAAGCAATTAAATATTACAGAATATACCTGCAGGATTACCCGAATTCACTTGAAGCAAGATGTGCAATTGCAAACAGTTATTTAAACTTAAGAGAGTATCAAAAATCGATAGATGAATTTGAAAAAGCAAAAGAAATGGATACCAAAGCCTTTAAAGATTATGAGAGCCTCGGACTTGCGTATTTAAGGGATAAACAGCATCTAAAAGCAAAAGAAATGTTTTTAAAAGCAGTTGAAAAAAACCCCGATGATTATATGGCATACGGAAATCTTGCAATTGTACAGACTCATTTAAAAGAAAATGAAAGTGCCTTAGAAAATTATAAAAAAGCATTTTCGCTTCACCCCGGGCTTGAAAATTTAAAATTTGATTATGCAAGCCTGCTTGCTTCAATGGGCAGAAGCGATGAGGCGATTAAAGTTTATCAAGAATATATAAAAGCGTATCCTGAAGATTCAAGCGCTTATTTAAACCTCGGTATTTTATATCAGAATGCAAACAATCCTAAATATGCAATAGCCGTATTGCAGGAAGGGGTTAAAAAGTCACAGAGCAATACCCAAAATAAAACCATAAAAAACGAACTTGCAAAAAGCTACTATCAAAACGGCGAATTTTCAAAAGCAATAAGCATATATGATTCAATACTTCTTATTGAGCCTGAAAATTTAAGAGCACTTTTTAATAAGGGTTTATCTTTAACCGGAGAAAAGAAATTTGTTGAGGCAGACAGAATATTTAAAAAGGTAAATAACGCTGATATTAGCGAGCTTGAAAAATACGGCATAACTCAGCTTGATATTAAAAAGAGCATTTCAGGGAATATGACGGCACAGGCAAATTACCTTAAAGATAAGCGTGAATTTGAAAAAGCAAAAGATATATACACAAAAGCAATCGCCGAGGACAATCAAAATACTGATGCTTATTTAGGACTCGCATCTGCCTATGAAGGGCTTGATAACAGCGAAAAAAGCACGGAAGCTTATAAACAGGCGGCTTCGATTGAACCTGAGAACCTTGATATTATGCTAAAATACGGCGAAAGCTTATCAAAAAACAATCAGGATACGGAAGCTCAGGATACATTCAAGAAAATTTTAGAAGCTGATGAAACTTATTATGAAGCAAGAATTGCTCTTGCAGACAACTATTCAAAGGTAAAAAATTACAAAGACGCTCTTGGTGAATATCTTAAGGCGCTGGAAAATAACAGCGGAGATGACGGACTTTATATAAAAATAGGAAATACCTATAAATATTTAAATGAAGGTCAAAACGCCATAACATATTATACAAAAGCGCTTGAAGCCAACCCCGATAATGAAAATGCTTATTTTAACGCAGGGCTTGTAAGATATGATTTAAATGATTTTAAAAAGGCAATTGAAGATTTTAAAAAGGCAATTGAATTGAAAAAAGATTTTGCTTTTGCTTACTGGGCATTGGGCGCCTGTTATGAAAAACTGGATAAGCCCGATGATGCCATTTATAACTATGAAAAATTCATAGAATTTTCTAAAGATAAAGAACTCATAAAATCCACAAAAGAAAAAATCCGCAATTTATACAGCAGCCTGACATATTAAATTTTATGAAGAAAATTTTACTTATTTTAATATTAATACTCTGTTCATTTATATTTACAGGATGCGACAGGGAAAAACCGGGGATTTTATTTTCTTCAACCCCTTTTTCAAAAGAGCTGAGGTATAAAGAACAGAGCGTTTACAAAAAAGGCGAAAAAATTTATTACCTTTTATATAACCCGAAAGACTTTAAAACAAGGCTTTTAAAGGTACAGGTATTTAGAAAAGACAGCGATGCCGATGAATTTTTCGGATATGAATATCTTTATAATCAAACGGTAGAATTAAAAGATAAAAAATTCTACACGGATTATTTTATAATAAACCGCAAGGGTTTTTATATTTTTCAGGCATTTGAATTTACAAACACCATAAAACCTGTAATAATAGGGGTTGTAAAGGTGGAAGATTAAGATTTTTCAATGAATATAATACGAAGCGGCATAGAAGATTTAATTCTTTATATTAAAAACAAGCTTTTTTCCTCAAAATACGTTGTAAAAGGAAAATGCAAGCAGTGCGGGCAGTGCTGCTCCTGTATACTTTTTTCGGATGAAAACGGATATATAAAAGATGAGGAAGGATTTCTCGAACTTCAAAGAAGAAACAGGCGCTACAGACATTTTACAATTAACGGTAAAGTAGAAGATAAGAACAATTCATTTTTCGACGGCGCGTTAATGTTTAAATGCAAATCTTTAGAGGAAGACGGGAAATGCACAAGGTATTTTTTCCGCTCATTATACTGCAGAGATTACCCTTCAATTAATTCTTATTTTATTTATAACGGGGGAGAAACGCTTGACGGGTGCGGATATTATTTTGATACGGATAAAAAATTTAAAGAATATTTAAAATAGCACCGCAAAAAGCCTGTAACCCGCTAAACCTTTAAATTAAAGATTTTCAGGCACTTTTACTTTTCTGTACTGCATATTACCGTTAAATAAAGGCGTTTTCTTTTGAAGCTTGTCGGGATTTTTAATTGTCATTTTTTCAAAATCAATTTTTGCGTTATCCGTACCTACAAGAAACATAAAATCAAAATGGGCATTGCTTCTTACGGTATCATAAGAGAATGATACCTTTATATCATCAGGGCCTGCAACGGCATAAAAGCTGTTTTCCGTCATCAAATCTCCGTCGCTGTTATCTTTCAAGGGAGAAATAACTCCTTTATAGCCTACTGATAGATATTTGCACAGTTTTAAACTTTCATTAACATAGATTGAAGATTTACCATAGGTATATTCATCAAATTCAAACGGGCTTTTTCCGTGAAATCCGCCGATTAAATAGCCTATATTTGATCTCCAGTTTTTTACCCTCGATGCAATAAAAGGACCGCCCCTTGCAAGAGCTGTTGTTTCGCCCGTTCCGTAAACGGTTGCCATTGATTGACCGGTAACACCGAAACTCAGGCGCATATCCTGTTCTTCATTTGATACGGAAAATATATTTTTATTTAATTCATTTTGCCATCTAAAGCGCATAGTGCCGTAATTGTTGCTTTCCTGATGTTCCCTGCGGTATTCGGAAACATAACCTGCGGTTATTCTGTGTCTGAAAGTTGCATCAATATCTTTTACCTGATAGCTGTCATCAAAAACCAGCTGTGCCATATGTCCGGCTCTTTTTCCGCCCATAAACCATTCGTCTCTGTATGCATGGCGGGCTCCTTCAAGCCATAAATTGTCTCTAAATCGGTATTCACCTTCTAAAATCAGGTTTTCACTGCTTGTTGCCCAGGCTCCGTCCAGACTCAACCTTTTTGTTTTAAAGCTTGCGAGTGCACCGATTCCAAGTTTATCATCATAAACAATTGCTGGAGCTACTTTCAAATTGGCTCCTGTTGGGAGTTTAAAAATATGCCCCACCCCGAGATACTGCCCGAAACCGCTTATAGAACCTATATCCACGGGGATTCCCGCTTCAACATAATTCATTTCCTTATCCGAAAATAATTCTATGGTATTTAAAGTTACAACTTTTAATCTTTTGTAATACAAATCAGAGTTTTTCAAAATTAAGCTGTCATGGTCTTTTTCGGATTTTACAATAATTTCTTTTGTTTTAATTCTATAGGGGGAGAGCCTCTTTTTTTTGTCATCAAAAGAAATTTCATCATCCATAATAAGCATATCGCCGTATGAATCAAAACCGGATGATTTAAGCTTCATATCAAGTTTTCTTGCAAGCTCTATATCACCGTTTACGGCCTCAATTCTATCCGTATAAGCATAAGCTTCAGGTGCTTTCATTTTGATAAGCGTACCAAAAGAAGCGGTAACCGTATCCATAAGGGCATTTTCTTCATTCAGGTCAATTGCCATATACTCGCCGTCGAGTCTGTTGCCGCTTTGGGTTAAAACAACATTGCCGTAAAGCTTTATCACATTTAAATTTTTATCATAAACCGCTCTGTCTGCCGTTACTATGGTACCGTTTGAAGAAGTTATAACAACATCGCCCGTTGCTTCAAGCTCGCCTGTTTCATCAAAATATTCAAGCTTTTTACTGTCTATTGAAATATCACTCTTTTTTTCTTCCACAGCAGTGGTTTTTGAAGCATTTGCGGTTTCTTTTATTCTTTTTAAAATAAATTCATCAATCGGGTTTGGAATTCTGAATTCTTCTCTTTCGATAGAAGAGCGAAGTTGAACTTCCCCGCCGTTTTCCGCATTCTTCTTCGGTATAACAGTATTTGCTTCAACGACTTCATAACAAAACGCGGAATTTGAAGCAGTAAAAATAAATACCGCACAAATAAGGGGAATACATTTTAGCGAAAACATTTTTTTTATAAAAAATTTATTTAAAAAAATATTAATTTTTGTTTCTCCCCTTGGTATATTCTAAGTTTTGGTATGGCGCTTGTTAGTTTTATTTTACATCAAAATAACATAAAAATTCATGCCGGCGTAATAGCCAAAATTAGCTATCTTGGTATGTAATTCAAAGGATTGGTTGTGGCGCCGTTTCTTCTTACCTCAAAATGAAGATGCGGCCCTGTTGAATATCCCGTTGTACCTATATTTGCAATAACCTGACCCCTGTATACGGAAGCGCCTTTTTCAACCCTGTAGCTTGAAAGGTG
>CAJULX010000029.1 GCA_910587245.1 Candidatus Gastranaerophilales bacterium
CCTGCGACCCCTACCACCCCAAGGTAGTGCGCTACCAAGCTGCGCTACGTCCCGACATTAATTAATTTTATTCGGGTGGTTTCCAAAAGTGATTATACATAAAAAAAATAAAAAAGTAAAATAAAATAACATAATAATACTCAAAATTATTATGTAAAATTTTGTAAAAACACAAGATGAAAAATATTATTTTTGTAAAACACGATTTTTTTATATATGTAAGAGAGATTGTTACTATAAAGAGAGAAACATTTATGGATAACAGCATTAAAAATATACTCGGTATTTTCCCCCAACATTACACATTAATCAAAGAAGAAGCAAACGGCAAAATAGACGGCGATTTCACCCAGCATTTGGAAGATTGCGGGCTTATATCCGCCCTGTTTTCAATATCACAGACAAAAGAAGGCGCGCAAGCTATTGAAGACTCCCTTGTTATTGTAAGAGATGAAGAAGATAATATATTAGAATATAACGTTACATTTAAAGGAACGGGTGAAACCTATACCGTAACGCAAGATGAGCTCAAAAAAGCAAAAAAGCCCGATGAAAACGGCAGAACATACGCAACGGGCGATGATGATGTCACCGTGTATGAATATGCCATGGAAAAATGCTTTAAAGAATCTGATGATGAAACATTAAAAGAAATTTTAAATAATTACCCAAAAGGCACAAACCCCGATGATGCATTAAACGCGGTAACTCCTGCAAGCGTATCCTATCTTTTGCTTGGCGAACCGTTTGATACCATTAAAACTCATAAAGATTTTGAAGAATTTAAAAATAAAGCTTCATATTTTATACCTGATGAAACATACAGTATTGCTGATTTTTACGGAAATGAAATTGAATTTAAGGAAGGGTGCCTTTACACAAAAACGCGCAACAGCATCAACGGAGAATATTTTTACTTCAAAGGCAACGATGGCGAGGAAGAATTTATTATAAACGCAGAAGATTTTTATAATAATATTTTTGCTCCAAATGAAGAAAATGCTGTAGAACATGCCCGTGCAATGCTTGATAATTTTGAGCAAAACCCTCTTTCAAACTCAATAGTATTCGGCACAACAGGGGAATGTACCGTTGAATGCACAAACGGCAAGCCCTACAATTTTGACAGCGCACACGCATACAGTGTTATTGAGGTTGATGGCGATAACGTTATTATGGCAAATGCTTCAACAGCCGATAATCAGAAATACATTGTAGATAAAAATTCACTGCTTAATTTGGAATCCTTCTGGCTCTTTGGTTCCGAAAATCAAGATTCCGAAGAATTAATAATCGAGGATATGCTGGATAAAGAAGCAGCCGTATATTATCCAAACCTGCTCTGTTTTTTAAAGGATAAATTGTTTGGCAAAACATATTAAAAATTATTTAATATATTTTTCGCCCCATTCACACATTGCATAAAGTATAGGAATAAAGGACCGTCCTTTTTTTGATAAGCTGTATTCAACTTTAGGCGGAATTTGCGGGTATTCTTTTCTTAAAACCAAGTTATCTTTTTCAAGCTCTTTTAAGGTACTGCTTAATGTTTTATGCGATAAGATATTCAAATACCTTTGCAGTTCGTTAAATCTGATTGTTTCATGTCTATATATTGCATAAAGGACGGTCAATTTATACCTGCCCGTTATCATTGACATTGTATAATTAAACCCGGTTTTATTGTAATCTCCGGCTTCTTTTAAGCAATCTTTCATGTTATTTGTCATTGTATTTCCTTTTTATTTACGGTTACCTTTATTACCGTACTTGTAAAAAATATACTATTAATTTAACATAAAAAATATAAAAAGAAAGGAGTCAAAATGCGTGATGATATTAAGGAATTCAATGCAGTAGAAAGCATTGCATGGAAATTTATCGAAGCCGTAAAAAACGGTAACAGTGAAATTGTAAAGCCCTACTTTTATGAAAAAGCGGTATTTTTCGGACAATTAAATGAAGATGTATATCAATCGGGTGCTATTCAGGAATTTTACGATACCATAGACAAAATGGGCGCAGTAAAAGAAGACTATATTGCAAGGGTTGATGTTTTAGCATTGGAAAAAACAATCGCCGTTGTAAGGGTAATAGAAGATAACTGGCACGGATATAAATTTACGGACATTTTAAATTTAAATAAGATTAACGGTGAATGGAAAATAGTCGCAAAGGTTTATGACACACTTTCCAAAGACTAATTTAAAAAGGCTTGTTTTATAAAACAAGCCTTTTTAATTAAAATATCGGGACGACAGGATTTGAACCTGCGACCCCCTCGTCCCAAGCGAGGTGCGCTACCAAGCTGCGCTACGTCCCGATAATTAATTTAACCGTTTAATTGTAAATTTACTGAATTATTTTCTTTTGGTGCGCTACCACCTCTCGGTAAACTTGACATTTAGTCAACTTTACCTTCGGCAGAGTGCTACGTCCCGATAATTGATTAAATTTTCCCTATTAAATGTAACAATAATAAACCCTGATGTCAACATTAAAAGACCTAACATGTTTTGTCTAATCTCGGGGGGGGGGGTGATTGTACAGCTTCTTCAAAATTATCCACAAGTTTTGTCATACCGGCTTCATCCATCATTAGTGAATGAGACCCCGGAGTTTCTTCCTCAAACCCGCAGGTTTCAGTATAAAAGCTTCTGGCTGAATCAACAGGATCGTTCACTATAAAATGAGCCTCGGGCTTTGTTAGCATATGTTTTGCAATTGAAGCCAGTATTGCCTGTCCTGCAAGTTTATAATTACCGTTCGGGTTTCTTTCAAGGTAATGTATATCTGCCGTATTGCAATACCCATGGGTTTCACAAATGGCAGCAAGCTCTTTATCTTTTGTTTCAAGAACATAGAATTTATTATTCTCAAGAACATATCTTGAAAAATCGCTCATTCCGGTATCAAATGCAAGTTTATTATATTTTGTTAAAAGCTCGGCAGCAATTCTGTATTTATATTCCCAGTCGCCTGTATGCTCCGTCAGCTCGTCCACATCGGAACGATTTTTGCCGTCATATTCATACAGCACAGCTTCCTCAAATTTTTGTTTTTTATCATTAAAAACTTGGGTTTTAGATATGGGAATTTTATTGCCGAACGAAATTTGCATAAGTAAATTCAATAAAACAGACGGCAAATAAAAATTGCCATAAAATTTTTATAAATTAAATCTTTGCAAGACTCTGCTCAATATCTGCGATTATATCATCCACATCTTCCAGCCCGACGGAAAATCTCACTAAACCGGGATTTATGCCGCAATTAACCAGCTGCTCATCCGTTAACTGCCTGTGGGTGGCGCTTGCAGGGTGCAGTACACAGGTTCTTATATCCGCTACATGCACTTCATTTGAGGCAAGTTTTAAGCCGTCCATAAATTTAATTGCAGCTTCTTTTCCGCCTTTAATTGTTAAAGAAATTACACCTGACTGCCCTTTTGGTAAATATTTCTGCGCCAATTCATAATATTTATTTGATTTTAACCCCGGGTAATCTACCACTTCAAATTTACCCGTGTTTTCAAAATATTGAGCCGTCTTGAGAGCGTTTGAACAGTATTTTTCCATCCTGATAGCAAGAGTTTCAAGCCCGAGATTCAACAAAAATCCTGAATTTCCTGACGGATAAGCCCCAAAATCTCTCATCAGCTGCATTCTTGCTTTAACGATATAGGGAGCAAATGAATAATCCCTTGTATAAACCGTGCCGTGATATGATTCATCAGGTTCGGTAAAATCAGGAAAGTTGCCGTTGGTATAATCAAATTTACCGGAATCGACAATCACGCCGCCTACCTGTAAGGCGTGTCCGTCCATATATTTTGAAGTAGAGTGAATAACTATATCTGCCCCGTATTCAAACGGTTTGCACAAAATAGGGGTCGGGAAAGTATTGTCTACAATCAAAGGTATTCCGTTTTTATGCGCAACGCGTGCAAATTTTTCAATATCTAAAACCTGCAATGAGGGATTAGTTAAGGTTTCCCCGAAAATTGCCTTGGTATTGGGCTTAATTTTTGATTGAATTTCTTCTTCCGTCGCATCAACATCAACAAAAATACATTCTACACCTAGTTTTTTTAATGTCACCGCAAATAGATTTAATGTACCGCCATATATTGAAGCGGAACTTATAAAACTGTCTCCTGAATTACAAAGATTTAAAATTGACATCAAAGATGCCATCTGACCCGATGAAGTACACATAGCGGCAACTCCACCCTCAAGGTCGGCAATTTTTTTCTCGACAGCATCTACCGTAGGGTTGGTAAAACGCGTATATATGTGTGCTTTTGTAGGATCATCAAAAACATCTCCGATTTCTTTTGTTGAATTAAATCTAAAAGTCGTGCTCTGATAAATCGGCATCACTCTGGGTCCGCCGTTAACGGGCGTATATCCTGAATGTAAACATTTTGTATTGTCTTTCATTTTCCCTCCAAAATCTTATGATGCCTTATTAAAAGCTTTTATGTGCCTATTTTATGCACTCTTACAAAGTTTGTTCTGCCCGTAATAAGCCGCGGCGCGGAACCTGTAATAATTACATAATCATTATTCTTTAAGCCGATTTCGTTTATTAAAAATTCATCAATTTTTAAAAGCAGACTGCTGTCCACTGTTTCGTCCCATTTTTTACAAAAAGGATAAACACCCCAATTTAAAGCCATTTTTCTGCAGGTTTCTTCCATATCGGAAATCATAATAACAGGTGCTGAGGGTTTTAATTTTGACATTAATCTTGTTGAATACCCGAAATGTGAAAAACTTAAAATTGCCTTAGCATTAACATATTTCAGCATTTTATCCGCACCGAATACGACCGCCTGGCGCGTTAAAGCAATTTCATCATTTAATTCGTTATCCGTATCAAATTTATAAAAACAGCTTCCTTCAACGCTCATGGCAATTTTAGACATCATTCTTACCGCTTCGGCTGCAAATTTGCCTACGGAAGTTTCTCCTGAAAGCATAACCGCATCCGCACCGTCTAAAATAGCATTTGCAACATCCGAACTTTCCGCACGGGTTGGAATAGGCTCGTTTATCATAGATTCAAGCATTTGCGTTGCAACAATAACGGGTTTTCTCTGTTTATTTGCTTCTTCAATTATAAGCTTTTGACAGATTGGAACTTCAACCGGTGAAAGCTCTATCCCCAAATCTCCTCTTGCCACCATAATGGCATCGGACACACACACAATATCATGTAGATTTTTAATGGCATCCGGCTTTTCAAGCTTAGATACCACAGGGATTGAAGCATTAAAATCGTTTATGTATTTTTTTGCAAGAAGAACATCTTCTTTTTGGCGTACAAAAGACAGAGCAATTAAATCAGCGCCTTCTTCAACGGCAAATTTAATAAATTCAACATCTTTGGGTGTTACGGCATCCAGCGATGCGGTAGAACCGGGTATATTAAGCCCTTTTCTTGATTTTAAAATTCCGCCGTTTGTAACCGTGGCATAAACTTTACCGCCTTCAACCTCATCAACCAGAATTTCAAGCTTACCGTCATCAATTAAAACTCTGGAACCTTTTGAAACATCTTTACTTATTCCTTCATAATCAACAGGTATAGTGCTGCTATTCTTTTGTTCGAGCGAATGCTCAAAAACAAGTTTGTCACCGTTTTTAATTAAAATTTCTGCTTTTAAGTTGCCGATTCTGATTTTAGGCCCCTGTAAATCCACAAGAGTTGCAACGCACACACCCATTTTGGAAGCAACATCTTTTATCAGCCTGATTTTCTCTTTGTGATAATCCATCGTGCCATGAGAAGTATTCAATCTGAAAACATTTGCCCCCGCTTCAATTAATTCTTTGATTTTTTCCTCACTGTCCGTAGCGGGGCCCAGAGTTGCAACAATTTTTGTCCTTTTTAAAAATATATCTTTCATTTTAATTGCCTTATCATTGTATACGGCGGACATTATGTGCCGCAGTCAAGTAAATACTATCATTGCGCCATAAACATGTCAAATTATGTTAAGCTCTTTGCAACAAGGTATAATTAAGGCTTATAATCAATAACAGAAATTATTTTAAACGGATGAATATTATGAAAAAAGCTTTAATTACGGGTATAACAGGACAGGATGGCAGCTATCTTGCAGAATTCCTTCTTGAAAAAGGTTACGAAGTTCACGGTATTAAAAGACGCGCTTCATCGTTTAATTCTAAAAGAATTGACCATTTATACCGGGATAAGCATACTAAAGATTCACAATTTAAACTATACTACGGCGACTTAACCGATAGTACAAATATTATAAGAATAATTCAGGAAATTCAGCCGGATGAAATCTACAACCTTGCGGCTCAATCTCATGTAAAGGTTTCGTTTGATTCACCGGAATACACTGCAAATACTGATGCTCTCGGTACTTTAAGAATACTTGAAGCAATAAGAATTTTGGGACTGGAAAAGAAAAGTAAATTTTATCAGGCATCAACCTCTGAGCTTTACGGCCTTGTACAGGAAACCCCCCAAACAGAGAAAACTCCTTTTTATCCGCGCTCGCCGTATGCCTGTGCAAAGCTTTATGCCTACTGGATAACGGTAAATTACAGAGAAGCTTACAATATTTATGCTTCAAACGGTATTTTATTCAACCATGAATCTCCGCGCCGCGGCGAGACCTTTATTACAAGAAAAATCACACGTGCAGCAGCAAGAATAAAACTCGGGCTTGAAGATAAGCTTTACCTTGGAAACCTCTCAGCTAAGCGTGATTGGGGACATGCAAAAGATTATGTTGAAGGAATGTGGAAAATTCTTCAAAATGATACGCCCGATGATTTTGTGCTTGCAACAGGCGTTACAACATCCGTACGCGATTTTTGTCTTAAAGCCTTTAAAAAAGCAGGGCTTGAAATTGAATTTAAAGGCGAAGGACTTGATGAAAAAGGATATACTAAAGACGGCAGAATAATAATAGAGGTTGACCCCGCTTACTTTAGACCGACAGAAGTTGAACTTCTTCTTGGAGACAGCTCAAAAGCAAGGGAAAAACTAAACTGGAAACCTGAATATTCTCTGGATGAATTGATTGATGAAATGATATCCGAAGATATGGTTGAAGCACAAAAAGAAAGTGTGCTCAAAAACAAAGGCTACGATGTTACAGGGTCTTATGAAATATGATGAATAAAAATTCAAAAATTTATATCGCAGGCCACAGAGGGCTTGTCGGCAGCGCCATTGAGCGAAAATTAAGAAAAGAAGGATTTAATAACCTCATTTTAAAAACCTCATCCGAATTAAATTTAATAAACCAAAAAGAAACGAATGAATTTTTTGAACATGAAAAACCCGAATATGTCTTTTTATCTGCTGCAAAAGTCGGCGGAATTCTTGCAAATTCAACCTACCCTGCAGAGTTCTTATACAATAATTTAATGATTTCAAGCAATATTATAAACGCAAGCTGTAAATCAGGGGTTAAAAAGCTTGTAAACTTAGGTTCAAGCTGTATTTACCCAAAATGCGCACCGCAGCCTATGAAAGAAGACTGTCTTTTAACTTCTTCCTTAGAAAAAACCAATGAAGGATATGCAATCGCAAAAATTGCCGCAATCAAGCTTTGCAATTATTATAACAAGCAGTACGGAACAAATTTTATTTCTCTGATGCCTACAAACCAATACGGCATAAATGATAATTTTAATATGAAAACAGCTCACCTTCTTCCTATGCTTTTAAGGCGTTTTCACCTTGCAAAGCTTCTTTATGAAGAAAATTTTGATGAAATAATCAAGGATTTAAAGAAAAGAAAAATAGGGTACAGTTACGATGAACAAATTGATTTCAATAATAAAGAATCAGTTATTGAAATTTTAAATAAAATCGGCGCGTATAAGGATAAAGTTATCGTTTGGGGTGACGGCAGCGTATACCGTGAGCTTATGTCATCGGATGATTTGGCGGATGCCGCTTTTTATTTAATGCAGAATAAAGACTATAATGAAATCGGAGAACTTGTAAATATTACAGGCGGAGACGATATTAAGCTTTCAGACCTTTATGAAATTATAAAAAAAATAACAGGGGTAAAGCAAAAAATAGAATATGATACCGCAAAACCAAACGGCACCTTTAGAAAACTGATGGATGATACAAAAATAAAACAGCTGGGCTGGAGTCCGAAAATTAAGCTTGAAGAAGGTATAAAATCGGTTTATAAATGGTATCAATTAAGCTTATAGAGAACAGAATTTTTATCACTTTGAAGAATTTTACCGTTAAGTTTTGAAACGGTTTCTTTAAGAATTTTAACATTGTTCTTAGTGTCAACTTCGCTTGAATAAATTACAAAACAAGTATTTTGACCGCAAAACGGTTTAATCTTCTCCGCACAGATTTCTGCCGATATGTTATACGGACATATATATTTTTCATTTTGGAATTTAAAAATTCTGTCATAATATCTGTATACTAAATGCGTTCCTTTGAATGCAAAAATTTTATCCTGCGGTTGAATTTCATTTCGCATTTTTAAAAGCAGAGGTTTAATTTCTTCTCTTTTATAAAAATTCGGATTGATAAAATTATAAAAACACACAGAAATTAAAATAACACTGCTTAAAATAAAAATTACCGCCTTTTTTATGTTGTTTTTTTCAAACAAAACATAATATAACGGCGATAAAACAATAATAAGTATAACGGGATATAAAAACAGCGAAAGCCTTTCGTACAAAGGATAAAAATTAAAAAATGAAGCCAAAAACCCATACAAGATTATTAAGCCAAAAATCTTAAAAATTTCTTTATTTTTCTTAAAAAGAATAATGAGCCCTGCTATGAAGCCTGCAAGAGCAATTAAAACCAAACTTGAAGGATAAAAATGATATTTAATAATATCAATCAAAATAAAAACAGCTTTAATCGGATTGTAGTTTATAAAATAAGGAACCCAGTATTCATACACCCTTGTACCTGAATTAATCTTAGAAAATATAAACAAATATTCAATCAAAAGCCCGAAAAATAAAATGAAAGAGAAAATTTTTCTTTTTTTCAAGAGAGAGAGAGTCAAGATTGCGCATAATGAAAATATTGAGCCGAATGAAAATAAAGGAAACAAAACTAATAAAACTGCAAATCCTGCCTGCTTTTTAAGACTTATATCTTTGCTTAAATATTTTAACCAAATTAAAACCGTTAATATTGTAAATAAAACATCTGCCATATAAGGTTTAAATTCAATCGTATTATATAAAAGAGGAAAACCCGATGAAAAAATAATCAGCCCAAAGATAATGCACCATTTTTTTTCCTTAAAAACATCACAAAGAAGAAAATAAAATCCAAAAACCGTACCTATACTGCAAAGCAAAGGAATTAATCTAAAAACATATTCTCCTGTACCAAAAATCTCCGTTAAAAATTTGGTACACAATAAAAATAACGGCGGCGCACTCTGTGCATACTGCAAAGGCTGAAAAAGTTCAAGATATCCTTTATCCAAAATATTTAAAGCAAGTGCCGCTTCATCGAGCCATAAAGATTTTTCAACAAAAATAAAAAGGTAAACTCTCACAATAACAGCAAGCGCCGGTATAGCCCATAGAATTTTCTTCATTTTAATTCTTCATCCGTTATATATCTGGGTCTTGCTTTTACTTCGGTTAAAATTTGTCCGATATATTCTCCGATTATACCGATACAGAGAATTTCCATACCTGTTGCAAAAGTCTCCCAGGTTTCAAATAATTCCAACCCCGGAAGATAATTAAGATGAAAAATAAGCCTTATAATACAGGCTATTGCAAGCAAAATACTGATAAATGAAATCCCGAACCCCAGAAAAAATACAATCCTTAAAGGACGCACACTAAAAGAAACAATTCCGCGCGAAGCAAGTGCAAGCAAAGATAAAAAGCTGAATTTTGATTCTCCGAATTTCCTTTCTTTTACTTCAAAATAAATATCTTTTGTCTTCAGCCCCAAATCATAAAACAGCCCCCTTATAAAAAGATTGGTTTCTTTATAATTTGATAAAATTTTAAGCGTGCGGCGGCTGACTAGCCTGAATTCCGAATGATTGGGTTTAATATTAACCCCTAAAAAATTTATCAGTCTGTAGAAACTGTTTGCGCAAAATTTCTTAAAAAAGCCGTCAGTTCTGTTTTTCCTGATACCGCAAACAATATCATATCCTTCTTTATAAGCGGCGACAAATTCTGAAATTTTATTTTCATCCTGCTGTAAATCCGCGTCAATTGTGATTGCGGCATCTGCACCAAGATTATAGGCATTTTCTAAACCTGCAATTATAGCGGACTGGTTGCCGAAATTTCTTGAAAAGCGAATTCCTTTAACTTTAAATTCAGATTTTTCGTAAGCCTCTTTAATAATACTCCATGTATTGTCGATACTGCCGTCATCTACAAGAAATACAAAACTTTCAGGGCTGATTTCACCGTTTCCAATCATCTTATTAAAAATATTCCACAGCTTTTCAAGACTGACAGGAAGCATTTCAGCCTCGTTAAAACAGGGAATAACAATCGCAAGTTTTGTATTTTTCATAGCTTGTAAACTCACATTCAAATACTCTTTATTTTCAATTTGAAAATATCATAAAAATGTATTTAAAAAAAGCACTATACAAATAAATTAAAAATATGCTCAAAATGCAGCAATATTCCAAAAACAGCCCCGATTAAAAGATAAACCAAAGGGTCTTTTTTTAATTTCAGGCTGATTAAAACAAGCAAAGCAAAAAGAATAAACCCTCTTGAATCAAGCGCTTGTATGCTCAACCCGTATGGCATTATACTGTTTTTAAAAAGTCTTACCCCGACAGCCGCAATCATGCCCGCAGCTGCAGGTCTGAGCGCATATAAAACAGCCTTTGTATAAAAATTATCTTTAAACTTCTTTAGGATTTTTGAAATTAAAATAACAATGACAAAAGAGGGTATCATTATAGCCAGTGTCGCATCAATTGAGCCTAAAACCCCGAGTGTTTTAAACCCTGCAAATGTTGCCACGTTTAACCCCACAGGCCCCGGAGTAATACTTGAAACGGCAAGCATTGTTGATAATTCTTCATAGCTGAACCAATGATATGTATCACTTATATGATACAAAAAAGGAAGAGTAGCATATCCGCCGCCAAAAGAAAATATCCCTATCTTAAAAAATTCAACAAATAAAAGAAAATAATTCATACATTATCCCCCTTTATTTTCTTATCAATCATTTTATAAATAACACCTAAAATTGCAGACAATACTATTGAAATCGACGGAGAAACGCCGGCTCCCGATAAAACAAGAATTAAAACAAAAATTAAAAATGTAAATTTATCAACAATACTTGTTTTCCAAACCTCTTTTACGGTTAAAAACATCAAAATAATAATGGAAATATTTACACCCCAGAAGATATCACCCATAATAAGATTTTGCGACACCTTAATTAAAACCGAAGCAAGAAGAATAATTGCAATAAAAGGCGGCAGAATAAGCCCGAAAAAAGCAGCAAGCGCACCTGTTTTACCTCTTAATTTATATCCTATAAAAAGAGTTGTATTTGCGGCGATAATCCCCGGAACACATTGTCCCATTGCATAAAAATCAATTACTTCTTCTTTTGTTATCCAGTGTCGTTTATCAACAAGCTCATTGTTTAATAAAGGCACAATAACATACCCGCCGCCAAGCAAGAGCACGCCTATTTTTAAAAATGCAAAAAACATATCTGTTAATTTTGGTTTCATAAATACTATTCTACATTAAAAAATTTTAACAGGGCATTTCACCTATTGACTTATAGCGGGGTCTAAATTATAAAATAGAATTAAAAAGTTTCAAAAAAGGAGTATTTGTAATGAAAGTATTAATGATTAACGGTTCACCGCATAAAAACGGCTGTACTTATACGGCACTTGATGAAATCGCTAAAACCTTGCAAAACGAAGGAATTGAAAGTGAAATTTATTATATAGGAACAGACCCTGTTGCTCCTTGCAAGGCTTGCGGTGCCTGTACAAAAATAGGTAAATGTGTTATTAACGATAAAGTAAACGAACTTCTTGAGAAAATAAACGATTATGACGGTTATATCATAGGGTCGCCTGTTCACTACGCCTCATCTTCAGGTGGTCTTATCCCGTTTCTTGACAGATTGTTTTATGCGAATTTCAGATCAGGCAAAGCCAACTTAAGATTGAAACCTGCAACCGCAATAGCTTCAGCACGCCGTGCAGGAACCACAGCAACAATTGACCAGCTGAATAAATATTTTCAAATACAGGAAATGCCCGTAATATCAGGCAGATACTGGAATATGGTGCACGGAAACACCCCTGATGAAGCAAGGCAGGATGAAGAAGGTATGCAAAATATGAGAATTCTTGCGAAGAATTTTGCTTATTATCTAAAATGCAAAAAAGCTGCAGATGAAGCGGGAATTTTACCTCCGGCTCAGGAAACACCAATATTTACAAATTTCATAAGATAATAAACAAAAAACTCTGCAAAGTTTTTATAGATAAAGTTCTATAGCTCCGTTTTGCAGAGTTTTTTTAACGTCAATAACTTTTTGATTAGAGCTTCCG
This sequence comes from Candidatus Gastranaerophilales bacterium, assembly GCA_910587245.1. Classification (GTDB taxonomy): domain Bacteria; phylum Cyanobacteriota; class Vampirovibrionia; order Gastranaerophilales; family Gastranaerophilaceae; genus MGBC122484. The sequence continues at coordinate 12,587 of CAJULX010000029.1, forward strand.
ACCCATTTAATATTGTTGTCTTTTAATTCTTCAACAAATTCACCGTCAGCTATAACATCAATAAGTTCTATGCCTTCTATATCTTTAATTTCATCAAAACTGTATCCGGTGTAAAGCCATATACTTTTATCGGGAAACTCACCACGGCATTTATTAACAAGCCGCATAACTTCACTCCTGTTTTCCACCATTAAAGGGTCGCCGCCCGAAAATGTTATGCCATCTATAAAGGGTTTATCAAGAGCTTCAAAAAGTTCGTCTTCCGCCTTTTTATCAAAGGGAAGCCCTCCGTCTTTATCCCATGTAATTGGATTCTGGCAGTTTTTGCATTTGTGGCTGCACCCTGAAACCCACAGCACAACGCGAATTCCATCCCCGTTTAGCATGTCCTCTTTTGTAATGTTATGATAATTCATTTTAAAATCCTATAAAATCAGGGCAGAAAAACTTTTTCTGCCCTAAAAAATTACATACTCACTCTGTCTTTAATTTCTTCCATTTTGGCTTCATTAAGACGGGTGTCGCCTTTTACTCTTGAATAAGAAAGGTATCCGTTCATTCTGTCAATTTTGGTCAGGTTTTTACTGCCGCATTTCGGGCAGATATCCATTTCAAGCTCCTGATGCCCGCAATCATCACAGTAAGCCAATGAAAGATTAACTCCCTCATAAAATCCCATATCCATTGCTCTTTTTACAAGGGTTTCAATAGCTTTTGTATTGTATGAAACAGGGTATTTTACATACTGAATTTTCCCGCCGTTTAATAAATCCCAGAATCTTTTTTCTAAATCCTGTTTTTCAATAGGCCCGATGTTTTCTGAAACATGGCAATGGAAACTGTTTGAAACATACCCTCTGTCTGATACGTTATTTACCTTGCCGTATTTTTTTCTAAACTGTTTTATTTGAAGTCCGCAGAGATTCTCGGCAGGTGTTCCGTATATAGCGTACAGATTGCCGTCTTTTTCCTTAAATTCATTAATCTTTTTATTAATGTATTCCATAACATCAAGTGCAAATTGTCCGTCTTCCACAAGCGATTTTTGATTGTGAATTTCCTGCAGTTCATTCAATGCGGTAATACCGAATGATGCCGTTGCAGATTTCAATAAGGGTTTAATTTTATCATGGATACCAAGATGCCCGCCATAGAAACCGCCCTCACAGAAAGCAAGAGGGTTAACGGAGGCTCTCATCTCGCCAAGATAATCATAAGTTCTAATATGAATCTGTCTTATCATTTCTAAATAATAATCAAGCACTTCATAAAAATCTTTGCCCTCTTTTTTAGCCTTGGCATAAATCATGGGCAAGTGAAGGCTTATTGCGCCGATATTAAATCTGCCGACAAAAACAGGTTCATCATTTTCATCCGCAGGTTTCATTCCGCCTTTTTCAAACCAGGGAGATAAAAACGCTCTGCAGCCCATCGGTGAAATTACTTTTTTATATTTTTTATAAATGCTTGCAACATACCCTTCACCCGTTAAAGAAAGCCAATCGGGATACATTGCCTTTTTAGAGCAGTCAATACCTGCATTAAAAAGTTCTTCTAGTTCTCCGCCTTTTTTGTGCAGTTCTTCATCATAAAGAAATACAATTTTTGGGAACAATACAGGCTTTTTATTTTCTTTTTTACCCTGTCCGTCGCGGCGCACTTCAAGCATTACTCTTGATGCCATTCTTTCAAATCTGCCGCAGCCCAAGCCCATAGTAACCGTTATAAAAGGATAATCACCTCTTGAAGAAGCTACTGTATTAAATTTATATTCCCACCCTTGAAAACCGTCATGAAAATCTTTTTCAACATCTTTCATGGCTTCTTTTTCAGCCCTGTCAGACGGTATACCTAAATCAATATATTTTTGATATTTCTTTTCATAGGTTTTTTCAGCATAAGGAGCCAGAATTTTATCTACCTCTGGAACCGTAAACCCGCCGTATTGCTGGCTTGCAGCAGCCATAACAATGTCACCTATAACATCAAACGCAACTTCCAGCGTTTTAGGCTCGTTATACCAGAGATTTCCCATCTCAAAACCGCCTTTTAAAACATTTGCAACATCAAAAAGACAGCAATTCATCGTGTCGCGTCTTGCGGACATATCATGGATATAGATATATCCGTCTCTTATAGCCTGTAATTCAGGTACGGTTAAAAAGAATTTTTTATAAAGCTCTTTATTCAGCTGATTAAAAATCAAAGAACGTTTGGTGGAAACTAAAGCAGAATCAGCGTTTGAATTTTCTTTATCGCCGATATACATAATCTTTTGACTTTCCTGATAAACCTTATCAAGCATATCAACAAAATCAATTTTGTAGTTTCTGTAGTTTCTGTAACTCTTTGCCACTTTCGGGTTTAAAACTTCAAGTGCATTTTCAACAACACAGTGCATTTTAAAAATTTCGATTTCTTTTTCATCCATCTTTAAAACACTGTTATCAACAAAATTGCTGATGTTTTGAAGCTCGGTTTCGCTAAATTCAACAAGCATTCTGGCGGCGGATTTCTTCACTGCCGCAACCACTTTTCTGACATCATACTCTTCTTTTGTACCGTCTTTTTTGATAATTCTAATCTCATTAAGACTGTACTTTGGCTTGTGAGCAAGTTTCAATTCTGATACAATCGGCGCCGTAGCAGCATTTGTTGCACCAAAACTTGTGCCGACAGAAGTAAGCCTTGTCTTTTCAATGCTTACAACTTTCTCATCCCGTAATTCCTTCATCATATCTCCTTTTTAGATAAAAGGCAGAAAATGCCGGCTGAATACACAATTATAAAATGTATCTTCCCCTTTGCAAATTCCTGTCTCGAGGTAGTAATTTAAAGAATTAAGCATTCCGACTTTGACGGCTGCGGACCAGTGTGGGGCTTACACCCTTCTTTCCTTAACCCTTTTTATAATTTTAACAAAAATTTTTAGCATGGCGGGGAGGTATATAAAAAATAAATCATATACATTATTTTTAAATTGTATACTCTACACCCTTTAACTATAAAGTTTTGAAGGAAAGTTTTCCTGTATTTTAAACAGAATTTTTGATACAATTCTTATCAAAAGGTGTAATATTATTTTACAAAACTAAATTTATCTTCAAATTTTTAAGGACATATGTTTACAAAAAAAGAAATAATAGAAATTCTAAAAGATGATATTCAAAATGAACAGCTTTTTGAATATGCGGACATTGTGCGCAAAAACCATGTGGGAGACGATGTTCACCTTAGAGGATTGATTGAATTTTCAAATATCTGCAAATGTACATGTTTTTATTGCGGTCTTCGTGCAGAAAATAAAAATACTGAAAGATACAGGTTTTTGCCTGACGATATTGTAAAATATGCAAAAAATGCCGCCAATCTCGGTTTTAAAACCATCGTTCTGCAATCGGGAGAAGACTGTTTCTATACAAAAGATATTATATGCAGAATAATTTCAGAGATTAAGAAACTTGATATTGCACTCACTTTAAGTATAGGCGAAAGACCGTATGATGAACTTAAAGCGTTTAAAGACGCAGGAGCCGACAGGTATTTATTAAGAATAGAAACAACGGATGAAAACTTGTATAAAAGCCTGCATCCCGGTATGGATTTTAAAAACAGACTGAACTGCCTGAAAAATTTACAAAAACTGGGCTACGAAACAGGAAGCGGATGTCTTGTCGGGCTTCCTAACCAAACAATAGAATCACTTGCGGATGATATTTTATTTTTTAAAGAAAATAACTTTGATATGATAGGTATAGGCCCTTTTATATCACACCCCGATACTCCGCTGAAAAATGCACCAAACGGTGATTTTACACTTTCCCTTAAAGTTATGGCACTTGCGCGCATTTTAATGAAGGATATAAATATTCCTGCAACCACTGCTATGGAAACATTAAACCCGCAAGGCAGAATAATTGCACTGCAATCAGGTGCTAATGTTGTTATGCCGAATGTTACAACAAGCGAATACAGAAAAAAATATGAAATTTACCCCAATAAAATATGCGTAAATAAAAATGCAGATAAATGCACAGGCTGCATAAAACGCAAAATTGAATCAATCGGCCGTACCGTTTCAAAAGATTACGGATTTAGAAAACGTATTTAAACTTAACAACCGCATTTACAATTTTTAGCACGCCCCGCATTTATCGTTTTAAAATTCATTCTAAGCCCGTCAAATACGAGCATTTTATCTGTCAAAAGCGTACCGAGCTTTAATATTAATTTCAAAACCTCCATTGATTCAATGGAAGCAATAGCAGCAACAGACGGAGAAACAACCCCTTTTACAATATATTCCTGCTCATTTTGAGGAAAAACACATCTTAAACATGCTGTTTTTTTCGGAATAACAGTCATCACCTGCCCTCTAAATTCCGTTACCCCGCCATGCACCAGAGGTTTTTCCATATCCAAAGCTATATCGTTTAATAAAAATTTTGATGCAAAGCTGTCAAAACAATCAACAATAATATCGTATCCGTTCACAATATCTCTATAATTTTCAGAATTCAGGCGGGTTTTATATATTTCAATTTCTATATCTTTATTAAAATCTTCAATTCTGTTTTTAGCGGATTTTACCTTATCCTGCCCAAGATAAGAGAACCCGTGGATATACTGGCGGTTTAAATTTGAAAGCTCTAAAACATCATTATCAATAATCCCGATATTTCCAACCCCGAGCGCCGCAAGATTTAGTATAACCGTTGAACCCAATCCGCCTGCTCCGCAAACTAAAACTTTTGAATTTAAAAGTTTATATTGCCCGTCAACACCGATTTCAGGTATGATTATATTCCTATTATACCTTTCAAGTTTATCCTGTTCCATTTTAAAAAACTTCCTCAATTATTCCGCCGCAAAGCACCGTATCATTCTTATAAATTACAGCCGATTGTCCTTTTGCAACAGATTTTTGATAATCATTAAATTCTATTTTAATCTTATCCCCGTTATTATAACAAAAAGAAGGAATTGATTTTCCGTTAGAGCGAATTTTAACATCAACAGCAGAATCAAAAGAGATATTCTCGGCAAAAACTCGATTTATTTATATTTGAAATTTGATATTTTCAACCCTTGCGTAATGTCCTGTCGCAAATTTATCGAATACAACACCGCTTTGCCTTGCAACAAAAGGCAAAACCCTAAATTTTATAAACGCATTACACCTGATACATGGATTTGGTGTTCTGCCTTTTGAATATTCTTCTCTAAAGTTTTCAAGAACAATTTTTTCATAATCTTTCGAACAATCAAAAACATGGTATGGAATATCAAGTTTTTCTGCAATTTTTTCAGCCTCTTTTATATCCTCTTTTTCATTAGGTGAAAAACACGCGTCTTTAGAACACCCGCGGCTTTCTTTATAATTTGCGGGCAGTGCCCTATTGCCCCAAAGTGTCATTGTTGCCCCTAATACATCATGTCCTTGTTCTTTTAAAAGAAGTGCGGCTACAGCAGAATCCACCCCGCCGGATAACCCGACCAGTGCTTTCATAAAAATATGTCTCCTTAATATTTTTCGCCATACCTAAACATAGCACAGCAATTAAATCATAGAAAAAATAATTAGTCAAAAAGGTATTGACACAAATTCCTGTTTTTGTTAAAAACAAAATATGAAAAATATTATTATCCGAATTTTAATATGCTGTTGCTGCAAAATCTGTATATAAAAGAGTTTGCTTATTTTTTCACATATTAAAATATCTTAAAGCTCGTATAGGGGCTTATTTAAGGATTGGATATAAAAATGATTAACAAAATTAACAACACTGATAAAAATGCCGTCGCTTTTAAAGGGATGAATATGTCCCCGTTATCAAACGCACTCTATACTTTAAGTAACAATGACATGCTCAATGCATCTTTTGTTGATATTTTTGCAATGGATACCCCGAGAACTATTGTGGAATTTAAACACAGAGGAAGAGAAGCAGGAATTGAGATGGGTTTTAGGGAATACACAGGCACATTTATTGCCGAATTTTCGGCTGCAATTTTTGCACTTTTGACATCAAAATTTTTCTCTAAAACATACAAGCCCGATGTTAAAGTAAATTCGGGGCTCTGGGCTACAAATAAATCCCTGGATACATTTAATAATATTTATAAAGAAAACCCTAAAACTCCTGAAGCTTTTATTCAAGGCGCCCTAAATTCAATGTCAGGAATTGTCGGAAACAAAGTTAAACATTTTTCTGAAATTAATAAAGATAAAACCGCGGATGTACAAAACAAACTTGTAAGCATAATCAAAGAAAACCACAATAAAAAAGAAACAAAAAAGCTTTTAACCAATGTTCAGTCTGATATTATAGGGCTTCTTGGCGCAGATAATAACATAACAATTAAATCAAAAAATTCTGAATTCAGTGCAAATTTAACCCACACACTCCGCGATATGACCCGACTTGGAAAAAATGTCTTCTTTAATAAAGACGGAATTAATCCTGAACTTGCAGTTTCAAAATTAAAAACCTTAAATAAATCAAGAGTAGAAGCAGCAATACCTTTATCCATGCTTCTTGCCGTCACAAATCAATATATTAACAGAAAACTAACCAAAAAAAGAACAGGCATTGATAACTTTGTGGGGGAAAATAACTATAATCAAAATGTTAAAAATAAAAACGAAACAAAGAAAGAAAAAGGCCTTTTTGGGAAAAAATTACTCTCTGCAGGCGTTTTTCTTTTAATGCTTACAAAAGTTATGGGAATTAAAAAACCATCCGACTTTATAAACAAGCTTGAATTTGACGGCCCTGCAACAGGCGGAAATGCCATTAAAACCATATACGGTACATTAATTTTAGGAAGAATTTTTGCTTCAAAAGATTCAACGGAATTAAGAGAAACAAATACAAGAGATTATCTCGGCTTCTTAAACTGGCTTGTTTTAGGCGGTTTTGTTTCAAAAGGTGTTGCTCAAATTATAGACCCTAAACAAAAAGAATTGTTTAATATCACAAAAGAAGGGTCGGGAATAGGTCACTGGCTGAAAGATGTGTCTTTAAAATCTCAAAAAGAAATTATAGCGCAGGGCGGAAATATAAAGAAAAACCTTAGAAATTTAAACATAGCCCAGCTTTCGGGAATTGCATACAGTGCTGTTATGCTCGGTGTCCTTCTGCCAAAATTAAATATTTGGCTCACAAAAAGAAATACGGGCAAAAAAGAAAACTCTGCACCTGTCACAGCATCAAAAATAAGTTTTCAGGCAATTAAAATGGATGAATTTTTAAAAGCCGCAAAAAGTCATACAAAATAATTTTTTATGGTAATATTGAAAATTATTCACCATACCTAAAAAAGAGGTAATAAAATAAATGAAGGATAATGAAAATCAGCTGACAGAGAGCCTGGAAAAATATCTTCTTGCAATTTATGAAATTACAAAAATAAATAAAGCCGCCCGCGTAAAAGATGTTTCCAATTATCTTAAAATCGGAGGGCCTGCAACATCCGATGCGGTTAAAACACTTGCATCCAGAAACTATATAAATTATGTTCCTTACGGAATTATAACCATGACAAGAAAAGGAATCGTAAAAGCAAAAGAAAAAATTGAACGTCATAAAATCATTTCAAACTTTTTGGAAAAAGTTTTATTTATCGAGAGAGAAGATATTGAATTAAATGCAAAACGCATAGAATATTCCATGCCTGAAGACATTCTGGATAAATTTATAAAATTTTTAACATTTATGGAAAACTGTTCATGCAAGGAACCAAAATGGAAAAAAAGTTACAAATATTTTATTAAAAATAATGTAACGCAGGAAAAATGTAAAACCTGTATGAAAAATAAAGAAAATTTTAACAACAGCAATTGTTACAGCGGATGCTCCTAGATTGCATATAAATTTTTGTAACGGTTGCCACGCCCATTTCTTAGATATTTGGCAAATTTTACTCTTTACAATATTTATATATTTGTACGCATATTAATTATGAGGGAAGCAATGGGCTTTTTTGGCGCCGTAGGGCAGGTTATAAGCAACCAAAAGAATTTTAAACAGTGGGAAAAAGAAGACTCCGATAAACAAAAGCAAAGGGGTGCACTTGCACAAAGAGGAATAAATCAAGCCGAGCTGCAGCAGGCTGCAAATAAAGGTAAAGTGATAATGGATGTTATCGATATTATGGATACACATTCAGAAGAAGTTGCAGAAAACACGGAAACTGCTATTATGCCTATTGCTCAATCTTTTCCGGGTCTTGCAAGCGCACTTGCCATACTGGGTATGGGAAAATTTTACACAATGCCCAAGGCGCATGCCTATGATGAAGCTGTAGATAATTTTGTTTATAAAGAATTTAATGTTAAAAACAAAATAGCCCGGGCAAAATACACCAAAAACGGCGGCGAACTTTTTACCATTATTGAAAAATTAAGAGAAAAAGCAAAAAATGCCCCGAATGACGCTGTATTATCCAAAATAAAACTCGGAGATACCGATTTTCTTCTTCAATTTATGGGAACTAAATTATCTCAAAACGATAAAATTGACGCAGGAACCCTGACAAGCATATTTAATAAAAAGAATATGAAGCTTTTATCCCAGTCAAACGACAGTGAAATCAAAAGCCTGTATCCCAGATTAAACGAAATAGGTAAAGAATTTGCAAACACACCCGGAATTAAAAATGTTTCTTTCGGCAAAATAATGGGTAAAACAATGTTTATAGCAGGCGGAATTTCCGCCGTACTGTTTGTTGCAGCAAATATCATAGCGGCAAAAATTCAGGTCAAAAGTTCAAGAATTGCAAGATGGCAGTCAAGACAAGATTTAACAGACCCCAAATACTTTGTTCAATATACTGATGAACAGATTAAAGAAGCTCAAAAAATTATCGAAGCAAATAAAGAGGACGAACCGAAAGGCTTTTCTCTGTTTAAAAATAAAAAATCAAACACCGACGGCTTAAAATACAGTAATAATAATTCTTTCTTTAAATCACTCGGCGCTACAATGAAAGACAGTAAAAATTACGATAAATGGAAAGAAAATTACAATCTTGAAGATAAAAAAGTAAAAAGAAATTTAACCCCCGAAGAAATCAAAGAAGCTGAAAAGGAACAGGAAGTTATTCAAAGAATAACAAAAATAATAAACAACAAAGCTGAAGAATACTCGGAAAATATGGAAACAACAGCCGCTGTTTTAATCGGCGGAACTCCATGGCTCGGGCTTGGAATAGGCGCCTTAATCAACACAATTATGACAAAAACAGGCTTTGGCGAAAAAATTTCAACAGCAAAATTCAATAAACTTTTAAAAAGTATTCCTGATGAAAATAAAAAAGAAGAACTTAAAAAACTTTACGAAAGCCTAAAATCAACAGACAGCAAAGAAGCAAAGGGATTTGTTGCAGAATTTACACAAAAAACAAAAGATGTGAAAAATTTCGGCACTTATTATGAAAAAATGTTTGAAGCCCTTGCGAAAAAAGATAACTTTGACGCTAAAGGCGGCATGGGACAAGCATTTAATTCCTTTAAAAATATATTCCAAGTTGCAACAACAACAAAAACAGGCAGAAATGTTCTTATCGGTTTTGCAGGAAGCTTAATAACAGGTATGGCAGGTGCATTTATCGGATTAAAACTGCAAAAATCAGCTGCAAGAGCGGGCAGATACAAAGCAAAACGCGAACTTGAAGAAAACAGCGAAAATTTTATAGGATATACAAAAGAAGATTTCAAAAGCGTTAGTGATATAAAAGCGAAGAAAAAACCCGCAATACAGAAACTGGGTGAATATCTTACTTTTATTCCGAGAGTAATTAAAGATTATTATAACTATGAAAAATATAAAAACAATGAAGCTGATTACGATAAAAAGCTTTTAAGCGAATTAACAAAACTTGAAGTATCCGATAAACAATTAAAGGATGCCGAAGAACTTCAAAGAAAACTCTTCACAACATTTGAGAGCGTAGATGATAAATCTCAGGAATATTCTGAATCAATTGAAGCTATAACTGAAATGACACAGCCCTTATTGCCTTATATCGGTTATGCAATCGCTGCTATTCCTTTAATCATAGGGGGTACAAAACTCTATAAAGGCGGTGCGCCAAAAGCAGCAGAATCAATAACCGGATTTTTTGCAAAACACACCGGATTTTTAAAAGGAAAAACTGCAAATAAGTATGTAAACGGGGTAGCTGAAAACATAAAGGGCATTGTTGAAAAACAAAAAGTAAGCGGAAAAATCAGTCAAAACCCTGTTGTGCAAATATTTGAAAGTGTATCAAAAGGGAACGGAGACAAACTTCCGGCTGAAATTAAAAATGCAATAGCGCAGGCAAAAGGAAAAGAAAACGAACTTAGAGCAATGCTTGATAATCTAGCAGACAGTCCTGCATTTAAAAAACCGTTAAATAAAACAGAAATGACAAAAGGTATCAATGACGTTGTTCAAAGCTTGGCGGATGCCATTGAAGCAATGAAACAGAGCGGTTTAAAAGAAGTACCGGATATAAAATCAACGGAAGAATTAAAGACCGCGATTGAAAATTCTTTCAAAGATTGCAACACTGTTTCCGATTTAATAAAGAAACTTACAACCGAAATGGAAATCCCAAATATTAAAATTTCGGAAATTGGAGATAAATTCAAATCCCTGGGTTCTTTAGGCATCAAGACGGAGCAAATTAAACAGGATTTACAAACAAATAACGCGACAGGAACAGCAAATAAATTTATTGAAGAAAAAATTCAAAGCGGGGACTGGCGGACGTTATTAAACACCGCAAAAGAAAATATGCCTGACGGTTTTATAAAAATTATGCTTGATAAAGCCGTAAACTCTTCAATAACAAACGAACAGGCTTTTAAAATTTATCAAAATATCAACACAATATTAAAAAATATGCCTAAAGAAGAACTACAAAAAATAATGGATACAGCATTTGAAGAATTTACAAAAAATCCTGCAAAATTTATTCAAGCTCTTCAATCAGGCGAACTTAAAAATGTATTCCTTACTAAAGGAATAGCCGTTACGGCAGTTGCAGCGCCTGCCGTATGGAGTGCACTCAGTATGATTCTTGCTTTTACTGTTGAATCCGTTTTTGCAAGTATGCAAAAACAAGCAGGAAGACTTGGCGTTATGAAAGCACTTGAAGAGCTTGAAGATGTAAGATTCTATGCCGATATGGAACCTGAAAACAATACAAAAAACCAAACAAAAGAAGCAACACAGCAAAACGCCCGGCAAAAAACAGGCATAAATAGTGATATATTCAGTATGTTTATGCAAAAATAATTTTGACACATACAGGAATTTAAGTCGTTGTTTTGTGCAAATAACATCCGTCGGATATTTTTATTGCATTTAAATAATAATATGCACGCACTGCTCAAAACCAACAAGCCCTCTTTTTGTAAAAAGGGCTTAAGAATTGGTTTTATCCTAAAAAGTAAATTTTAAAATCTATTCCACAAACACATTTTGAAAAGCAAACTGCATTTCTTTTTTTCTTGCAGCCTTACATTTAATGGGGTTTTGCAGCGCTTTTGAAAAATCATAAAGTTCATTTTTACACTGTACTAAATCTTTAAATACTTCAATATTTTCCATATTTAAATTATCAATATTTGCACCTATTCTGAATACAAAATCGGAAAAAGTCTGCCCCTGCGCCTTAAATTCTTCTTCTTTATAAAGAGAAGACGCCTTCTTTAAAATTTCAATTTTTTCCATGGATAATTTTACCGATGAAAGCAGATAACTGACATCAAACGCCGTAAGCTCGGGCATTCGTGCAAGATTTTCAAAAAACTGCAGATTTTCAGACTTTGCAGATGAAATTATCTCATTAATTTCACTCTGCGAAAACCTGAAACCGGTCTGCATTTTATTTTCTAAAGCTGACAAATTCTTAAATACACGTTCAAAATAATTTTTTAAACCCATCTTTAATTCTAACCTATTAAATTTTCCACAACATTAAAAGTTTTTGATTTAAAACTTTATAAACTTCACTTTCTATATATTAATAAACAATTTTTGAAAGTAAAAATTGCCATGAAAATTAAAACTTTTTACAGCTTTTTTACAAATGCTTAATTTTGTGCTAATAGTGTATAAGGAGCTATAAAAAGGCTAAATTCCCATGAGACAAATTGAAATTTACGATACAACCTTAAGAGACGGTGCACAATCTGAAGGAATAAATTATTCCGTATCGGATAAATTAAAGATTATAAAAAAACTCGATAAACTTGGCGTACATTATATAGAAGCAGGCTGGCCCGGGGCTAATCCTGTTGATAATGAAGTGTTTGACGCTATTGATTACGACGGTTTAAAAAATGCAAAAATAGCTGCTTTTGGCTGTACAAGAAAGCCGAATATCAAAGAAGCGGACGATAATGTTTTAAAAATGCTTGTAAATTCAAAAGCAAAAATCATTACAATATTT
>CAJULX010000030.1 GCA_910587245.1 Candidatus Gastranaerophilales bacterium
TTTTTTATATAAAAAACCATGCTTTTAAAATAAAACTCCATGCCTTTTTTAAAATTAAGCATGGAGTTTTAAAATATTATTTATTTAAATTACAGCAGAGGCAATCTGAATAATCCCGGGTTTGCAGGGCGTGCAATTCTTTCTATGCAAAATGCATCATTGCTTCCGCTTGTACAATCTTCAAGAGCTTTGAGTTTATTTGAGCCGCCTCTTTCTATTTTATCAGCTTTATTCGTGCCGTCATCACCGCAGAATGTTACCCTTGGAACAACATTGTCTCTGCCTGATTTACATGCTGCTTCCTGATAGCTGATATCTCTTAAAATAACTTTGGTTTCCCTTTTTTCATTGCTTCCGTCTTCAGGGATGTGGCTTCTGTAAAGGTTATATGAAAAAGGATAATTTGTTTCAAGGAAACTGTCGGTAAGAGCAACAGGCGTGTCTACCCCGCCGACGGATACCGTTCTTGAAGGGCAGTAAAGATTTGTAGGATAAGGCCATTCGGGATTATCTACAGCCTCGCCTACTTTATTATCGGAAGGGTCCGTAGAGCCTGAGTACAAGAAGCAGCTTCCCGGGGTAACGGTACCGTCAAGATACAGTCTTATGGGAAATTGGTCATCGCCGAGTCTGTTCGGGCCTTTATCGCCGTTGACATCGATAAATATCGGTTTAAACATTGAAGCTGCAGTCTGTGCAAGAGCCTGTTCTTCAGGTGCTGCTTTATTTATTTGAAGCCATGGTCTTTCTAAGAAATAATAAGATACCATATTTGATGCCTGAAAGTTTGCAACTCCGGGCGATGTAGGTGTCGGCAGTTTTGTACCGTCGCCTTTGCCGTTATGATATTTACATCTGATTGTATCGTTGTTTGCAAGAGTGAACATATTGCCCACTTCCATACAGAATATTTCATCAACCGTATCCAGAGTGACTTCAACATCCGTAGATGACGGGTCAATATCTTTATAAGCTCTTATTGCCGAATTTATCGCATTAACTGCCGATTCATCGGTAACAGGCAGTTTATAAGTATTGGGCTGACAGCCGTATATGCCGTTTCCACCCTGATTTGTACATTTATTCATAATCGCAACGGTTGCCTGTTTTAAATTATAAAATCCTGCATAAGCAAAAGGGCCTATCATAAACTTTTTGGGTTTAATTGACTGAACCGAAAGCCCGATAAGAATTGCAAGCGCAATTAATGCAACACAAAGCTCTATAAGAGTCCAGCCGCCTTTTTTAAATGTTTTCTTATTCATACTTATCCCTTATATATCTTAAACAATCCTGATAACTTTGAAATTCTTTCACAGTATCTTCTGTGGTATTTGACTTTGTTATTATACCATTTTCTTTAAGCTTGTTGCAATCAATTGAAAGTACGGTCTTATTATTTACCGCACATACTTCTACCCCGTTGTTTAATGCCGATATTACGGCTTTTGAGCCAAGTGCCCCGTTTGGCACTATAAGACATTTAACATCTTTATTTGATATTTCCCCTGTTTTGGAAAGCGCAGGCGCAATTGAAAGTCCGTCTAAAATGCAGGGAAGATATGTTGATGATATAAATTCGGACGCCACTTTTTTATTCATGATATCAAAGCTTATATCAAGCCCCGAAAAAGCCGGAGCATGGGCAGCGGGAAGCATAAATTCTTTTGTTAAATAATGCGATATCACAGCTTCAATTCCGCCTATAGGGTCAACCCCCGTGCCGTTATTATAATTTTCATCTTCGCATTCATCTCCGAAAAAACAAACAACGGCAAGTGCTTCCGCCCCTTTTTTAATAATATTTTGTGCCGCTTCAAAAAGAGTTTTTTCACATTCAACCCGCCCTGTGGAAACTCCGGTAGAATCTTTTGTAAGGCAAATTCCGACAGGCTCTTTTGTAATTTCATAATAAGGAATATCATACCCTTTTACAATTTTTGCCGCTTCAATTGTATTAAGATGAAGGTTTAAAATATTTTCAGGGATTGTTTTATCAAAAATCACCCCTATTTTATTAAATTTTTCGACAGGATTTAAATTTATTTTTCCGTTAAAAAATTCATCGAAAGCATACCCTTCAACATAATACATATCGTCGTTTACGGCGCTTAAAATTCCTGCATTTACGACATTGGGGTTCACTATCACCTTAAAGTATTTTGAAAATTCTCTTGCAATATACCCTGCATCGCCTGCATATCCGCCGATTTGCGCCCCGACTCCCGTCGGAATTGATAAAGCTATTGTATTGCGGGTTTTCATTCAAAATTCCTTGAAGATAAATCTAAAAATAAACTCTCTAAAACAACTTTTGCACCCATTGATGCTTTTAATCTTTTTTTGGCGGTTTGAACAAGCTTTATGTGATATTCAAACATTTTTGCGGCACTGCTATTATTGATATTATTTTTTAAAAGTTCAAGAATATAGCCTTGAAATTCGTTTAAAAAATCAAAAATATCTATTTCTGTGGATTTTAAAATATTTTCAATATCATATGCAGCCTCAAGCGCTTCTTGTACCGTTAAATTAGGATAACTTCTTAATGCTGTTTTAAATTCATCTGACAGTGGCACATTGACAAAATCTTTGCCCCCCGTAAGCTTAAAAACATTTGAGCGGGAAACTATTGTTGAAATTAAATCTTCCCTGTTTTTTGTTAAAAATATAAATGTTGTGCGCTCGGGCGGCTCTTCTATTGATTTTAAAAGGGAATTTGAAGCTTCCGCTTTAAAAACTTTCATATTTAAAGGCAAGGGCGTCCAGTTTTCTTCGGGAAAATCTGTTCCTAAATTTTTATATTCAAGCACAGAGGCGTTTTCTGCAGCACTTCTCTGCTTTATCCTTGCATCGCAGAAAATGAAAACCCTGTGATAATCACAGGTTTCGCTTAAAGAAGATGTTACCTTTTTTGCCTGTGCGATTGAAATTACGGTTTTTGATGAATCATCTTTAAAATTTATGGGAGATACTATATTCACGCTCGGGTGCTTGATTTCCCTTATCCAGTTACAGTTTATGCAGGTGCAATCAGGTTTTTTTATTTCGCCCGTGCAATTTAAAATTCTTGATAATTCCGTTGCAAACATATACTGTGCAATGATATCGGAACCTTCGAATACGATGGATTGCGGGAATCTGTCCATATTATTTTTTATTAAGGTTTCAAAATAATTCGTTACAAAAGGAAATTTTGATTTTAAAATTTCATTTATCATAAAACCTGCACCTCCGTGCTGTATGTTTCCTTTTGTAGAAGCGCGCATTCAAAAGCAAGAAGCGGTTCTTTTATCCCGCTTTTTATTTCATACTCAGCCTGTGTTAAATTTTGTTTAATTTGAATAAGTTCTTCAAGGCTTATTGAGCGCAGTTTTTCAAGGCTCTTTTTTACAATGTATTCATTCTGCCCTGTTTTTCTTGCTATATCAAAGCTTGACATGTTTTTTGAATAAACTTTTGTAATAAGAAGCTTTGAAAAAGAACTTTGAAGAAAGGCTAAAATTTCAAGATAATGCGATTTATTTAATATATTTGATATCTCAAAAAGCGCCTTATTAAATTTTCTTTCTAAAATCAAATCGCTTATTAAAAAGATATTTTGGCTTTCTCCGCCGAGTTTTTCAACAACATCAGCGGTTATAACATTATCGGGATGAATTATAAGCTTTATTTTATCAAGTGCTGTGTTTAAATCGCGCAATGACGGGCCTATTTGCCTTATTACCATGGTTAAAGTATTACTGTCAGCTTTTAAACCCGCTTTTTGCACCATCTGCTTTAACACGGGAAGAATTTTATATTCTTCATACGCCTTAAATGCCGTAAATTCTTTTATTGAACCTGTTTTTTGAACGGCCTTATACAGTTTTTTTCTTGAATCGGGTTTTTTTCTGTCCCCTTTATCAATCGGGCAGGTCAAAATGATATGCACTCTTTCGGATACAAGGTTTAAAGCTTTTATAACTTCATCCGTCTGCTTGTCATCAAGCTTAACTTTTTTTGTTGTTTCAAGAAAATACTTATCCGCCCTTATTTTATAAACAACATCCCCGAACATCATAGGCTGGGTGCAAAGTGCGTCAATCAGAGTTTTAAAATCGGGATTATCAAGACACCTGTAATTAAGGGGCGAAATTTCGTTGCCTTCCGAAATTTTTAAAGCCTCATTTTTTATGGTTTTTATTTCATTTTCAAGCGTGAAATCTTCATCGCCCCAGAATAAATATACAGGCATGTTTAAAGGCTCCTGCTAGCTTTCAATAAGAAGGCTTGCCCCGATTACGCCTGCCGTGTTGCCAAGTTCCGCATGAACAATTTCAACACTGGATGCTTGAATAGGCATGGCTCTTTTTTGGATAACTTCTCTGATGGGTGTAAAGAGAATATCTCCGGCATCTGCCACACCACCGCCTATAATTACCTTTTCAGGGTTTAAAAGGTTTATAACGGAAGTTAAGCCTAAACCGATGGTTTCGCCTATTTTTCTGTATATTTGTTTTGCAACGACATCTCCCTGCAATGCAGCCTGTGCCACGATATAAGGGCTTAATTCTTCCGTTGCAAGTTCTTTAAATTTGGATGATTTTCCGCCCATAATGTATTCTTTAGCCATTTGAACAATAGCGGGGCCTGAAGCGTATGCCTCAAAACAAGCAAAATCTCCGCAGCCGCAAAGAGGGCCTTCACCCATAGACATTTTAATGTGTCCGATTTCGCCTGCCGCATTTTTAGCTCCGCGCGCAAGCTTGCCGTTTATAACAAGTCCTGAACCGATACC
The DNA here is from genome assembly GCA_910587245.1 of Candidatus Gastranaerophilales bacterium. GTDB lineage: Bacteria > Cyanobacteriota > Vampirovibrionia > Gastranaerophilales > Gastranaerophilaceae > MGBC122484. The sequence continues at coordinate 4,781 of CAJULX010000030.1, forward strand.
TGTGCCCACGGTAATACATACAAGGTTCTGGCAGCCTTTTCCTGCACCGTATTTTAATTCGCCGAGAGTCGCTACGCGGACATCATTATCCAATTTTGTTACAATACCGAATTCCTTTTGCATAATATCCGCTACGGGAATATCAACCCATCCGGGCATATTGGGCAGAAGGCGCACAACGCCTGCCTGATAATCAATTTGCCCCGGAAAACCGAAACCTATAGCTTCAATTGTGTTTTTATCCTGATTTGTTTCTTTCATTAAATCTGAAATTGCAAGCTTAATATTGCCCAGAGTGTGTTCATAGCCCATATCCGCGCGAGTCGGAGTAGTGTTTGAATAAACAATCTTGCCTTCCATATCAACAAGGGCGATTTTTATGTTTGTACCGCCGATATCCACACCTATTCTGTATTTTTTCATAAAATTTTCTCTCCCGTAAAATGTGATTTTATAGCATGATATTTAAGCAAATTATACCATCAAAAGCATTATATAGAAAGTTTTAGGGTTTTGTAAACTTATGTAACAAAAGATACTTCATGTGAAATTAGATAAATTTTATATACTTTATATATATGTAAGACGAATTTATTGAAAGATGAGTAATGGCAGTTCGACCGACTGATAGCATAGATAAAAAATTGGCTCAGATGTACGCATCAAAAGTGACAGTTAATCTTGAGGCTAAATCTACATTATCACCTAATGAGTTCTGGAATTCAATGGAATTAATAGCATTGAATAACAAAGCAGTTATGAACTTCAGGTGTAAATAAAAAATTAATCAAGATGGATTATGGAGTAGAAAAAAATTATGCCGCCCCGTTTTAAAAGGTAAGCGGCATTTTTTCTGTTGTTTTGCTTGGCTGTTTGATTAAATTTTCTTGTTTTTCTTCCCTCTTGTTTTTGTGGTAAAATTTTAGCGGAACTTTGAGCAAGAGGAAGAAAAAATCTTATGGAAAATAAAGAAAATTCAGCTGAACTGCACACTTTAAGGCATTCATGCTCTCATATTATGGCGCAGGCCGTTCAAAATTTATACCCGAATGCAAAGCTTGCAATAGGCCCTGCTATTGATAACGGCTTTTATTACGACTTTGATATAGAAGGCACAACCCTGAAAGAAGATGATTTTGCCGCTATTGAAAAAGAAATGAAACGTCTTGTTGAGATGGATTTAAGGTTTGAAAGATACGTTATTCCTGATGTTCAGGCTCAAATTGATGAATTTAAAAATAAAGGCGAAATTTATAAGGCGGAATTATTGGAAGAACACAGAAACGATAATCCTACCCTTTATTTAACAAAAGATAAAGACGGAAACGTGCTTTTTGATGACCTTTGCTCCGGCCCGCATCTTGAAAATACAAGAAAAATCAAGGCTTTTAAGCTTTTATCAGTTGCAGGCGCATACTGGAGAGGTTCCGAAAAAAATAAAATGCTGCAAAGAATTTATGCAACCGCATTTCCCTCAAAAGATGAGCTCAAAGCCTATCTTGATATGCTTGAAGAGGCTAAAAGAAGAGACCACAGAAAGCTTGGAAAAGAGCTTGATTTATTTTCCGTGCATGATGAAATTGGCGCAGGGCTTGTGTTATGGCATCCCAATTTAGCCGTAGTGCGCGAAAACATTGAAAATTACTGGAGAGAAGAGCACAGAAAAAGGGGGTATGTAATAGTTAATACTCCGCAAATTGCAAAAAGCAAGCTGTGGGAGGTTTCTGGGCATATTGACCACTACAGAGAAAACATGTTCTTTGTTCAAAAAGAGGACGAAAACGACGAGCAATTCATTATAAAACCGATGAACTGCCCGTTCCATATTTTAATTTATGCTGCTCAAAGGCGCTCATACCGCGACCTTCCGATTAGAATGGCGGAACTTGGCACGGTTTACCGTAAAGAAAAATCCGGTGCACTGGGCGGATTAACCCGCGTACAAGGGTTTACGCAGGATGATGCACACATTTTCTGCACACCCGAACAAATCGTAAATGAAATCAATGAAATTATTGATTTTGTTCAGGATGCAATGAGTATCTTTAATATGAGCTTTGAAGTAGAGCTTTCTACCCGTCCCGAGAGTTATGTGGGCGATTTAGAGCACTGGAATATGGCGGAAGCAGGGCTTAAAGAGGCTCTTGACAAACGCGGCATGAAATACGATATAAATGAAGGTGACGGTGCATTTTACGGCCCGAAAATCGATTTTAAATTTAAAGACGCAATCGGCAGAACATGGCAGTGCGCTACAATACAGCTGGATTTCAACCTTCCTATCAGATTTGATTTAAAATATCAAGATAAAGACGGCGAGTTAAAAACTCCGATAATGCTTCACAGAGTAGTTTTCGGGTCTATGGAAAGATTTCATGGCATTTTGATTGAGCATTATGCAGGTGCCTTCCCTGCTTGGTTAAATCCTGTTCAGGCGGCAATTGTGCCGATTGCAGACAGGCATTTAGATGCTTGCGAAGAATTATTCCAAAAGCTTAAAGCAAAAGGCATCAGGGTACAATTAGATGACAGATCCGAATCTATGAACCATAAAATCAGGGATTGTCTGCAAAATAAAAAAATTCCTTACGTGTTAGTTGTAGGTGACAAGGAGATTGCAGACGGCACCGTAGCGGTAAGAGCCAGAGGCAGAGGGCCTATCGGCACGTTCAAGTTTGATGATTTTGTCCAAAAGCTAGAAGAGGAAATAACTTCCAAGGGTAAAACCGTTGTGGAATAATTAAAATTTTATAACATACGAAAAACCTTACCCCTGAAATGCCGATAGGGTAAGGTTTTTCAGTATTAAAATATGTTTTTTGGCACTTTTTAAAAATAAATAGGCTAAAACGCTTCCGCTGAATGCCTTATAGAAAGGCAATTCGCGTCTAAAATTTTTCAACCCATTTAATTTCATACCCGAGAATATCTGCAATTTGCAGAATTTCATTGTATTTTAAGGTCTGGCGGTTTATTTTTGTCGTGAAATTTTGCACCGTATCACTCCAACCGTATTTTTCAGCCAGTCTTGAGTGAACTTCTTTAATGCTTAAATTATTTTGTGCGATATACCCTTTGATAAAATTTTTTTCCATACGGCTCCAATTTGTTTTAATAAAACAAAGCTTGACATAAGAATATGAAACAAGATGATGAGGCGGCTAAAACCCTTACAAATTCTTAATATTTACAAATTGGTTACTGCGGCTCATAGCTATTTTCCCGCTTCTTACAAATTCTTTAACGCCGTAAGGCTTGATTAATTCCGCAAGCGCCTGAATTTGCTTTTCAGAACCCACCGTTTGAATTGTATAAGATTTATCGGTCACATCAATTATTTTTGAGCCCGTAGCATCTACTATTCTTAAAATATCGGATTTTTCCTCATCCTTGCAATTTAATTTTACAAGCGCCACTTCGCATTCAAGCGCCTCGTTTAAATTTAAATCCGCAACCTTGATAACGGGAATCAGGCGGTTTAACTGTTTATTAATCTGCTCAATTGCCGCATTGTCGCCATCCGTTACAATTGTAATTCTTGAATACAATCTGTCGATAGTGGGTGCAACGGTTAAGCTTTCAATGTTGTATCCGCGCCCTGAAAAAAGGTCTACCACGCGCGAAAGCACTCCTGATTCATTCGTAACGAGTATTGAAATTGTATGAAAAACGCCCATTTATTAAATTCCTTATTTGTCTTTAGCTTTGCCGCACAAGCCTTACAGCTATTTTACGGCACATTCGTTTGATAATAATACTTTTGTTAAAGGTTCGCCCGCAAGTACCCACGGATAAACCATCTCACAGCTTTCAACCACAAAATCAATGAAAACGGGAGATTTTGATTCAATTGCCTTTATAATTGCAGGCTCAATCTCATCTTCGTGTTCCACGCGAATACCCACAGCACCGTATGCTTCCGCCACTTTTACAAAATCCGGTGCGGAAATTTTTGTTTCACTGTAGTGTTTGTTGAAAAGTTTTTCCTGCCACTGGCGCACCATACCGAGGTATCCGTTATTTATAATACAGTTTATTACCTTAAAACCGTAATCTACACATGTTGCAAGCTCTTGAATATTCATCTGGATTGAGCCGTCGCCCGCTATATTTAATACAAGCTGTTCCGGTTTTCCGGCACATGCACCCATTGCAGCGGGGAACCCAAAGCCCATAGTGCCCAAGCCGCCTGATGTTATGAGTTTTCTCGGTTCGTTAAATTCAAACAGCTGAGCCGCCCACATCTGGTGCTGTCCTACTTCCGTGCAGACAATCGGCTGATATTTTTTTGTTAATTCATAAAGTTTTTGTATAACGGTAATTGCGCTTAATTTGTCTCCCGTAAACGGCGGAATAGCGCGTTTTTGCTTCCATTCATCAATTTGAGCAAACCATTTATCTTTATCATCTTTATAAATATTCGGCTGTTTTTTCTCGAAATATTCAATCATCCCAAGAAGTACATTTTTGCAATCTCCTACAATCGGGATATCTGCCTTAACGTTTTTAGAGATTGAACACGGGTCGATATCAACATGGATTACGTGCGAGTCTCTTGCAAAACGTTTTAAACACCCTGTAATTCTGTCGTTAAAGCGTGTACCCAGTGCAAGAATTACATCCGCATGAACAACGGCATAATTTGCCCAGTAATTCCCGTGCATGCCAAGCATTCCAAGGCTTGATTCCAATGAATCGGGATAGGTTCCCGTTCCCATAAGGGTATGGGTTACGGGTGCCTGAATTAATTGTGCGAATTTTTGTAATTCTTTATGTGCATCGCTCATTAAAACGCCGCCGCCTGAAATAATAACGGGTCTGTGAGCTTCCGTTAACATTTTAACCGCTTTTGCAATTTGAAGCGGATGCCCTTTATAATTCGGGTTGTACCCTACAAGTTTGATTGTTTCAGGGTATTCAAAAGTTGATTTTGCGGTCTGTACATCTTTTGGCAAATCAATTACAACAGGCCCGGGTTTTCCCGTGGTTGCAATGTGAAAAGCCTCTTTTATAACGCGCGGAATATCTTTGATATCTTTTACAAGGTAATTATGCTTGCAGCAGGAGCGCGTAATGCCTACAATATCAGCTTCCTGAAATGCGTCGTTCCCGATTTGCGCCAAGCCTACCTGTCCCGTTAAAACAACAATCGGATATCCGTCATAATATGCGTTTGCAATACCCGTAATAGTGTTACAAGCTCCGGGACCTGATGTTACAAGGGCTACGCCGCATTTGCCCGTTGCTCTTGCGTATCCTTCCGCAGCATGGATTGCAGCCTGTTCATGGCGCACAAGGTAGTGTTTGATTTCATTTTGCGTATAAAGTGCATCATAAATTTTTATAACCTGCCCGCCGGGGTATCCGAAAATTTCCGTTACACCCTCTTGTACAAGGGATTTTAAGATTATTTCGGCGCCTGAATATAATTCTTTTGTCATACTTTGATTTAACTCCAAAAAGTGTATTTTAAAAATTATTTTTTAAAAAGTTTTTGTTATAATCAAATTATACTATGAATATAAGAAATGTGTCAGGAGATTTAATAGGCGGTTTTATTGCGGCGGCTATAGCGCTTCCGCAGGCGCTTGCTTTCGGTACCATGACAGGCGCCGGGGCATTATCGGGTCTTTACGGCGCAATGTTTTTATGTCTTTTTAGCGGGTTTTTCGGAATAAATGTTCCCTTAATTTCAGGCCCCACAGGCCCGACAGCTATAATTATCGCATCGATTTATGCAAGCCTCGGCGGCAATTTAAATGCATTATGGGCGGTTTTATTTTTAGCAAGTGTTTTTCAAATTATTTTGTCTTTTACAAAAATCCCCAACCTTGTAAAATATGTGCCGTATCCTGTAATATCAGGCTTTATGAATGGTGTCGGCGTTATTCTTATTATTTTGCAGATTGCTCCGCTGATGGGTTTAAAAGCTTATTCTACGCCAATTTCCACTTTTAAAAATTTATCTCATATATTATCAAATATAAATACGGATGCTCTTGTAATCGGCTTGTTCAGCCTCGGGGTTTTAATTTATACCCCTAAAATTATAAAAAAATATATCCCGTCTGAAATTTTTGCAATAATTTTCGGTACGATTTTTGCCTTCTGCTACAAAATGGATGTGCCGACTATTTCGGGATTAACGGGCACTTTGCCTTCAATTGTTACGGCTGACTTTTCAAATATAATAAGAATTTCAACCCTTGCTGTTATGGTTGCCGTGATATGTTCAACGGAAAGCCTAATGAGCGGGCTTGTTGTAACCTCTTTAACCAAAAAGAAAATTAATAATCAGACCCTTATTTTTGCACAGGGGATAGGAAACTCCATAGCTTCGCTTTTTGGCGGAATTTCAGGTGCAGGCGCTGCCATGCGCTCCGTTGCGGCAATTAAAACAGGTGCAACAACAAAACTGTCCACGATTTTTTGCGGAGTATTGATACTTTTTGCAATTCTATACGGGGATGAACTTGTAAATATGGTGCCCATGGCAACGCTTGCGGCTATTTTAATACGTGTCGGCTATAATATCATTGATACAAAGCTTTTAAAAGTACTCCACTGTGCGCCGAAAGAAGATTTAACGGTGATGCTGCTTGTTTTCCTGCTTACGATTTTTCACGATATTATTTTTGCGGTAGGGGTGGGTATTACGCTTTCGGCGGCGCTTTTTGCAAAACAGCTTGCAGATAAAACAACGCTTAATATTAAAGAAGTGGACGATAATGAAATTTTAAGGCTTGAAAAAAGACTGCACGATGAGAGCGATTATAAAATAAGAGTTGTACATATTCAGGGCGAGTTTTTCTTTGGTTCCGCTTCGCAGATTATTTCGCAGTTTGAAGAATTGCTCGGCACAAAACATATAATTCTATGCTATGATTCGGATAGAAGGCTTGATATAAGTGCTGTTTTTGCACTTGAAGATATTTTAACAAGGTTGAAATCTCAAGGGGTGAAAGTTTATCTTGTTTTAAGAAATGTGGAAATTTTAAGACAGATTAATGAATTAAACATTGAAAGACAGCTTGAAGATGATGAAATTTTCTTTGAAGAAATTGATGCAATTCAAAAGGCAAAAGAAGAATTCAGAAATTATGTAAAGCTGGAGAATAGCCGCACGGCGAATAAAAAACGCGGATTTTTGTTTCATTTTAAAAAGTAATGTTTCGGGGATATTCCTTTTTTTGGATAAGTCCTGAAACATATTTTGGGACGACAGTAAAAGGATTATAAAATGACACAAAAATTGGAACTTTACAGATGCAATGTCTGCAAAAATATTGTAGAAGTTGTATTAAACGGGGATGGCGCGCTTGTGTGCTGTGGCGAAGAGATGGAATTATTAATTCCCGCTTCAAGCGATTCAGAGGGCTCTTGCAGTATTGACGGTAACTGCGGCAAAAATGAAAAACATGTGCCCGTTATTGATTACGAATGCGAAGGTGCAGGGGTAAAAATCAGAGTGGGGGAGTTTCCTCACCCGATGGAGGAGAGCCACTACATACAATTCATTGAAGCAATTTCAAAAAGCGGAAAAACTATCCATAGAGAATACTTATACCCTAATGAAGAACCGCAGATTACAATAAACTGCAGAAGCAATCTTGGAAAAGCAGACGGGCTGAAAGCAAGAGAATACTGCAATCTTCATGGTTTATACATAAGTAAAGAAGGGGAATAAAAAATGAAAATGGATGAAAAACTTTTGGAAGATTTAAACGCCCAATTAAACCGTGAATTTTTTGCTTCCTATCTTTATTTTGGTATGGCAACGTATTTTACGGCTATTAATATGGAAGGCTTTGCAAAACTTACAAAAAACCATGCAAAAGAAGAACTTGAACATGCTAAAAGAATTTATGATTATATAATTTTGCGCGATGAAAAGGTTAATTTGTTAAAAATTGATGCACCCGATATGGATTGGAATAATTCTATTGATGCGATAAATGCGGCTTTAGACCATGAAAAATTTGTAACCGAAAATATCCACAGAATTTATAAAGAAGCTAAAGAAAAAAATGATTACGCACTTGAAGTTTTTATGCAGTGGTTTATAAGCGAGCAGGTCGAAGAAGAACACCTTTTCCAATCAATGCTTGATAAAATGAGCCATATTAAAGATTGCGAATGTGAAATTATAAATATTGACCGCGAATTAAAAATTGAAAATAATTATGTGGAATAAAACCCTCTAATATATATTAATGTTCAAAGCCCCTTTTTAACGGGGCTTTATTGTTTTATAACACTTGTAAAATACTGTTAAATTTATCTTTCATGATGTTGTTGAGGTAGAGAAATTCGGGATTTAATTCGCCGGTTTCTCTGTGGTATGAAATGGCGTCTGTTAAAATTGAATTCAAATAATTTAATCCAGTTATTTCTTCCTTAATGAAATCCAGTTTTTCTTTATCGTTCATTTTAAAAAATCTCCTTTGATATCTATAATATAATGTTTTCTATTTGTCGCAACTCATATGGCGAACATTATCAATAGCATTGATTGTGTTAACTGTGCTGCAAACTTATAGTTTAAAAATGAATGAATTTTATTTACAAAAATTTGCAAAACATTTACGAAATTTAAGAAAAGAAAAAGGACTTGTGCAAGACGATTTTGATTGTAAAAAGATTTCCCGCTCAATGTATTCTCATATTGAACTTGCAACATCGGATGTTACACTTTCTAAAATAAAAGCTATTGCAGATATCCTCGGAGTTCATCCTAAAGATTTGTTTGATTTTGATTAATATTGAAACAATGATATAATCAACATATGAATGAATTACCAAAGTAAGAGTAAATAATTTAATTTCACTAAGGCAGTCACTGTTAGTGCTCTTGCCCGTGCTTATCGGCGGAACGGTCGGGATGGTGTTTGTAAACGGGCATGTACTTTTAAGAATTATGTTGATTATCCTTGGAGTATTTTTTACGGGTGTTATGATTTTTAGCTTATGTAAAACAATAACCGAATTAAATCGGTGCATATATGGATATAATAGGAGAAATAATGAATATAAATAACATACTTGAAATTTTTGTTGCAATATCAATGGTAATTATTGTCTTCGGGGCAAGTTATTGTTTAATGCTTGCTTCAACACATCCTGTTGATAAAGAAGTAAAAACGGATTCTAATTGTTAGCTTATCCTTTTCTTGCAGTATTTTTCAATTGAACATTCTGCACAGTTTGGCTTTTGAGGTTTACAGATATTCTGTCCGTGTGTCACCAGAAGCGTATTAAAATCTATCCAGTATTTTTCAGGCAGTTTTTCCCTTAGTGCAAATTCTGTTTCCTCGGGGTTTTTTGTTTCAACATACCCGAGGCGGTTTGAAATTCTGTGAACATGTACATCCACGCATATTGCAGGTTTATTAAATCCCTTTGTTAATACAAGATTTGCGGTTTTTCGCCCCACCCCTTTAAATTTTACAAGTTCTTCAATTTCATCAGGCACTTTTGAATTATACTTTTCAATTAATTCCTTTGATAAATTAATAATCTGCTCTGCCTTATTTTGATAAAAACCTACAGGGTAAATGGCTTTTGCAAGAGTATCGATATCAAGTTTTGAAATTTCTTCGGGTGTTTTGCCTAAAGAAAGCATTCTCATGGCACAGGGGTATGTTGTTTTATCATTTGTTCTCAGGCTTAAAATGCAGCAAATTAAAACAAGATAAGGGTCTGCCACATCTTCCATAAATTTTACAAATTCCGTTTGGACTACCCTGTTTGTCGAATTGTCTTTTCTTAAGTTTTCAACTATTTTATCAATATTCATACTGATACATTTTTGACATATAATACGGTCATGATTATAATACAAACATATATTTTAAAGGAGATTTAAAGCTTTTATGAGTAATGCTATTGATATAACGGATTCTACTTTTGAAAGTGAAGTTTTAAAGAATGATTCAATTACGGTTGTAGATTTCTGGGCGCCCTGGTGCGGGCCTTGCAGAAAAATGGGGCCTGTTTTAGATGAAATTGCGGGTGAATTTGAAGGTAAAATAAGAGTTGCAAAAATAAATACTGATGAAAATCTTAAAACCGCAAAAGAATACCAGATTTCAGGACTTCCGAGTATTGTAATCTTTAAAAACGGCGAAGCAAAGGAAACCCTTGTAGGTTTAATGCCGAAATCCGCCATCGTGTCAAATATTGAAAAGTATTTAGGGTAGAAAGTTTATAAAATAAAACGGGGCTTATTTTTTGAGCCCCGTTTTTTAAGTGCTTAAAATTTGTTGAAATTAAAACCTATACTCGGGGATTTTGAATTCGCGGGTGTCTATGTCTTTATTTGCAAAGGCAAGATAAAGTTCTAAAGATTTTTCTTTTGCGCTTTTAACAAAATCCTCGCTTATATATTTTTTATAAGTTTCATTTAAATCGCCTGAATAATTTCCGAGAGTCTTTGACCATTCGGCTAAAAGTGCCTTGTCGCTTCCGCCTGCGTATGCTTTTGTTTTGGCATCGGTGCCCGAGGGTCTTATTTCAATGAATTTATCGTCAAAATCAAGATATGTGCCGTCGCCCACAAATTTAACAGCTGTGAGGTTTGAAAAATTAAGCCCTGAGAATGTTTTTGATAATATCTCTTTTGCGTTATCTAAAGTAATAAGCCCGCTATCAAGCGCGATTGCAATTGATAAATAAAATACGTCATTTTTTGTGCGGAGTGCTTCACCCGCTGTTTTTGCCGCCTTTAATTTTTCAATATCGGGCTCTGATTCATTATAATAAGAAATATCGTCGCGGACATCATATCTTGCTTTGATATTATTTTCACTGTAGATATTTTCTAAATGCTTCCATAAAGGCATATTCAAGCTTGCAACAAGCCCTGAAGCAATAATTATAGCCTCTGTTGCACTTTTCTCTCTCATTGCAAGAGCTGAGCGACCGTTTAATGATTTTATAATATCGTTTGAGCCTATAATCATTCCGCCTGATTCTTCTCCGCCAAAAATCATCCTGGGAGAATTGCCAAGCTCGACTTTATTTTTGAAAATATCCTCAATTGCAATATTTTGAACCTCTTTTTCAAGCTGAAATTCAATTTTTTTAATGGCGTTTGCAATTTCTTTAAAGCCTACAGGGGTATTTATTATCTTGATACCGTTTGCTTTTGCCCATTCATCCCAGCTTTTTGAACTTGCTGTTGTTTTCACGATAAACCTTGTGTGTTTATCAAATTCGCCCGTTTCTTTTAATAATTTTGTCCAGAAATCCATAATCATTAAAAATGCCTGGTTTGCGCTGAATATGCACAAAATCCTGCCGTTGCCGAGCTCTGCAGTATCGACTCCCGCTTTTATAACTTCATCCTTTTTGGAAGAATCTTCAATTTGCACTACGCTTAACCTGTCATGATCGGGGTCTGTAACAAGGCAAACCGTGCCTATAGGATACTTTGCAAGTTTTTCATCATATTTTAACGATTCAATTACAGGGAAATAAGGCTTCCCGTCTTTGTTGGAAACTACCGTAATATCAAGAGACCAATCATAAAAAGCACCGTTTTTAACATCTTTTCCGATTGAATGGAAAAACGGGTCTTCTTCAATGTTCAGCCAGTCGAAAGTTTTTTCAACATCAAGCTTATTTAAAATTTTTGATAAAGTGTTGTAAGCGGCTCCGCCCACAGCATCAATTATGATTTTTTTATCAAAATTTTTGATTTTATTTAAAATTGTATCGTTTGCAACATTTGCTCTTAAATATTCAACATAAAGGTCAACCCCGTTATTCAAGCGCTCCATTGATTTTTCATCAATCAGCTCATCATTTGAAGCTGAAAATTCAATTTTATATTCACCTTTTGTTTCTGCGATGTTTAAAATTTCTTCAATTTTATTTACAAATTCAAGGCTTTCATCCGGTAAAAACTGCGATCCTTGATTGTTTAAATCTTTTGTGGCGTTTTTAACGCTTATACCGTGCGAGCTTGTTATGTATTCCGCACCCACTAAATCAAGCTTAAAAGCTAAAAATGAAGCAAGCCATATGGGAATAGTCTGCCTGTTTGAAGGTACAAGCGTTTTGATGCCAAGCGCCGCTTGAATTCTTGCAATTAAATCAAGATAAGTTTTTGAATTGTATCTTACTTCGCATCCTGCAAGCTTTACAAGCTTATTTTGAGGATATTTTTCTTTTGCAACAAGAGCTTTAGCTAGTGTAGCAAGGGTTATACCGATTGTATTAATGGGAAATCTTGTATCGTGCGGATAAATAATATTCTGCGGGCCTCTTATTCCTGCGGTTGATACAAGTGCCTCTTTTTTATACGCTTCAAACCATTTTTTTAAATCAAGCTTTTCAATTAATTCTTTTGTTAAAGTGAATGTAAATTTATCTTTATTTGTATAATCAAAAACTTTATCATTTTTAACACTTTCGGGCGTATTTTTTTCTACCCCTTCAAGAAGCATTTTTTCTAAATTCTGCATAAAAATCATTCCTCTGTTTTAAACTCTTAAAATAATTCTACCATAAAGAAAAACCTGCTTTTTTAAAATATGCTTTTTTAAATTTTTGTTAAATATTTGTCTAAAGCTTGAAAATAACTTATTCTGTAATTATGTTAATCACCGGCAAAATAGTAATCGTTGATGATGAAGATATGGTAATAAAAACCCTCAAAACGCTTTTAAAGATTGAGGGCTTTTCGAATGTGGATATTTTCAATAACCCTGATGAGGCGCTTAAATTTATTGAAAATAACCCTTGCGACCTTATTATTTCAGATTTTATTATGCCGAAAATGAACGGTATCGAGTTTTTATCAAAGGCAAAGAAAATTCACCCCGATACCACACAGATTCTTTTAACGGGCTATGCCGATAAAGAAAACGCCATAAGGGCAATTAACGAACTCGGTATTTTTAAATATATTGAAAAACCCTGGGTTAATGATGATATCATTTTAAATATTAAAAACGGAATTGAACGCACAAGGCTGAAAGAACAGCTTAAAGATAAAATAGAAAAGCTTGAAATAGCAAACAAAAAACTTGAAGAATACTCAAAATCTCTTGAAGAAAAGGTTGAAGAACGCACAAAAGATTTAAATGTTTCAAATGTTAAATTAAATACGATTATTGAAAATTTATCCGATGCACTTATTCTGTTTGATTCAAACAATAGGATTGTTCAGGTGAATAATCAGGCAAAAAGGCTCTTTTGCACAAATGAAAAAGATAATCTTTCAGGCAAAAATTTCTTTGAGCTTATAATTAATGAGAAAAACCAAAAAATTAATAAAGATGAAAAAACGCTTAGAGATTTCAGCGTTATAGACTACGGCGAAAATAAAAAAATCCCTGTTGAAATAAATCTTGCAAAGGTAAAACTTAATGAGGAAGAATTTACCGTAGCGCTTATCCGCGACATTACTTTTCAGAAAGAAAACGAACGCCTCAGAGATGATTTTATTGCAACTTTAACCCATGATTTAAGAACGCCGCTTCTAGCTTCAATTAACGCTCTTGATTTTGCATTAAACGGCGAACTTGGCGATATAAATAATGAATTAAAAGAGCTTTTATCCGTTATGAAAAAGAGCTCTGAAGATATGCTGGGCTTAGTTAATGCGCTTTTAGAGGTTTACCGCTACGAATCAGGCAAGCTGTTTTTGTGTAAAACGCATTTTAGTCTTGAAGAATTAATTCAAGACTGCACTTCAAAATTATCTCCGCTTTTATTTGAAGATAATTTGAAATTTGAATTTAATCTGCCCGAAAACAAAGAAATTCTTATTAATGCCGATAAAAACGAGATAAGAAGGGTTATTTCAAACCTGCTCGGTAATGCAATCAAACACAGTAAAAAAGACGGTATTATAAAAATAAACGTTTCTTATGATGAAAAGGATGTCAGAGTTGATATTATTGACTTTGGCGAAGGTTTAAGTAAAGAAGATATAGAAAAGCTCTTTAACAGATTTTCTCAAGGTACAAGCAAAAAACGTTCCGCATCAACAGGCCTCGGACTTTATCTTTCAAGACAAATTATTGAAGCACACAATGCACAGGCAAACGGAGCCAATTTGCAAAATAAAGGACAGACAAAGGACATCTTTGCAAAAGGCGAGCCTGATAAAGGCTGCACATTCAGCTTTATATTAAAAAATGCACTTGTTGAAACGGTGAAATTATGATAAATGTTGAAGCTATGCCTCAAAATATTATAAAAATTCTCCTTGTTGAAGACCACATTATGGCAAGGATGGGCACCGCTTTATATATTAAAAATAATCCTGAATTTGAACTTGTGGGACAGGCGGAAGACGGTCTTCAAGCTATAGATATAGCCTTGCGCTTAAACCCCGATGTTATCTTAATGGATATCGGTCTGCCTAAAATTGACGGTATTGAAGCCACAAAAAAAATTAAAGAAAACGGCGTGGATACTTCAATTTTAATGTTAACATCGCGCGAAGATAAAGAAGATGTTTTTGCCGCATTAAGCGCAGGCGCTGACGGGTATATTATGAAAGGTTCAAACCTTGAAACCTTAACAGGTGCCATAAAATCGGTTAATCAAAAGGCAGGCTGGCTTGATCCTGCAATAGCAAGAGTTGTTCTCGGGAATATTCAAAATAATGCAATACAGGAAAGAAAAGAAAAACCTGAAAATAATTCTTACGGGCTTACAAGAAAAGAACTTGAAGTATTGAGCCTTCTTTCTGACGGGCTTACAAATCAGGAAATTTCAGAAAAGCTTGTAATTTCTATATCTACAACAAAAGCGCACGTGCATAATATTTTGCAGAAATTATATCTTGAAGACAGAACAAAAGCTGTGGTAAAAGCCATAAAAGAAGGGCTTGTCTAAATGTTCCGCAAGGTTTTTAACCATATAAGGGCGGAAAAATTTTTTGCTGTTCTGCTTATGTTTTTTATTTTTCAAAACGGAGTTTTTGCTATGGAATTTCCATGGAGTGATTTTGTTGAAGAATATAAACAAAGAAAGCTTGAGAAAAAACAGCAAAAAGAAGCGGAGCCTATGGTGCAGACCGTTCAAGAGTGGATGGAGCGCGCCACCGATATAAAAATGGAGCACAGAATTGCCGAGCCCTACAAGGAAGAAGAAAATAAAAACCTTGTAAAAAAACTTGAATGGCCTGTATTTTTTGAAAAATACAACAATGCCCCGGGAAGCCGCGAATTTAACCTTGAAAAACTGCAGGCCGAAAAAAGCGCTCGCTCGCAGGGGGTAATAAGCCCGAATTACAAGCTTATGGCGTACACCGAATGTTATTATTACCCGTCAACAAGACAGACGACTTCCGCATTTTTTATCTATCCGCTTGATACAATGAAAGGTAAAAAACAGCGCGTAATAGATGCTAATGTATTTGCGGGCGCAAAGAAAAAAGCTTTAATTTCAAGCACGAGCGAAGATATGAAAACAGCGCTTTTTTCAGCATTTACGGTTATTGATTGGTCGAAAGACAATAAAAAAGTGCTTGTAAAAGAGCAGAGGGGTTCAGCATATAAGGGTATTTATGAAACGGATGTCTGGGTTTATTTTTTAGATGATTCTTTTGAAGATGAACTGCCCGATGCCGATGGCGATATGGATGGCGCGCATTATTCTCTTTCCCGTGCGGTTAAATATGATGAATTAAATGAAACAATAAAACAATACTGGTTTAATGAAGAACTTTTAAATTTAAACCGGTACAGGTGGGATATAAAACCGCTGGGTTTCCTTGAAAAAGATGAAAATATCGTAGTTGCGGTTGCCTATACTTACGATAAAAAAAACAAAGAACATCTTTTCCTCGGAAGCTGGGGTATTAACCTTGAAACAGGCGAAATAGGCTTGCTTTCAAAGAATGCCGATGAAGACATTGAAATTTCAACAAACGCCTCTGTTTTAATCCGCCGCCTGCCATAGTATTTGATATGCAGTTTTTGTTTTTCTTTATAAAATGTAAAAAAAGGTGCTGAGGTTACATAACAAACAGCACCGTAAAAAAGTTGTTTTATCGTAAAAATTTAATCGGTATTATACCAGTATACGCATACATAACCGTTCATACCGTCTCCGCCTTTGCCGGGGTCAAGATTTCTTTCCCATCCTCCGCCCCCGCCGCCTGAGCCTGCAATACCGTATGATAAGTTTGCAAGTTCATTGGTTGATGGCGTAACAACATCTTTATATTCAAAGCCTTTGCCGTTTATTCTGTATATATCCGTATCGCTTATGCTGCATAACCCTTCTTTTTCATCTTCTTCTATATATAACCCGCCGCAGGCTCCAAATGTTCCCGTGCCTGATTTTCCGCCTCTTCCTCCTATGCTTTTTTTATTAATTTCATCATATGTGCCGTCGGCTCCCTTAATTCCCTCAATGATTGCTTTTTTAGAGGCATTATAATCTTTAATTGCGGTTGTAGCTGCTTTATTGATATCTCCGTATTCTCCGCCTGTGCCTGCTGTCGGTTTGGAAGTTGAATTTTGAGCGCTTATCCCGATTTTTCCGCCCTTGCCGCCCGGAACCGTAAATGTTCTTACATCGGTTGAACATTTTATTGAAGAAGAGCCTCCGTCCGTTCCGTTATTATCGGCGCTTCCTCCTTTGCCGCCTTTGCCTATGGTTAAAGTGCAGTCGGTTTGTTTGCCGAGCTGAACATCCTTTATCTGTGCAAGGGTTCCGCCTCCCCCGCCTCCCCCTGCCGCGGCAGGGAATTTTCTTTTATAAGTAATTTTAACAAGGCCTCCGCTTCCGCTTCCGCCGCTGCCAATTATATATCCCACACTATTTGAAGTGTTTTTAATGCTTCTTCCCCCGCCCCCGCCTGCGCCCGGGTTTGAACCTGATGATAAAGTAGCACCGTTTCCTGTTGAAGAATTATATGCGGCGCCGCTTGTGCTTGAACCTGTATAAGAAGATATTCCGCCCGTACCTCCGCTTGCAATTCCGCTTACTTTTATTTCACCTTTTATTCCCTCTTTACCCGTGTTTGTGCAATTAAATACTGTTGCGGTACCCGTTTCCGAATATTGTTTGTAGCAGGTATTTAGCGCCTTACTGTTTCCTGCATTTCCTCCTGTTCCGCTTGTTGTTGTACCGTCAGCCCCGTATCCGAAATTACCGCCGGGTACTGTTATTTTAAATACAACAACACCTTCTTTATTTTTTACTTTGATTATTGAATCTTTACCGTTTGTGCCGTTATCTGCCTTTTTGCCGCTTTCACTTGCAGATTCTCCGCCGCTGCCGCCTCCGCCTGCCGTTAATTCTATGGTTCCTCCAATATTATTTTTAATGAAGGTATTTAATTCATCATTTATGCCATTATTACTTGTTATTGAAGGAGAAGCGCCCCCTCCCCCGCCTGAGATTGAAGTAAAGGATTTAGCGCCCGATGCACCAAGAACGCAACGGGTAGAAATATATTTTCCATGTGTTGATGATATCAATTGATTACCTGCAACAGCATCCAGACGCATATATGAATTATTTCCATGTACATAGTAAGGATTATATGTTTGGGTTGCATCATAATTGCAATAGGTATAGTTTACACTATTGTGGCCATCGCAAAGTGAAATTGTATATTTGTTTGATATAAATTTTGATAACTCATCTTTGGTGGGTAATCTCCAGTTGTTCCCTGTTGATGATTTTAAGGTATTGCAAGCATTTTGAGCTTGGTTATATGTGCAGACAACCCTGCTGCAGCCATGATAATTATATGCTGTGTTTTTACTTGCAATACAAGCATTGTTTTTGGCAGTATAGCTGGCATTACAACCAGATGCACTTTGATTAAACTTGGTTACGCAAATATTATTAATGTATGTTGCAAAATCCTCTCCAGTATTACCAACTGTATCGGTTTTGCCTGTTCCATAGTTTTTACAATTCTCTGCTGAAGGCGTGAAGGTTGTATTTATATACTTTGCAGCGCCGCCTCCCGCTCCGCCGCCACCACCGGTCATAAAGTCAATTTTAAATTCATCCATATCTTCCGTTATGGTCAAAGTATTGGAAGTATTTGCAGTATTTGTGCTTTGAGCTGATATTGATTGATTATCCAATATTTTTTCGCTCGTAGCTCCTGCTCCGCCGCCGCCTGCAGAAGCTATTAAAAAACTTACGGAATATACATCGTTAATGCTTATATCGACACTCGGGTTTGCATCGGAATAAGAATAACATTGCATATCGGCAGGAGCCTTATATGTTTCCCCGTATCCCGATATATGTATATTTTCATTCATCTTTTTTGTCATAACAGGGGCAAGAGCCGCAAGAAGCAATGATGCGACAAGAAGCGCCATAAGCATTTCCACAAGTGAAAATGCGGCAGATTGTGCGGTCTTGTTTTTGCGTAAATTCGATAATGCACTGTAAAGTGCATGAATAAGCGATAAACTTTTCATTTTTCGTAACCTTTATTTAAGATAAACAAAACATTGTGCAGAGGGTTTGTCCAAAATCGGGCAGATTTTCCCATGCATAAAATTTAAACTTAATTAAATAATACGACTTATTAAGTATAGTGTCA
>CAJULX010000031.1 GCA_910587245.1 Candidatus Gastranaerophilales bacterium
GCGATATCGTTCAAGGTCTTCCGAGGGTTGAAGAACTTCTTGAAGCAAGAAAACCGAAAGATTCAGCTATTGTTGCGGAAGAAGACGGTGTTGCCGAAATTGAAATTGAAGATGATGTTGCAAGATTGTATATCGTAAATGAAAACGGCAGAACCGAAATCAAATATCCGATTGAATCAAGCGTTATTGTTATGGATAAGCAGAAAATAACAAAAGGCCAGCCTTTAACATCAGGTCCTTTGAACCCGCATGATGTTATCCGTCTCCGCGGTACATTTGCAGCTCAGCAGTATCTTGTAGATGAAGTTCAAAGAGTATATCGTTCTCAAGGTGTTGAAATTGCGGATAAACACGTTGAAGTTATCGTTCGCCAGATGAGTAAAAAAGTTAAAGTTGTTGATTCAGGAACAACAAAATTACTTCCGGGCGAATTGGTTGAACTTAAACTTATCGAAGCTGAAAATGCAAGAGTTGAAAAAGAAGGCGGCGAAGTTGCAACTTATGAAGCCTTATTGCTCGGTATTACAAAAGCTTCATTGAATACTGAATCCTTCATTTCAGCCGCATCCTTCCAGGAAACAACAAGAATCCTGACGGAAGCTGCCGTTGAAGGCAAGAAAGACCTTTTGAGAGGCTTGAAAGAAAACGTTATCATCGGTAGGTTAATTCCTGCCGGAACCGGCTATCATCATTTGATTAATGCAAATGAAGAAAAAGAAAAAGAAGCCATGAAGCGTGCTCAACAGAAAAATCAGGCAAGAAAACCTTCTGCTATCTTGGAAGAAATTGAAGGAATGTTCGGCACCCCTGATTTTACAATTGAATAAAAAATGTCAAAAGACCCTTTTTAAAAGGGTCTTTTGATTTTATAAACTTGTTATTTAAAAATCGGAATTCTTCCAAAAAATTGCCTTATTGACGGTTTTCCTTAAATTTAAATGCGGGTAAGATATTTTGTATTAAATTAAAGGAAAAAAATATGTTTAAAAAAATAATTATAACGGCATTCTTATTGCTTGGCTTCGCTGCCCCGTCTCTTGCGGAGGAAATAGATGATGTCAAAGCATTTTTTGAAGATTATATAAAAGCTGCAAATTCTTATTCAAAATCTGTTATAAATTTTTATTTGCCCGATGCAAAAATTATAAGAGTAGTGCAAAAGCCTGACGGAACTCTTGAAAGCGTTAATTTTCCGATGGAAAGATATACAAAAGAATTAACAAAAGGTGTTCGTCTTGCAAAATTAAGCAAGTATAAAAACACTTATTCAAATAAAACGTACAAAAAACTTGATAACGGGGATTATAAAATCAGCGCCGTAAGAACCCCGAACCGTGATAAAACGGGGCTTCCCTTCCATTTTATTGTAACAAATACAAAAGACGGCTGGAAGGTTAAAGAAGAATCAATGCAGACAACCGTTCAAAAATTCCTAACATCAAAGTAGGCCCTATTTATTGGGCATTTTAATATGCCACCAAAACAAAGTCTGCAAGCGGTATTATTTTTTCGCTTCTTCTGATTATAAATTTATACTCAGGGTTTATTTTTTGAATTTTATCTTTTAATTCAAAAAAATCAAAAGGGGTATGATATATGGCAATTGAAAGCACGGGCTTATCTCTTTTGATAATTTCTTTTGCCCCTTCTATAATTGAGGTTTCATATCCTTCCGTATCGGATTTTATCAAACCTATTCTTTCGCTGCGGTTTTCGTAGGTTTCATCAATTGATACAATATCGGCCGTCTCCTTGCTGTTAAAAGAAATCTCCGCTTTAAAATTTCTTTCCCCTAGGCCCTTTTGAATCGGGATAATTTTATTATCCATATTATCGCATTTTAATATTTCATTTATTACATTAATATTTACACTGAGCGGTTCATATATATGAATTTGCGGGTTTGGAAAATATTTATGCAGCATAACTGCCGTATCACCGTTCATGCCGCCTGCATCTATAATTATGCCGCTGTTGTTTATATTATTAAAAACCTCATCGGGTAATTCCCGAAGCCCGTATACATTAAAAAATAAATACGGGCTTATATATAAAATTTTAGGAAAAGGCTGTTTGAATTTTTTTACAAATTTCTTATATTCTTTTTCCAATCTTTTATCAGGATTAGCCCATGCTGCTATTCTGTATTTATTCCAGTAAGGCATCATTTGAACAAAAAAATCAACATATTCTTTTGAAATATCATCCATTCCATCCAAAAGATGTGCCGTGCAGGTTTTTAAATCATGCGTTTTAAAATACTCATTATATGCATCCTGCCAGAAAAATTTAACTTTTTTAACAGGTATAATGAAATCAATTATTGTTCTAAAAATTTTTTTAATAAATTCGCGTATTGCAATAAACCATTCAGGTCTGTTCTTTTTATTCATTTAAATCCCTGCAAAAGACCTTCAAACCTAAAATAATTTACTTTTGATTGTTGTAATCTGCTGCGTTTCTTAAATCATTTAAATACTGTTTGCCGTTCATTACTTCCTGATACAGCTGATTTAAATGCTGTTCCAAATCGTTTAAAACGCGTTGTGCGTAATTTTGCGCACCGTCTTTAATTCTTATTGATTCTTCATTTGCGTTTAAGCGGACGCTTTCCGCTTCATTAAAGGCTTTCATCTTGATATCTTCGCATTCTCTTACAACCTGTTCTTTGAAGTTTTCAAGTTTTTCTTTCATATCGCGCATAATGTTTGATTCATTAAGCATTCTGTGGCGCTCGTTTTCAGCGTCGGCAATAATTCTGTCCGCTTTCATTCTTGCATCTTGAAGAATATCATCTTTCTTTCTTAAAATTACATGCGCATCTCTTATTTCGTTAGAAACGGCATCAGGGAAGCCGTTAATAACTTTTGATAATTCTTTACTTTTCACCACTACATAATGACCCGGTATAATATGCAGTCCTACTTCCCATAGTTCGTTTAATTTATCTATTAAATCGTACATCTTTTCTTCTGACTGTGACATATTAAAATTGCCTTCCTTTTATTTTTTATTCTTTTGTAAATATTCTACCACACTTTTTGGCACAAATTTTGAAACATCCTCGCCGAATGATGATAATTCTTTAACAATTCCGGAGGATATAAAATTGTATTTTGGTTTTGTAATTAAAAATACAGTCCCGATTTCAGGCGCTATGGCTTGATTTGTTTGAGATAGCTGCATTTCATATTCAAAATCCGAAACCGCACGAAGCCCTCTTATTAGAAATTTTGCACCGGTTTTTCTTGCATAATCAATTGTAAGTCCGTCAAATGAATCAACTTCAACGTTATTAATTCCGATTTCTTCAATTGATTGTCTTATAAGTTCAACCCTGTCAGCTGTGGGCAGATAAGATTTTTTTGAATTATTTTTTAAAACAGCGATAATCACCTTGTCAAACATTGAAGATGCTCTCTCTAATATGTCAAGGTGTCCTTTTGTAACAGGGTCAAAGCTCCCCGGGTATACTGCAATTTTTATATCAGCTTCGTTTTTCATCAATTATTATTATATAATTAAAATTTTTTTGCCCAAAATACATGTTTTGCCATGCAGGCTAATTGTAAACATTTTGTTACAATCTTATGAAAAATAAAGACAACAATTCAGCTATTTCATGCTTCTTATAATTCTGTAAATTATTTTTAAATTTTCATCCGAAACATTTTTAAGATAATCTATAATGTATTTTTTCATATAATCGGAATCAATTTTTAAATGTTCAAAATCAAATAATTCGGGCAAGGTAACTTTCAGTGCCTCTGCTATTTTAAGAATAGTTTTTGATGGAAAATTAACCCCGCATTCGATACTGCTCATGCTGCGCTGGTCAATTTCTACAAGCTCAGCAAGCTCTTGTTGAGAAATATTCAACCCTTTTCTTAATTCTTTAATTCTTTTCCCAAGTAGCGTTTTAATATCTTTCATTCTTTCACCTTTTAATTTGATTTTATTATGTGAATTAATGTAAAAGAATGAGTTTTTTATGGTTAAATTTATTAAAATACTCTTTTTTCATGGTATTCTACAATGTATATATAGAAAAATTAAATTTATACTAAGTTTGGATTGTAAGAAGGTAAGATATAATGCTTAAAAAATTTTTGCCGGCTTTGCTGCTTTTATTTGTAATTAATTTGTTTTGCGAAAAGGCTAATAGTGTTTGTGAAATATCTGATATTAATTATCATAAAACCCATATGGCAAACAAAATAGCATTATCTAATGAAGAAGCTGATGCACTATATACTGAAATGATGACTTCCCGAGACAAAGCCAAGCCTGTTCTTAGTGAGAAAGATAAACAAAAAGAAGCTCTGATGCAGGGTATTTTAGAAGCTCGTACCCTGGGGATGTCGCAAGAAGACTATGATAATATGATACAGTTTCGTGAGAATGTTTTTCAACAAAATAAGAAAGCTCGACAAACTGAACCTGTTTCAACAAACCCCAGCGTCCTTGAGATGAATAAAATGAAACAACTGCTGGACTCTGGTGTAGATTTATCTAATGCGGGTAATTGGTCAGAGATAGAACGTAATGACCCTAAAACTAACGCTGCTAAGGTGTATAAGTTAAAACGCGACCTGGCTCACTTCGGCAGTGCCGAGCAGGCCGTTGTAGATAATCTGCATATGTGGGGAGCTAAGCAAAGAATTCCTATAACCATGTCTCCGACAGAAGCAACAAGCTATTCTCGGGAAAAAGGTTTTGATTTTAAATTTGATAAACCCATATCAAAGGGCGAGCTTGATTATATGATTGAACAGGAAAAAATTAAACAGGATGCTAAAAAACAACTGGATTTTTATACTGCAAACGGCAAGTATGAGTACACAACTTTTCAGGTTCTAAAATTTATATGGGCAGAAATATCCGGAAGCATGGGTAGTCTTATAGTATTTATTTTAATAACCTCACTTTTATTTTTAAGTATGTCTTTAAAAATAAGAAATTAACTAATCTATTGACCTTTTCAAAAAACCAATAAACTATATTTTATTTCCCCATTTTTTAAAAAATCTGTTGATTTATTGGTATCTTAAAAATACAATAAAGTTGTAAAAAAGTGCAGGTAAAAATGGACTCCAAACTTAAAAATAAAATAATATCATCAACATTTTTTGCTATTGTATTTTTAATGGCTGTATGGTATTTCGGGCTTATAATTTCAAGTTTTAATAAAATAGCTGATAAAGCTCCCGAAATAAAACCCGATATAAAATCTGAAGTTGTTGAAAGCATACAAAAAGAAGAAGTTAAAATTTTAACACCCGCCTCTTTTAGCGACAGGCCGGCATATTATACATACAATACCTCGGATAACAGATTTTACGGCCCCTTTAATGAAGAAAATATTAAAGAGGGAGATTATTATGCGGGAATAAGCGCTCCGCAAAGCGGAGAAACCGTTTCCTATATTCATTTTTATAACAAAAACGGAGAACTTATAGAAATAAACGATAATACTTGTGCATCGGGAGTTTATTATTTCGGTGAAGGCAATATTTATGTAAAGAATTTTGACCGCTTGTATCAAGTGCGCCCTGATTTGAATTTTTCCTGCATACAGCTGAGTGATAAAGAGTGCAAAAATTTATCAATTCAACAATAAAATTTGCTCTTAAAATTTCTTAAAATTATCTAAAATTTCTCATGCCTTTTTTTAAAAAATCATTAATTTAGATGATATTAAAAGGTTTTGTGTAAAGTATTATATCTTCTTGCCGTCCACCATAATATATGCCTTATTAAAGCGCCTTATAAATTGTGTTTAAAAGCCTTATGGTGAAAAGGCGAGGGGAAAAAGAGATTTTAAGAAATGTTTAATCCTGCAATCCAAAGCTATATAAATTCTTCAGGTGAAGCTCAGGCAAAGCTTAGAGCAAAGCAGATTGATTCGTATTTAAATTCAATCTACCCGACAGAACAAAAACAGCCTGTGCAAGAAGCTAAAGGCACATTCGGCGCGCAGCCCTTTAATGAAGTTTTAAAAACCTCATCCGATTCAAAACAGGTATTCAAGCTTGATGAACCGCCCTCTATTCCTTTCGGCGCACTTTCCGCTATGGGAAGAAACGGAAAATTAAGCAAATCCGATATTTTAAACCTTATTGATAAAACCGCAAATAAATACGGTGTTGATAATAGGCTTGTGCGTGCTCTTGTAAAACAGGAATCAGGCTTCAACCCGAATGCTAAATCAAAAGTGGGTGCAATAGGTTTAATGCAATTAATGCCATCCACCGCGGCAGGGCTCGGTGTTAAAGACCCGACAGACCCTGTGCAGAATGTGGATGGCGGTGTCCGCTATCTAAAATCAATGCTTGACAGATTTAACGGCAATAAAATTTTAGCTCTTGCAGCCTATAATGCAGGCCCTAATGCTGTAAAAAAATACAACGGTGTTCCGCCATACAAGGAAACACAAAATTATGTAAGGTCAATTTTGAGCATGTATTTGTAAAAATCGTACGGTAAATATAATTTGCACTCAAAAATAAACAGCACGGTAAATGCAGAAATTACACAAATAAATATAAAGGAAAATAAATATGTCTGAAGGCTTCACCCCTAAAATTAATTTAAATGACAGAATGGAACATTCTAAAATCAGCTCCACAAGGCTTGGTAACATCCGCACAAACAGTGTTGAACAGCCTGAAACCACTGATTTTAAATCGGTTTTCTCGGGGCTTGTTGAAAATTTAAACCGCGAACTGAATGCGCCTGATGAGCTTACAAAAGATGCACTGAACGGCAAAGCGGATGTTCACGATGTTATGACGGCAATTGCAAAATCCGAAATTCAGATGAACATTGCAACGACAAGTATCGGGAAAGTCCTCCAAACGTATGAAAAAATCATGCAAATTCAAATCTAAAGTTACCTTATAAGAAATTTAATAGTATAATTATTTGTGTATTAAGCCTAATTGTTTACTAAAAACCGGCACAGCATAAAATAAAAGCCGGCAAGCAAAAACAGGAAGATATAAATTGCCAGTAGATTTTAAAAAGATAATGGAAAATAAACCGTTATTTTACGGTATTATAGCAGGTATTGTTATCCTGCTGCTTATTGTTATTATCGTTGGCGTTGCGGCTTCTTCCAATAATAATTCCAAACCCGGTGTTGTTAAAGAAAAAATTATAAAAGAACCGTATGACCTCTTTACAACCGATAAAATAGGTCAGGCGCTTGAAGTACAGGCGCTTTTAGCCCGTCAGGGAATAAAAGCTCAAAGAAGGGTAGACGGTACAAAATCCACCCTTTATCTGGCGGAATATACTCAGGATCAAAAAGACAGAGCGCTTTTAGCCATTGTAAGAAGCGGTATCGTTGATCAGCATATTGGTCTTGAAATTTTTGATAACGGTGATTTTACATCCACAAAAGAAGATAAAAGAATTCGTCTTGCAAGGGCTATAAACGGTGAACTTGCAAGGCTTATAAGAAAACTTGATACGGTTGAAAATGCTCAGGTATTTATCTCAATCCCCGAGCAGAGCCTCTTTGCAAGCAAACAAAAACCCGTAACAGCAACGGTTCAGGTTCAGCTTGAAGCGGGTAAAACGCTTGATAATATGAAGGTAAAAACAATTACAAACCTTCTTTTGGGTGCTGTTCAAGACCTTGAGCCTGAAAATATTTCAATAACGGATACGGACGGAAACGTTTACAACAGTATAATCGGCGGTGCAAACGATGCTCTTACAAAATTGCAGGAAAACGATAAATATATGCAGCAAAAAGTTGCAGCACAGCTTGACAGGCTTGTAGGTAAGGGCAATTACGTTGTAACGGTTTCAACATTTTTAACTCAGGCTCCCGTTGAAAAAACAAGCATAATTTATGACCCGTCATCAAAAACTGCCGTAAATGAACAAAATTTCTCCGAAAAACTCGGTGATGTTTCATCTGATTCAAATTCCGCAACAAATGCGGTGAGTGTTTATCTTCCCTACGGAGTCCCGGGAAGCGGCGCAAATTCAAGCCAGGACAGAAAATATATCCGTTCTG
The DNA here is from genome assembly GCA_910587245.1 of Candidatus Gastranaerophilales bacterium. Classification (GTDB taxonomy): domain Bacteria; phylum Cyanobacteriota; class Vampirovibrionia; order Gastranaerophilales; family Gastranaerophilaceae; genus MGBC122484. The sequence continues at coordinate 8,030 of CAJULX010000031.1, forward strand.
CAAATGAAACCCAGTATGGTGTATCTAAAACGCAGATAAATGAATATATGAAAGAAGGGGTAATAGAACAGATTTCAATTGCCGTATCTCTTGAACAGTCTTCAATTCCTATGAGTATGACAATTCAGGAAATGAAGGAATTGATTGCAAATGCCGCAAGCCCCCTTGTAGATCCCGAGAATGTTTCAATAGCATTTGTTGAATCCACTACTCCGATACTTGCTCCGGATAGCCCGAATCACCTCCCGAAACCCGAAGAATCAGGCAATCCCTGGTGGGTTGTAGGTTTATTCCTTCTTATAGGTTTAGGCTTCGGTTTAAAACATATAGCTCAAAAAGTGAGAAGTGAAGCAGAACGCCAGGAAGAAGAGCTTGAATTGTTAAGGAAAAAATCCGAAGAACAGGAAAAACAGTTAAAAGTTGTTAATATGAAAGCGGCGGAATTAATCCAGAAACAGGCGCAAATGGCACAAAATTTAATAGAACAGCAGAATCTTCAAATGATTCAAGCGCAGGCGGCAGCACAGGCTGCGGCAATGGCGGCTAATGCGCAGCAGCCCGTTCAGCAAGCTCCCCGCAAGGAAAAACCCGTTGATATCAAAGATGAATTAAGAGATTTATCAATGGATTTCAGTGACCTTGATGAAAATCTTGCCGTTGAAAAATTGAAAAACTGGATTGAAACAAACTAGCCCTCAATAAAAAAACATTGTAAAATATTAACCGGAGGGAAAACCCGTTTTGAGTACCGAGAAAAAAGCTATAGAGGGGTTTAATCCGCAAGATTTTGCAAAAAACCTGGCAGGTCAAGCAAGCCAGGTAATTCCTGCTGACATTTCTCCCGAGGATAAGAAATTTATTGTTGATATTGTTTATAAATTTTGCGTGCTGTCAGGGGATGCGCTTGTTAAAGATACTGCCTTAAACCTTGATTCCGCGCAGGCTTCTTTAATAACCCAATTTATAGGCGAATGGTCTTTTCATAAATCAATAGACCTTTTAAGGGCAAAAGTTAATCCCGCCCTTAGAGAAGGCATACTGCAAAGAGTAGCTTTTACCGTATTTGAAATTGCAAAGCAGGCAGTGGTAAAAAAAATGCCGCAGGAGCAGATTATTCCGCTTGTAGAACACCATGTAAACACCTGCTTTAAACAGGCTATTGAAGATTTAAAATCAAAAGGCCAAATTGATGAAAAAGTATCGGATAACGCTCTTCATCAATCAAACATTGATTCTATGGCAAAAACGGAAGTTGAAAAAGAAACCGTAGGTGCCAGCATGTCTGATGCAAAAATCTTAAAACTGGCATCCCTTGCGCTTTTAATTAAAAATTTCCCCGAAGAAAAAATTAAAAATATTATTTCAAAATTCAATAAACCCGAAGCACAGGTATTGATTCAATATTTAAAAATGCCTGATTTGGAAGCTAAAGTAGATAACGATATAACGGCAAGGTGTATAGATGAAATAAGGCGCACCCTGCCTGAGCCTAAAAATATAACCTTTGACAGGTGCTATAGAAAATTGTGTAAAATTGTTAAAAATTCGGATAAAAACTCGGTGTCAAATATCATAGAAGATGAAAGACCCGTCATTAAAGACTTTGTACTTTCTGTTTATACAAAAGATGAAACATTCATCCCTGCGCGCGTTGCCGCAATTATCTGCAAACATCTGGAAGAAAAACTTGCCGTATGATTATAAAAAAAAGATTAACACCAAAAAATAAACCTGATATAAATCCTGAAATTGAAGATGTTTCATTAGAAGCAGCAGAAGATATTCAAGAAACGAATATACCTGCGCCTGCTGAAATTCAGGAAGATATTCAAGATGAGATAAATACGCAGGAAGCTCCTGCCGTGGTTGAAAAGCAGGAAGAAAAAGCCGCTCCTCCCCCTGAAATTTTAACTCCCGAGATGGAGCTTCAAAAAAAACTTGATGAAATTGAAAAAATAGACATAACAAGCCTTGAATTTAAGGAAAGATTTGAGCGCCGCCGCGGGGAGCGCCGCAGAGGGTACAGAAGAATAGATGAAAGAACTCTTGTGTCCCGTGCGCAGGAAGAAGCTAAAAGCATAAGAGAAATTGCCGCAAAAGAAGGGTATAAAAGCGGTATTGAAGAAGCTCAGGCTGAGCTTGAAAACCTTAAAGCCTCTCTTGTTGAATTTTTAAATTCGAAAAAAGAAGCCTATGATGCTATATCAAACGATATGCTTGAATTATCTCTTGAAATAGCAAAAAAAATAATTAAAAAAGAGGTGGAATTATCCGACGACGTCCTGAAAGGTGTTTTAGCGGAAGTGTTTGACGAAGTTTCATCAAATGAAGAAAAAATAACAATTAAAGTAGCGCCCGATGAGGTTGAATTTGCGCGCGCTTCTATGCCCGAGATATTAAAAAATTCCGTTATAGACGCAAAAATTGTAATTGTGGCGGATGAAGCCGTTGAAAAAGGAAGCTGTGTTGTAATAACTTCAAACGGTGTTATAGATGCGAATTTTTCAACCCAGCTTTCAATTATTCAAAATGCCTTCGGTATTTATAAAGGAGGCAATTAATGGCACAGGCAAAGGGTGCGGCTCCTGCAAACAATCCGATTTCAGAAATTGCTCTTGCAATATTTGTTATCGTTTTGATTTTGATTTTATTAATGGAAATGCCGAACTGGGTTATAAATCTTTCCATTTCGTTGAATATAACCCTCGGTATTGTGCTTTTGATGATATCTTTGTATGTTCAAAAGCCGCTTGAACTTGCCGCTTTCCCGTCCATTATCCTTATCGGTACAATGTTCCGGCTGGTTTTATCAATTGCATCCACCCGTCTTATCCTTGCAAAAGGGGATGCAGGACAGGTTATCGAATCATTCGGTCAGTTTGTAACGGGCGGAAACATGATTGTAGGGGGTGTAATCTTCCTTATTATCACGGTTGTGCAGTTTATGGTAATTACAAAAGGTGCGGAGCGTATCGCGGAGGTTTCCGCAAGGTTCGCGCTTGACGCTATGCCCGGTAAACAGATGACAATCGATGCGGATTTTAACGCAGGGCTTATTTCCCCCGATGAAGCGGTAAAACGCCGTGAAGACCTTCAAAGAGAATCATCTCTCTTCGGTTCAATGGATGGTGCGATGAAATTCGTTAAGGGAGATACAATCGCAGGTATTATTATTACGGTAATAAATATTTTGGGCGGCTTAATTATAGGTGTCGGGATGAATCAAATGCCTATGGCGGATGCCGTTTCAAAATATACGGTTTTAACAATAGGCGACGGTCTTTGTTCTCAGGTGCCCTCCCTTTTGATGTCAATTTCATCAGGTATCGTAATGACCCGTTCTACCGCAGCATCTACCTCATTAGGTAAGGATGTTTCCGCGCAGATTTTATCAAAACCGCAGAGTTTATTCTTTGCCTGTGGATTTTTGATGTTAATTGCTTTTACATCGCCCATCACGGGGCTTCCCTGGTGGCCTTTTGTACTGTTTACAATAGTTATAGCGACAGCAGGCTTCTCTGTTCTTGTAAATCAGGATGTTCAGCAGCAATTGGGGCAGTTGGATGCCGTTAAGCAAAATATGCAGGATTTGGTTAACCCGAATAAAATGTATGAACGCCTCGGTGTTGATGTTTTAAGTTTACAGGTAGGCGCAGGTTTGCTTGTTATCGCAGACCCCGATCAGGACGGCCAATTGCTTGCAAAAATTGCCGCGCTCCGCCAGAGGGTGACCGATGAGCTGGGGTATATCATCCCGAATATAAGAATTATGGACTCATCAGCCATTGCGGATAATGAATATTTGATTGCAATCCGCTCAAATACAGTGGCTACAGGCATGGTGTACCCGGGTAAATTTATGGTAATTGCCGATCAATGGGAGGCACTCGGTAAAAAGGTGCCCGAAAACGTTATAGTATCGGTTGATCCTACTTATCAGTCGCAGGCTTACTGGATTGACGGGCAGTATATCAATAAAAACGACAGAATAACGGCGGTAGATTCCGTTGATGTAATCGTAACTCACCTGCAGGATTGTGTGCGCAAATATGTTGATGAAGTGATGACAAAAACGGATGTTCTAAAGCTGATGGAGCTTGTGAAATCTCAAGACCCGACCCTTGTAAACGACCTTGTGCCGACGATTATATCAACATCCGACCTTAGAAAAATCTTTGTAAACTTAATCAGAGAAAAGGTTTCAATAAAAGATATCATCTTTATATTTGAGCGTTTATGCGATTACGCAAGGTTTTCAAAAGAGCCTGATATTTTATCCGAAAGGCTCCGTGCTGCTTTGGGCCGTCAGATTTGTCTTGCAAATTCAAACAGGGATAAGGTTTTATACGCGCTCACACTTTCAAGCGAATGGGAAAAAACCCTTGATGATTCCTGCCAGAGAACGGAATTAGGTACAATGTTCCTTCTAAATCCCATGCAGGTGCAGGAGTTAATTGAAACTACCGCAAATACACTCATGAAGGCGCATCAGACGGTGGGTGTACAGCCTGTAATCCTTTGTTCCCCAAGAATTCGCCTTCCCCTGTATCAAATGCTTGAACGCCATATCCCTACTATCGTTGTAATTTCCTACTCCGAATTAATTACCGACATCCGCGTAGAAGCTATAGATACAATCGGAGAAGGGTATTAAAAAAGACCCCCTTGAATTAATCAAGAGAGTCTTTTAATTGATCATCAGTATTGATATTAACCTTGTGTGGTTCTATTTGCAAAATCCTGTGCAGATTCTTTGGCTTTTGCTATTGTATCAGTCATTTCTTGTTTTAGTTTTTCTAACTTATCACCGAATGTTGTTGGTAACTCTACAGATTTATCACCATATTTTAAAGAAGCTGAAAGCCCGTCTTGTGCCATTGTAACATTTTTTCTGATTTGTGCTTCAAGAGATTCAGGGAATACATTTGGGAACTTGCCGCTTGCAATATCTGTCATGATATCTGTAAACACCGCTCCATTGCCGATATCACTGAAGTTTCCGCCTTTAGGAATAACATCCAGCGTGCCTCTTTCGCCTGCGGGTTTTAAGATACCTTCTGTAACGTGCCATTTCGGCTGGCCTTTGTCCATTTTGATAAGTGTGTTAGCAGGGTCATTAACTCCGCCTGCGGGAATTCTGCTTTTGATTTCTTCCAAGCCCTTTGGTGTGAATAAAGTTTTACCGATATTTGTCATTACCATATTGTCGTTTGGTATCAATTCATTTAGTAATTCCATTTTTGGTTTTTCTTCTACTGCAAAGAATTTACCCTTGGGCACAAAAGTTCCAAGGACACCTGCTGCTTTTTCTTTTGCTTCTAAATACCCTCTTGAAATTACTTCAACAGGTGAATCCGAACCTAATTCTTTAAATCTTTTCATAAGTTCTGAATAGTCTTCATGACCTTTTGTACCGACGTCATCAGTATAGCTGAATAAAGCCGGTCTGTCCGTCGGGATGATTCCTTTTTTCAAGCCTTCAACGAGAACCGTAGCATCGCCGTCACTTACTTCTGTTCTGATTGTATGAATTTTTTCAAAAGGTGAAAGCTGTCCGGCTTCCATCATATGTAAAAGTTCATTGTTTGCTGTGGTTAAATAAATTTTTTCACCGTCGGCAGCTTTTCCGATAATAGCAGGAAGCGGAACATCCGTTTTGTTTGTGTTTGGTATTCCAAGCTGGTTTGTTATTTTATTTCTGATTTCAGCTCCTCTTGTTCCTTGTCCGCTTAAAGGAAGCAATTTTGTAGCCTGCTTGTCTAAAGCTTCGGTATAAGCTTGCGGGTTTTTAACAAGAGCTTCTGCTGAGGTTGAGCCGATAAGTTTTTTTAATTGTTCCATAGCTCCGCCGTTTTTATTAACAGCCTGCATTGTTAAATCTTTCATATAGTCCATAAAACGGCCGATACCTTTTTCCACAAGGGGTGCATAAGAATCGACAGCCGTTTGCGTTACAAGAGCCGTAAATTGTACATCATTTTTCTTAACCTGATTTTGATTTCTGTTTACACCATTCATTGAATAGTTGTTCACAGATGAAATTCTGTTAACTTGCATTTTCTCTAAGTCCTTTTATATTCTACAAACACAACACTAATAAAATTTAGTATGTGCACATACAACGCTCCAAATTTTTTTTTTTGCGTGATTTTTAAAAATTTTCAGAGTTTTGTAACAAAAGTTAACAAAAGGCGTTTCAGCTTTATAAAACTACAATTATTAACATTCAAACTAAACCAAATTCAGCTTTTGCTGTTCAATTCTTGCATTATCCAGAATATTTCTTACAAAAGTTTTCCTGTGGTATTTTGTAATCCCATATTTTTGTATAGCCTCAATATGCGCCTGTGATAAATACCCCTTGTTGTTTTTCCAGCCGTATTCAGGATATTCTTCATCAAGCTTTTTCATGTAATTATCCCGCTCTACCTTGGCCAAAATACTTGCCGCAGCAATGGAAGCTGACTTTGAATCTCCTTTTATCAGGGGTTTTTGAGGAAATTCATACCCTTTTATGTTGTGATTACCATCTACAAGCACGATGCATGTTGTTCTGACTTCGCGCACCACTGCCATACAGGCGTTTTTCATAGCTTCAAACGTTGCATTTAAAATATTTATCCTGTCTATCATACCTTCATCTACCATCTGCACGGAATTTACGGTATTTTCTTTAATAATCGGGTATAATTCAAGACGGTTTTTCTCGCTTACCTTTTTTGAGTCGTTTAATTTTGCAAGTTTTTCTATAAGCTTGTCATCTGTGCTTTTAAAACATACGGCTGCCGCAAATACAGGCCCCACGGCAGGGCCTCTGCCTGCTTCATCTGCCCCTATTAAAAGATTACACTTTGATTTTTTTAATTGCTCCATATCAAAATTGAATAATTCAGCACATTTTTCAGTATTCATCAAGTGTAAATTTTCCTATTTTTCCGTCTCTGAAATTAGTTAAAATAAACTGCGCACACCTTGTTATATCAGGTTTCCCCGCTTTTACAATCCAGTTTCTTTTAAGCGCAATATTTTCAATTGTTATATCACAATTATCTAAATTGTAATAATCTCTTAAATTTTGTTCATATTTTGTACTTAAAATTTTTAAAAGTTCCGCTGCCGCATATTCATTATCATAAGAATTTTCGCCTATTGAATTTACAAAAGCCAGTTTCAGTGCCGCCTCCTGATTTTCCTGTTTCATAGGGATAATCCCCGGGGTATCAAGAAGTTCAATTTTTTCATGCACTCTCACCCACTGCTGCTGTCTTGTAACACCGGCTTTTGCGCCGATTTTTGTTTTTGATTTTTTAATTAAACGGTTTATCGTGCTTGATTTGCCGACATTTGGCATTCCCGCTACCATAACACGGACAGGGCGCGGTAAAAGCCCTTTTAATACCATTTTATCAATAACGGGTTTTGATATTTCAATAATCTTATTTATTATTAAATTAGTGTCTTTTGCCCCTGCATTTGTTGTTAAAAGGCAGATGGCGCCCGTTTTTTCTTCAATTATTTTTTTCCATTTTAAATTCTCTGAAGGGTCTGAAAGGTCGCATTTATTTAAAAGAATAATCCTTGGCTTATTTTTAAAGAGTACTTCCGTGCTACCATAAGAGCTTGATACAGGAATGCGCGCATCCAGAACTTCAAGAACAACATCAACAAGGTTGAGTTTTTCTTTTAAAAGCCTTTCCGCTTTTGCAATATGCCCGGGGTACCAGTGTATGTGATTATTCATTTTGCCGCCTTGTGCTTTAGCATGTGCAACTTTAATATTGCCGTTATACTTAAAAATGCCGCAAAAGAATATTCCCTGCGGCATTTTTTAAACCTTTATTTTTTCAGTTTATCTTTTTTCAAGCTTTTCTCTGATTCTTGTAGCTTTGCCTGAACGTTCTCTTAAATAATATAATTTAGAACGTCTAACGTCACCCTTTCTTAATACTTGAATTTTTTCAATTCTGGGTGAGTAAATAGCAAAAACTCTTTCAACACCAACGCCCTGGAAGATTTTTCTTACAGTGATTGTTTTGTTGATTCCTGAACCGTGTTTTTTAATAACGGTGCCTTCAAAAGCCTGTGTTCTTTCTTTGTTGCCTTCAATAATTCTAACGAATACTTTAACGGTATCGCCGGGGTTTGTTTCAGGCATTTCTTTCTGCGTATATTCTTTTTCTAATTCGCTGATGATAGGATTCATTTTATTTACCTTTTCCTTATTTTATTAATATTTTTAACACATTTAATCTATTGTACACTTGATACTACATTAAACACTAATAATATTCAAGTACAATTTGTAAATATTTTTTAAGATTTCTTAAAAAAGCTAAATAAAACTAAACAATCTGCTTTGAAAATACTTTTGCAAGCGGAAATTATATTCTTGAACTGTCTTTTGTAAGTTCCACATTGTAACCTATAATGCGGCAAATGAGCTCCACCTCTTTAAAACTGATAATTTCCTTTCTTATTCTGTTTGAAATAAGCTGATTTGTATATTTTCTGCCCGTAATTTTTGTGAGCTCTTCCGCTAATTCGACATAATTCCAGCCTGCTGCAATAATCACGCTTTTTATTTTGTCTCTTATTCCCATAATTAAACATGTTGACACATGGGGATAGATTTTGTACAATTCATGATAATAATGAATTATATATTATTATCATGAAAATTCATTAATAAACTTAATATTGTTAAGTTGTTTTATTGTTTATCTTAAAGTAAAGGTTACGAAAATGAAAAATTGTTTATCGTCTTTGCGGCAGTTTCCGCCTGCATTTTCTCTTGTTGAAATGCTTATGGCGCTCCTTGTCGCCTCATTATTGCTTGCAGCCCTCGCCCCCGTCATGACAAGAAGGGTTAGCGAAAATGTCAATGTGACGGGAATCGGATACAATAAAGAACTAAAGCAAAAAACACTGGAGCTTGAATTTAATTCTGAAGACTGTTCTGTTATAAAAACCGATAGCGACGGCAGTGAATATTGTGAAGGAACATTTGAAGTCCCTGTTAAATTTAAAGGAAACGCAATAAAAGTAACTGTAATAGGTGCGGGCGGCGGAGGCGGAACCGCTCCCACTGCAGGATATACCGAATATACAAATGCAGGAAGCACAAATACATTTACCGTACCTTCCATGACAGGAAATATAGAAGCCACGTTAATAAGCGGCGGTGCGGGCGGCGGAGGCGGCGGAACAAAAAAAGTATTAAAAGAATTTACGACTGTCGGAAACAATACGTTTACCATTCCTGAGGCCTTAAAGAATAAATACGCTCTGGTTGATATTTGTGGCGGCGGCGGAAGAGGCGGCTCTATTGCCTTAAATTCCTGCTGGAGCGGCAGTAATATATTTTATCAGGGCACCGGAGGCGGCGGTTCGGGCGGTTATTATCAAAATAAATATACACGTTTTCCCGGCGATAATACTGTACAAGTGTATGTTGGTGCAGCAGGGGGTGTTCCGGCTATAATTTGGGATAGTGTAATGTTTTCGCTTACCAGAACAGATTTTTCAAAAGGAAACGGTGCAAGTGCCGAAGATGGTTCTGGCGGTGCAGGCGGCGGTACAAGTAATCCGTATGTTCAAGGACGAATTGGAGGAAAAGGCGGACATTCTGCAGGCGGAAGCGGCGGCGCTTATGTTGGCAACTGCGGTCTGGTAGGCGGCGGCGGAGGCGGAGGCGGGGCAAGCCGTTTGTGTTCCGGTGGGCAAAGCTGTTATCTTTATGCAGGCGGCGGTGGCGGCGGCGGTGGTGAACCCATACGTATAATGAAATCCCCCGGTGTTATAGCTGCTGCACTTAGCGGAGGCGGCGGTGGCGGCGGCGGAGGTACGGGTCTTGGCGGAAACGGCGGTGGGAGTTCTGAAATGGACAACGGTTGCGTAGCATATGGCGGAGCTGGCGGAAAGCCGGGTGGAAACAATGGCGGGCAGTCGGGATGTAATAATGCAAATCCTGCAACATCCGGTGCAGGCGGCAATTCACCGTTATCCAAATATCCCAATTATTGCGCCGGCGGGTATGGCGAAGGATATAATAATACCTACAGCGACAGGAAATATAGAGACATGTGGCATATAGCTCAGCCTTATCCTGCCAGAAACGGTATTGTTGCAATAACATATCTTGATTATGGCCCGGGAGGCTCAGGCGGCGGTGCTGCGCATATTGTTCCCGTGCAAAATGTTAAAGCCAATTCCGGTGAATCATTGAGTGTAAAAATCGGAACAGGAGGCTCAGGCGGCACTGCAGGTATTATAAACAGTAATTCAACAATAACAAGCCCAACTGTCGGTCAGGGGTCAAATACAAATATAACTCCTATGGTTACAAGTATATCCAGAGGTTCTTCCGTTATTTTGTCCACCCCGAATAATGCAAACAAGGGTCTTTATGGCGGTGCACCCACAGGCCAGATTCTCGGTGCTTCTATTGCTCCTTATTACGGTGTGGCCGGATTTTTAACAAACGGCATACCTAACTCGTTTGGCAGTGTTTCCGTTTCAGGTTTTGGTAATACTACGGGCAAAACGGCAAATAATACATTAACAGTTGCTGCAAACACTTATCCTGATTTATCAACCGGGGGTGACGGCGGTACAATAACCACCCCGTTTACGGGCACCTGTACGCCGGGCAAGGGCGGAACCAAAACATCCGTAAACGGTGCAAACGCTTCCGGATACGGCTGTGGAGGCGGAGGCGGTTTTGCCTTCGGAAAGGGCGGTAATGGTTCTGGCGGTTATGCGAGAATATCCTGGAATCAGTATTGGGATGCGGCAAATAATGCATATAAGCTGGCAGGTATTGGTGCCGGCGGCGGTGGAGCAAGCGGAAATATATTTACATTCAATATGGATGCTAAACCCGGACAGATGGTGACATTTAGGATAGGAAAAGGCGGGAAAGGGGCTTACGTATCCAGTAACAATGTAATTAATGCCCAAAAAGGCGGAGACACTTTATTTGGGGATATAAAAGCCGCAGGCGGTGCGGGCGGCGGCAATGTATCGCTTAACCCTTCATATAATTCAGCTGCTGCAATAAGTAATACAAATAACCCTTTAATTAACGGTAAAGGCGGAAAAAACGCTTCGGCAAAAATGTGTATGGCAGGAAACAGCAAAGATTACAGCAGTGATATTAAAAGATGCATAAAAGGCAGCGAAGGCGCAGACGGAATAAATACAACAGGCGGAAAAGGCGGTGATTTAAAGGCTATAACCGTTGAGGTTTTTACCTATACGCTTAATTCGGATAATGAAACTGTTGGAACCGGCGAAAAGAAAATTATATCAGGTATAGGCGGAGATGGTGGTATACAGGGAGATAACAGTAACGGTAAAGATGCAAATACCGATAATAAATATGGTTCGGGCGGCGGCGGAAGCGCCATAAGAAACCTTGGACAGGTATCTTCATCATCCCAGACAAATATAACAAGCAACCCTACAAAGGGAGGCAACGGCTCGAACGGTAAAATCTTCCTTGAATGGTGGGAATAACAGGGACTTTAATAAATTTTTACGACTAAACAACTTTTTTCAGGTGCTGTTTTTTGTAACCTCAGCACCTTTTTTTATCGTATAATCCTGTTTATGAAAAGATTTTGGGCAGTTTTTATAATAATATTATCCTCTCTTATTTTTCTTGTTTTGGAACGTCAAAACATAGAATATTACAGGGTTTTAGAGGTTATTGAGGGGGATAAATTTTACATAGATTTAAACAAAAACGGTATAAAAGATAAAGACGAAATTTTTCATGTTAAGAATGTAAATGCATTCCCTTCAAAATATAATTCCAAAGTTGAAGAATATGCTGAAAGATACGATATTACAGTATGTGAGGCGCTTTCGCTCGGGGAGGCGGCAAAAAATTTTGCAAAAGAAAAACTTGAAGGCAAGGAAATTTCTTTTAAAAACCCGCCTGTTCCTTATAACCCGCGCTATTATTACCGTTTTGCGGAAATTTTAACGGAAGATAATAAAGATTTCGGGATTATACTCCTTGAAGAAGGTTTGGGATTTGCATATGAAAGTAAATCGGGAAGCAAAAAATTCAACCCGTATAAAGTTTTTGAAAATTTAAAAAAATTGAAGAAAAATGCCGCATTTTATTCTAAAACTTGTTTGAAAAACGAAAAGCAGGATTTTAAAAAAGATAAGCAAAATCAAGGGTTTCAACGTGATGTAAATCTGAAAACGCCGATATATACCGAATCTCCCGTGCGCAAATTCGGTGACGTTACGGTTTTTTTAATAAACCCCAATACCTTAAATAAGCCCTCAAATACCTGCAAAACCGCCGCCTGTAGGGCAATTTTAACCAATATAGGCAATGCTCAAAAATCAATAGATTTTGCGCTCTACGGGTTTGAAGGACAGAATGAAATTTTGAAAGCCTTAATAGAAGCTAAAAACAGGGGTGTGAAGATAAGGGGTGTTGTTGATTCAAAAGCCGATAACTCTTTTGTATACAGGGATACAACAAAATTAATTTCTAATTTTCAAGCTATATCTGATTTTAAAGCTCCTTTTATGCACAATAAATTTTTTATCTTTGATGAAAAATCTGTAATCACAGGCACAATGAATATTTCAGCTTCAGGCTGCGGCGGATACAACGCAAATACGGTGGTTTTAATAGAAAATTCCTCTGCGGCAGCCGTTTTCACGCGGGAATTTGAAAATATGTATGGCGGAAACTTCGGCACTGCAAAGGAAAACAACTCCAAACAGGTTATTTTAAATGACGGTACAAGCCTTGATATTTATTTTTCACCGATGGGAAACCCTCTCTATGAAGGCATTTTACCCTTGATTAAACGCGCAAAGCAAGAAATATTCATAAGTATCTTCTATTTAACAAATAAAGAAATCATAGAAGCCTTGATAGAAGCGAAAAACAGGGGTGTTGACGTGAAAATAATTTATGACGCCGTCGGTGCAAATGCAATGAAGGAGCGGGTTAAGCGGCTAAGAGCATCGGGTGTGTTTTTGAAGGTTGAAAACTGGGGCGGAAAAGACCATGAAAAAAATATGGTGATAGACGGAAAAATTTTTATAACAGGAAGCGCAAATTTTTCAAATTCCGGTATGAAAAAGAATGATGAAAATGTTTTAATATTCAAAAACCCTGAAATTGCAGGATTTTACAGGGAGTATTTTTTAAAATTGTATCATTCGGTTGATAATAAGTATTTAAAATTCATTCCGCGTGCTGAAAGTTTTGAGAGCGGAAACTCTTGCTATGACGGGATAGATAACAATTTTGACGGGAAAACGGATTTTGAAGATGCAGGCTGTAAACGCTGATATATCAAGTATTTTTAACTTGTTTGCACACACCGTATTTTTCGGGTAATATATTATTAAACAGATAAATTAGGATAAGAACAATGGAATTTTTCAGAAGGAACAGAAGAATAATAGTAGGAATCCTTGTAATTACCGTTGCAGCCTGGATGATAGGCCTGACCATCGTTTTGCCTCTTCTTGCAAACTAATTAACATTTATGAAGAAAAAGATACAAAAATTAATAATATGCACATTTTGCGTCTGTGCTCTGGTTTTGCAGAATACGACCGTTTTTGCTGCAAATTCATCCAAAAACCAGATTGAGCAAAAACGCGCGCAGGCAAAGAAAGAAATTCATAAATTAAAGCTCCTTGAAAAAATTGAAACAAACAAGCTGTATAGAAATCAGAAAAGGCTTGAACAGACAGAACAGGGGCTGTATTACAATAAACAGCAGTATAAAAATGCACAGGAAGAGCTTTATACCCTGCAAATCCAGCTGGAGAACGCTTTAAGAAACTACAGAGCCCAGCAATATGCTACAAATAAGCGCATAAACCAGATTTTTAAAACAAAAAGAAAAAATTATGTTGAATTTTTGCTCTCTGCAAAGAATATAAACGATTTTTTGGACAGGATTTATTTTGAAAATATCGTAATGGATATGGACAGGCAGAAAATTGCCGCAACTCAAGAACGCACAAGGCGCATAAGGGAGTTGACAAAACGTCTTGAAAATCAGAAAAATGAGCTTAAAACCTCAATTGAAACTATGAATCGCCAGCAAAAGAATATTCAAAGCGCAATTTCGCGTAATGAAAAAATGATTCATAAGCTTAAAACCGACCGTGCAACATGGGAAAAGTCAGAAAGAGAGCTTGCCCGCCAGTCTAAGCAGATTGAGGATATGATTAATAAAACGGTAAGTAAAACCACAAAAACCACCACTATTACCACAACGGCAAACTTCTTAAGACCTGTCGGCGGACCCATTACATCCCCTTACGGTTCAAGAATCCACCCTATCTTTAAAAAACCGATTTTCCATTCGGGTGTGGATATAGGTGCGCCTTACGGAGCTAACGTTAAGGCGGCAAATTCAGGCAAAGTTATATTTACGGGCTGGTACGGCGGATATGGCAAGGTTGTTATCTTGGACCACGGCAAAGTAAACGGTGTACCCACAACAACGCTTTATGCCCACCTTTCAAGCTACAGGGTTGAAAAAGGCGCTTCCGTATACAGGGGTCAGGTTA